>JANNZD010000514.1:0-1729 GCA_031410435.1 Betaproteobacteria bacterium | reverse complement strand
GCCTGCAGCAGCGAGAAGCTGTCGACCTTCAACCACAACGTCTCGTCCAGCGTGTCGGCGGTGGCGCGCAGGCCGGGCAAGGCCTGCAGCCGGCGCAGCGCGGCCGCTACCAGGTCGGCACCCAGCATCTCCTCCAGCGGCCAGCGGGTGGCCAGGCCGTCCGCAGTCTGGCGGGCCGCGTCCGTCAGGCGTTGGCCCAGCGCGCGCAGCTCGTCGTGCACCACGGCCTGGAAGCGGGCGCGCTGGGGCTCGTCCAGGTCCGGGTACTCCAGCATCTCTGCCGCCGCCTGCAGATTGGCCAGCGACGCGCGGCTACCCTCGGTCAGCCCCAGCAGCCACTGGTCGCGCGCGCCGGCCTGCTCGAACTCGCGCGTCACGTTGGCCAGAAGCAGCACGAAGCCATTCAGGGCGGGCTCGTCCAAGCCCCGGGCCGGCGCTGCGCCGACGGCGGGCGGCGGGTCGACACTGCGCACCGGCGCCATCTGCACGCGCAGCCACTGGCCGCTGGCAGTGGCCGTCAAGAACTGGGCCGAGGGGCTGGTCACGCCGCGCCGGCCCTGCTGGAGCAGGGCCTCCAGCGCATGGGCCAGCAGCTTGCGGTCGAAGACCTTGTAGATCGAGCGGCCCAGGCCGATCAGCTCGCCCCCGTCGGCCCCCGAGGGCACCGCTGACAGCGCTGACAGCGCTTGGAACTGCGCCCTGGCGCTGGCGTTGTAGAGCAGGATGCGGCCGTCCAGATTGCACACCACCACCGCCTGGCTCAGCTCGGACATCAGCGCAGCGAGGCGCCTGCGCTCTTGCTCGATGCTGCGGCTGGCGGCGGCCACCTGCAGGGCCATGCTGCTGCGCAGCGCGCTGCGCTGGGCCACCAGCGCGTTGATCGCGCCGGCCAGGCCCTGCAGCGCGGCATCGCCGTCGCTGGCCAGTGCGCGCTGGGCATCGGTGTCCACCAGCACCCGGGCGGCTTCCAGCAATTGCGCCGGCGCCAGCACCCAACGCCGCCAGGCCCGTGGCACCCACCAGCCCAGGCCGGCCAGCAACGCCAGCACCGCCAGCAGCACCAGTGCGCCACGCGGCGCCAGCAGGTCGGCGGCCTGGGACTGCTCGGCCGGCGCCAGCGTGGCCCACAGCAGCGCGACTGTGGCACCGGCCCAGGCCAGCACCGCCAGCGCGCAGGCCGCCACGGCCAGCGCCAGGGCGCGCAACTGCTGCTGCTCGGGGTGGGTCATAGTGGCTGGGCCAGCAGGTCGCGGACCTTCGCCACCAGGTCCTTGGTGGCAAAGGGCTTGGTCATGTAGGCATCGGCGCCCAGCGCCAGGCCTTTGGCCATGTCGGTATCGCGGCCCTTGGCGGTGAGCATCAGGATGCGCACCCCGTTGCAGGCCTCGTCGGCACGCACCGCCTGCAAGACCTCCAGGCCGGTCTTCCTGGGCATCATCACGTCCAGCAGCACGAGGGCCGGCCGATCACGCAGGATGGCGTCCAGCGCCTCCTGGCCATCGCGTGCCAGGCTGACCTGGTAGCCCGCGCGCTTGAGCAGAAATTCCAGCGAGATCAGGATATTGGGCTCATCGTCGGCAATCAGGATGGCGTGGGTCATGGGCTGTCTCCGGGCGGCAGGCTGGCAGCCTGCCATGGCAACGTGAAACCGAACAGCGCGCCTTGCCCTGGATCAGACTGCACCCACATCCGGCCGCCAAAGTGTTCCACGATGCGTCGGCTGATCGGC
>JANNZD010000513.1:0-12365 GCA_031410435.1 Betaproteobacteria bacterium | reverse complement strand
TGCGTGACCTGGCCCTGGACGAGCTGCGCTGGTTGCCGGCCGGGTCGCCCTGGCAGAAGGCCGGCCGTGCGATCACCCCGGGCCCGCAACGCCTGGCCATGCTGGCCCTGCTGCTGGACGGCGAGCCCGGCTGCGTGATCGACGCGCGTGAAATCGACCGCGCCGGCCCGACCTACACCCTGGACAGCGTGCGTGCGCTGCAGGCCGAATGGGCCCAGGCCGGCCACGCAGCGGCGCAGTGGTTCCTGGTGCTGGGCCAGGACCAGTTTGCCCGCTTCGACACCTGGCACCGCTGGCGCGAGCTCTTGCCCCTGGTCACGCTGGCGGTGGCCAGCCGCGGTGGCGCGGCGGCCGTGGCGCCGCCCGCGCTGGCCGCGCTGGGGTGCCGCTGGGTGGCGCTCGACCTGCCGCCGATGGCGCTGTCGGCCAGCGAGATCCGCCGGCGCCGCGCTGCCGGCGAACCGGTGGCGGCCCTGGTAGGCATGGCAGTAGCCCGCTATATTGACCAGCACCAGTTGTATCCCCCGGGCGCCAGCCCGGTTTTTTCCTGACTTACCAGGCACTGAATGGACATTCGCAAACTGCAACGGGCCATCGTCGATGGGCTCGAAGACGTCAAGGCCCAGGACATCGTGGTCTTCAACACCGAGCACCTGTCGCCGCTGTTTGAACGCGTGATCATCGCCTCGGGCACCAGCAACCGGCAGACCAAGGCCCTGGCCTCGGGGGTACGCGATGCGGTGCGGGCCGCCGGCTTTCCGGTGCTGGCCACCGAGGGCGGCGACAACGGCGAGTGGATCATCGTCGACTGCGGTGCGGCCGTGGCCCATGTGATGCAACCGGCGATCCGCGACTACTACCGGCTGGAGGAGATCTGGGGCGGCAAGCCGGTGCGCATGAAGATCGGCAGCGACACGCCGCGCGGCCTGGTCAAGGCCTCCGAAGGTGCGGACGATGATGACGCGCCGATGGCGCCCAAGCGCAAGGCTGCCGCCAAGAAGGGCACGGCAGTGCGCGCCCACCCCGAGACGGCTGCGGCCCGGCCTGCACGTGCCGCCAAGACCGCGCCGGGGCCGCGTGCGGCCGCGCGCGAGGCTGCGGCCAAGACCGGCGCCCGCAAGACCGCCAGCGCAGCCAGGGTTGCGGCGGCCAAGCCCGCAGCGGCCAAGCCGACGGCGGCGCGCAAGCTGGCAGCGGCCAAGACGCCGGCCCGCAAGGTGGCCGCCAAGACCGCGGCGGTCAAGGCCCCTGCGCGCAAGGCAGCGGCGCCAGCGGCCAAGGTGCAGACCATCGTGGTCAAGCCGATCCAGCGCCGCAGTCCGGCAGCCAAGACCGCTGCCGGCCGGCCCGCGCCGGCGCGCAAGACGGCGGCGGCCGGCAAGAAGGCCGCACCGCGGCGCTGAGCGGGGCCGATGCGCCTGCTGCTGCTGGCGGTGGGGCACCGGCCGCCCGGCTGGGCCGATGCCGCCTATGCAGACTATGCCAAGCGCTTTCCGCCCGAACTGCGCCTGGACTGGAAGCCGGTCAAGGCCGAGCCGCGCACGGGCGGGCGCACACCGGCGCAGATGATGGCCGCCGAGGCCCGGCGCATCGAGGCGGCCTGCCCCAAGGGGGTACGCCGGGTGGTGCTTGACGAACGCGGCAGCCGGCTCACCACCCTGCAGCTGAGCGAGCGCCTGCAACATTGGATGGGCGATGGCCGCGACGTGGCCCTGATCGTGGGCGGGCCGGACGGCCTGGACCCGACACTCAAGGCCAGCGGCGACGAGACCCTGCGCCTGTCTGACCTGACCCTGCCGCATGCCTTCGTGCGGGTGCTGCTGGCCGAGGCCCTGTACCGCGCCTGGAGCCTGGGCGTCGGCCATCCCTATCACCGCGAGTAAGCGAGCAGCACGGTCAGGGCCCGTCAGGCGACCCGGCCCGGCACAATCCTGCGCCAGGAGACCGCGCCGTGAAGCCCAACCTGCCTGCTTACCTTTGCCTGAAGTCCGAAGCGTCGGCCGCGCTGCGGGCCGTGCTGGCCGCTTGCTTGCTGTGGGCTGCGGCCCAGGCACCGGCGCAGGTCGGGCCCGGCGCGGCCGAGGCGGCAGCCTACAGTGGCCTGCATGCTGCGGCCCACCGCGGCGACGGGGCGGCACTGCTGGGCCTGCTGGCGGCTGGGGCCGATATCGATGCACGCGACAGCCATGGCCGCACCGCCTTGCATGTGGCCACCTTTGCGCGCCGGCCTGACCTGGTGCGGGCCCTGGCCCGCGCCGGCGCGGCGCTGGGCCTGCTGGAGAACGACCGCTATGACGCGGTCACGATTGCCGCCGTGGCCGACGACGAAGCCACGCTGCAGGCCCTGTTGGCGGCCGGCGCCAGCGCCAGGCTGATCACCAGCCGCTATGACGGCACCGCCCTGATTGCAGCGGCCCACCTGGGTCATGACGGGGTGGTACGCCAGCTGATCGCAGCCGGCGCGCCGCTGGACCATGTCAACAACCTGCATTGGACAGCGCTGATCGAATCCATCGTGCTGGGCCAGGGTGGGCCGCGCCATGTGGCCACGCTCAAGGCCCTGCTGGACGCCGGTGCCAGCACCCGCCTGGCAGACCGCGAAGGCCGCACCCCGCTGGCCCTGGCCCAGGCCCTGGGATACCGCGAGATGGTGCGCCTGCTGCAGGCCGCGCCGCATTGACGGCGCGCCGCGCGGCCCCCGCAAATCGGTGCCACGCCCCCCCCGGGATACGGTGCCCGGCACCCCGCAAGGCGCCCGGATAATCGGTGACATCAGCGGCCACCACGGCCAGCTGCAAGGTCCGTTTCCATTCCTCTCCCCGGCCACTTTCCATGTCCTTCATCGCCAAGACCGCAAGCGCCTGTGGTCGGGTCGCCCGGCCCGCCGGGGTCGGGCTGCTGCTGCTGGCCCTGCATGCCGGTACACCCGGCCAGGGCCTGCCGGCCTTGATGCGCCAGGCCCTGGGCAGCGACCCCGCCGTGGCCGGCGCCGCCGCCCAGTTGCGCGCCGCGCTGGAACGGGTTCAGCAGGCCCGCGGCAGCTTTGGCCCCACCGCCCAACTCAGCGCCAACTACACCGACAACCGCTACCGCGAGGCGCCAGAGTTCGACCTGCGCCCCTTCAATGGCCAGCAGGCGGTGCTGCAGATCACCCAGCCTATCCTGCGCGGCACCCTGTGGCCGGCGCTGCAGGGCGCCAGGCACCAGTCACACCAAGCCGAGGCCGCGCTGGCCCAGGCCCAGTCCGAAGTGGTCCAGCGGCTGGTCGAGGCGGTGTTTGAACTGCTCAAGGCGCGTGATACGGTGGGCCTGGTGCAAGCGCAGCAGGTCTCTACCGCCGAGCAACTGGCCCTGGCGCGCCGGGCCCACCAGGTAGGCACCGCGCCGCTGACCGATGTGCGCGATGCCGAAGCCCGGGCCGACGCCGTGGCTGCGCAGGCCATTGCCAGCAGCGCCGAGCTGACGCTGCGCCAGCAGACCCTGGTTGAACTGGCCGGCGCTGGCACCGAAACCCTGCTCGGGCGCGGCCTGGACGGCCAGCGCCTGCCGGTGATCGACCCGGCGTCGGTACTGGTGTGGCTGTCCGATGCGGCCACCGGCAGCCCGCAGATCGCCCAAGCCCAGTGGGCGCTGCAGATGGCCGAGGCCGAGATCCTCAAGGCCCGGCTGGGCCATGCGCCCAGCGCAGACCTCAGCTACACGCTCAGCCTGTCCAAGGACACTGGCACAGTCACCAGCCCGCTGGCGCGGCGCGGCGACAACTCGGCCATCGCCTTGAATGTCACGGTGCCCCTGTTCGCCAGCGGCGTGACCCAGTCGCGGGTGCGCGAAACCCTGGCGCTGCGTGACAAGGCGCAGTCCGACCTGGACCTGGCACGCCGCACCGTGGGGCTGGCGGTGCGCCAGGCCTTCACCGGCACCTTGTCGGCGGTGGCCCAGGCCCAGGGGCTTGAGGCGGCAGTGCGCTCGCAGGAGCTGGCGCTGCGGGTCAGCCGCCGGGCCTACGAGGTGGGCACCAAGGCCAACGCCGATGTGCTGGATGCCCAGTCCAAGCTCTTCGACGCCCGGCGCGACCTGTCGCGCGCGCGGTATGAGGCCTGGAACAACTTCATCAAGCTCAAATCGCAGAGCGGTCAGCTGGGCGAGGCCGACCTGACCCACCTGGATGCCCAGTTGGTGGATTGGCGCAGCGAACCCATGCTGACGCCGCGCCGTTGACGTGCCGCAACATCGCGTGAGAAATTTTTTGTTGCAAACCCGTTGGCGTGTAAAGCGGGCGGTTTGATCCCTGACTTCAGGGGGGTATGCGCCCCGGATGAGCGCAGACACTGTGGGTGACGGTTCAAGAGGCTCAGCCAGCAGGATTTGTTGTTTGGAGAAAATGATGAAAACCCAAAATATTCTGTCCGCCCTGTTGCTGGCGGGTACTGCAGGCGGGCTGTCCTTGGCCCATGCGGCCCCTGCGGTGCAGGCCCCCTCGGGCAGCTTCAGCGTTGGCCAGACCGTGTCCTTCACGGTCCACGATGGCGCTGTCGACGAGGGCCTTGACAGTGGCTTCTACTCGGCCAATTTCGGCTTTACCTGGGATCCGGCGGTGTTCAGGATCCTCGACCAGCCCTTGCTGCTGTCCAACCCATTGACAAGCCTTTTGGGCAGCGGTGGCACTGTCGTGGTCAGCGGCCTGGGCTTTGGGCTCGATGTCAATACGCCCCCATCCAACATCGGCGTCTACCAGGTGTCGATGTTGACCGATCCGCCGGCGCTGTCGGGCGATGTCGAATTGTTCACGCTCTCGTTCCAAGCCCTGCAGGCTTCGCCGTCGGCCAGGATCGGCGTCGAGCCGGTGGCAGGGGGGGCCTATGGCACGGGCTCCCCCTTCATGCCCAGTGCATCGACTCCGATCACCGTGCTGCCGAGCGCCGTACCCGAACCCGCCACCTGGGCCCTGGGCCTGAGCGGCCTGGCACTGCTGGTCGGCATCGGCAGCCGGCGTCGCAGACTCTGACCCCATCCCGATTGCAGCCGTCCTGGTCCTTGGTGGCCGGGGGACGGTTGCGGTGAACATGGCCAACTCCTCCTCCAGCGCGGCCCGGCCTGCTGCCGACGCCGCCGCGCCCTCTGGCGCCACCCGGGTGCTGAACCAGGCCCGCGACGCCCGCAGCTTTCTCGGCCAGTGGCTGATGCTGATGGTCGCCCGCGCACCCGGGGTGCAGACCGCCCTGGTGCTGGCCCTCGAGGACAGCGGCGCCCTGGTGCCCGCAGCGATGTGGCCCGAGTCCATCGGGGAGGTGTCCGAACTGGCCGGCCCGGCCCAGCGCTGCGTCGACCTGCGCACCGACGTGACAGAGCCACTGCCCGACGGCCCCCGCGGCAGCAACCGCCATGCACTGGCGGTGCCGGTGTTCAGCGGCGACCGGCTGGTAGCCGTGGTGGTGCTGATCGTCCAGCGCGTCGCTGCAGCCGATGTGCAGCGCCTGCTGGCCGACATCCAGTGGGGCGCCGGCTGGATCGACGGCCTGTTCCGCCAGCACGAGGGCCGCAGCCAGGACGACGGCCTGGCACAGGCCCGCCAGGCCCTGGACATGCTGGCGCTGCTGGGCGCGCATGACCGGGTCGACGATGCCTGTGCGGCGATGGCCACCGAGCTGGCCCGGATCAGCGGCTGCGACCGGGTTGCGGTGGGCCTGGCCCAGGGAGGCGTGCTGCGGCTGACCTCGCTGTCGCATGCCGCCTGGTTCGAGCGCCGCAGCGCCGTGGCCAGCGCGCTCGAGGCGGCCATGACCGAGGCGGTGGAGCAGCGCGCCAGCCTGGCCTGGCCGGCCGCCGCCGGCAGCGACCGCAGCCTGGTGCTGCAGGCCCAGCGCAGCCTGGCCGGCGACCAGGCCGCGTTGACAGTGCCCATCCTGTCGGGCAAGCGCGCGGTGGGCGCGGTCTGCTGGCAACTGCCGCAGGCTGGCCTGAGCCCCGAATTCATCGCCCGTGGCGAGGCGCTGGCGGTGGTGCTGGGGCCGCTGCTGGCCCGCCTGGACGACCAGTCGCACTGGTGGGCCGGGCGTGCGCCGGCCTTGCTGGGCCGCGCCTGGCGTGCCGTCAGCGACCGCCGCCGCCCCGGTTTTGCGGTGGGCGCGCTGCTGGGCGGGGCGCTGCTGGCGGCGCTCAGCCTGATTGACACCACCTACCGGGTGCCGGCCCGCGCCGCGCTCGAGGGCCAGGTGCAGCGGGTGATCGCCGCGCCCTTCGAGGGCTTTGTGGCCGAGGCGCCGGTGCGTGCCGGCCAGACCGTGGCGCGCGGCGCCTTGCTGGCGCGGCTGGACGACCGCGACCTGCGCCTGGAGCGCATGCGCCTGAGCGCCGAACTGGCCCAGCAGGAGAAGAAGCGCGACGAGGCCCTGGCCCGGCATGAACGCGGCGAACAGGCGGTGCTATCGGCCCAGCTGGTCGAGACCGAGGCCAAGCTTGATCAGGTGGAAGAACGCCTGGCGCGCACCCGCATCACCGCGCCCTTCGACGGGGTGCTGGTCAGCGGCGACCTGTCGCAGGCCATCGGCGGGCCGGTGGAGCAGGGCAAGACCCTGTTCGAGCTGGCCCCGCTCACCGGCTACCGGGTGGTGCTGAAGGTCGACGAGCGCGATGTGCGCGAGCTGCACCCGGGCCAGGCCGGCACCCTGGTGCTGGCCGGCAGGGCCGACGAGCGCCTGGCCTTCACCGTGCGCCATGTCTCGGTGGCCAGCGCCGAGGACGGCCAGAACCTGTTCCGGGTCGAGGCCGACCTGGCGCGCCAGGACCCAGGCCTGCGCCCCGGCATGGAGGGGGTGGGCAAGGTCGATGCCAGCCAACATCCGCTGCTGTGGATCTGGACCCACCGCCTGGTCGACTGGGCCCGCCTGAATGTCTGGCGCTACTGGCCCTGACCCGCTGCAGCCGCCATGGGACAGGACTTCCGCTCCGCCAACTGGTACCGGGTGGCCCAAGTGCGGCCGCGGCTGGCGCCCCAGGTACAGGTGCAGCGCCAACGCTACCGGGGCGTGGCCTGGTATGTGCTGTTCGACCCGGTCAACCAGCGCACCCTGCGCCTGACGCCGCAGGCCTGGCATGTGGTGGCCCGCATGGACGGCCGCCATACCGTGCAGGCGCTGTGGGACGACGCCAGCCTGGCCCTGGGCCGCGATGCCCCGCCTCAGGACGACCTGATCCAGCTGCTGGCCCAGCTGCACGAGGCCAACGCGCTGCTGTCCGACGCGATGCCTGACCTGGACGAGCTGCTGCGCCGGCGTGACCGCCACCGCCGCGAGGTCTGGCAGCGCAATCTTGCCAACCCCTTGTCGATCCGCCTGCGGCTGTGGGACCCCGACGCCTTTCTTGCCCGCACGCTGCCGGCCCTGCGCTGGCTGTTCGGGCGCTGGGGCGCGCTGCTCTGGCTGGCGCTGTGCGTGCCGGCGGCGGTGCTGGCCGGCCAGCACTGGGCCGACCTCAGCCACAACAGCGGCGACCGCCTGCTGTCGGCCGGCAACCTGCTGTCGCTGCTGCTGGTCTACCCGGTGGTCAAGGGCCTGCACGAGCTGGCCCATGCCTGGGCCGCCAAGGCCGGCGGTGCCGAGGTGCATGACATGGGGCTGATGTTCCTGGTGTTTGCACCGGTGCCCTATGTGGACGCGTCGGGCAGCAGTGCCTTTGCCGATAAGTACCGCCGCGCGCTGGTGGCCGCCGCCGGCATGCTCACCGAGCTGGCCCTGGGCGCTCTGGCGCTGTTCGTCTGGCTGGCGGTGGAGCCCGGCGTGGTGCGCGCGCTGGCCTACAACGTGATGCTCATCGGCGGGGTATCCACGCTGCTGTTCAATGGCAACCCGCTGCTGCGCTACGACGGCTATTTCGTGTTGTGCGACCTGATCGAGGCGCCCAACCTGGCCCAGCGCAGCAACCAGTTCTGGGCCTGGCTGGCCAAGCACTACGCCTTCGGCCTGACCCAGGCCCAGCCGCCCAGGGCCACCGCCGGCGAGCGCTGGTGGCTGGCCGCCTATGCGCCGGCATCCTTCGCCTACCGCATCGGCATCACCACCGGCATCGCGCTGTTCCTGGGCCGCGAATACCTCTACATCGGCCTGGGCGTGGGCCTGTGGGGCCTGGCCACGCTGCTGCTGTGGCCACTGCTCAAGGGCTTGAACTATGTGGCCACGGCGGCCGAGCTCAGCCCGCACCGGCCACGCGCGCTGGGCCTGACCGGGGCACTGCTGGCGCTGCTGCTGCTGGGGGCGGCGGTGGTGCCTGCACCGCTGTCCACCTATGCGCAGGGCGTGGTCTGGCCGGCCGACAACGCCCAGTTGCGCGCCGCCGAGCCGGGCTTCGTGGCCCGTGTGGCGCTGCAGCCGGGTGCCCAGGTAGCCGCGGGTGAGATGGCGCTGGTGCTGGTGAATGACCGCCTGCGGGTCGACCGCGACACCGCTGCCGCCCGGGCGCTGCGTCAGCAGCGCAGCTATGACATGGCACTGGCCGGCGCCCAGGCCCAGCGCGAGACCGGTCGCGGCCGGGTGGCCACGGCGGTGCAGCAGCAGGAATGGGCCCGCGCCGACGACGAACTGGCCCATGCTGACCAGCGCCTGCAGCGCCTGACCGTGGCGACCCAGCGCGCCGGCGTGCTGGAACTGCCGCGCGCCGCCGATCTGCCCGGGCGCTGGGTCAAGCAGGGCGAGTTGCTGGGCTACCTGCTCACCGACGACGCGCCGGTGGTGCGGGTGGTGGTCAGCCAGGACGACATCGACCTGGTGCGGGCCCGGCTGCAGACCACCGAGGTGCGGCTGTCGGGCGATCTGGGCCAGGTCTGGCCGGCCCGGCTGCTGCGCGAGGTGCCGGCCGGCGACGCCGCGCTGCCGTCGATGGCCCTGGCACTGGAGGGCGGCGGCCTGATCCCGGTCGATAGCCGCGACCCGCGCCAGCCCAAGACCCTGAACCGGGTGTTCCAGTTCGACCTGCAGCTGCCGCCCGAGGCCGCGCTGGCCCGGGTGCAGATCGGCGAGCGTGCCCATGTGCGCTTCGTGCACGCCACCGAGCCCTTGGGCCAACAGCTCTGGCGCCGCTTGCGCCAGTTGCTGCTCAGCCAGTTGGCGCTCTAGCCATGGCGGCTGTCAGCCTGCTCCGCCCGGCCCTGGCCGAAGCCGCCGGTGTCTTGGCGGCGGCTCCCTGGGTCGAGGCTGCCGACAGCCGGCAGAACGCCCTGGACCGCTGGCTGCTGGCCCTGGCCGGCCGCTGCGGCGTCTGGGCCTCGCCGCTGCGGCGCTGGCGGCTGCAGCGCTTTGCACGCCAGGCGATGGGCCATGCCGGGCGCCTGGCCGCACTGGACGAGGCCGGCCTGCGCGAACGCGCTGGCGTGCTGGCCGGCCAGCTGCGGCGCCAGGGCCTGCAGGCGGCGGCGGTGGCCGAATGCTTTGCGCTGGTGCGCGAGGTCTCGGGCCGCTGCCTGGGCAAGCGCCATTTCCCGGTACAGCTGATGGGCGGGCGGGCGATGCTGGACGGCGCCATCGCCGAGATGCACACCGGCGAGGGCAAGACCCTGACCGCCCTGCTGCCGGCAGTGACCATGGCACTGGCCGGCGTGCCGGTGCATGTGATCACCGTCAACGAGTACCTGGCCGCGCGCGATGCCGACAACCTGAGCCCGGTCTACGCCTTCTTCGGCCTGAGCGTGGGCAAGGTGCTGCCCGACCAGCAGCCGCCCGAGCGCGCCGCAGCCTACCGCTGTGACCTGACCTACTGCGTCAACAAGGACCTTACCTTCGACTACCTGCGTGACCGCATCGAGGTGCTGGCCGGCCGCCTGGGGCCGCGGGCCCAGGTACTGGCGCTGGGCCAGGCGGGCCGGGCGCCGCAGGCGGCGGTGCTGCGCGGGCTGTGGTTCGCCATCGTCGACGAGGCCGACAGCGTGTTCATCGACGAGGCCCGCACGCCCTTGATCATCTCGCGCGGCAGCAGCGCCATCGGCGAGGCGGGCAGCTGTGACGCCGCGCTGGCGCTGGCCGGCGCGCTGCAGGCCGGCCGGCACTTCCTGCTGCGTCCGCGTGAGCGCGCGGCTGTGCTCACCGAGGACGGCCGCCTGGCCCTGGCGGCGGTGGACGACATGCGCTTGCCCGGGTCAGTGATCGAGCGCGAGCGCCTGCTCGAACAGGCCCTGACCGCGCTGCATGGCTATGCGCGCGACCGCCACTACATCGTGGTCGACGGCAAGGTGCAGATCGTCGACGAATACACCGGCCGGGTGATGCCCGACCGGTCCTGGGAGGGCGGCCTGCACCAGCTGATCGAGCGCAAGGAGGCGCTGCAAACCACCGACGGCCGCGACACCATCGCCCGCATCACCTACCAGCGCATGTTCCGCCGCTACCTGCGGGTGGCCGGCATGAGCGGCACCGTCACCGAGGTGGCGGGCGAGCTCAAGGCCGTGCTGGGCACCGACGTGGTGCGTATCCCCACGCACCGGCCTGTGTTGCGGCGCGCGCTGGGCGTGACGGTGTTCTGCGCCAGCGCCGACCGCGACGCCGCCGTGGTGGCCGCCGCCCGGCGCCAAACCGCGCGGGGCCGGGCGGTGCTGGTGGGCACGCGCTCGGTGGCAGCGTCCGAGCGGATTGCGGCCCTGTGCGCCACCGCCGGCCTGGCCCACACCGTGCTCAATGCCAAGCAGGACGCCGACGAGGCCGCAGTCATCGCCCAGGCCGGCGCGGCCGGCCGCATCACGGTGGCCACCAACATGGCCGGCCGCGGCACCGACAACCTGCTGGACGACGCGGTGCGCGCAGCCGGTGGCCTGCATGTGATCCTGACCGAGTTCCACGATTCGGCGCGCATCGCCCCCCATTTGCCCGCCCGCGCCGGCCGCCAGGGCGACCCAGGCAGTTTTGAATGTCTGGTGTCGCTGGAGGATGAGTTGTTCGATGCCCATGCCCAGCGTTTCACGGCAGGTCTGCGTCGGCATGCGCAGCGCTGGGGGCAGCACAGGCTGGGGCGCCTGCCGGCGCTGCTGCTGCGCCACTGGGCGCAACGCGCGGCCGAGCGCCACCACGCCGAGGTGCGACGGCACACGCTGTCGCAGGAACAACAGACCGATCGATTGCTGGCCTTTGCGGGCCGACCGGAGTGAAGCATGCGCAGGCCCCCCGAGATCCCCCATCCAATGCGTCTGCTGGTCGGCGCTGCGTTGCTGCTGGCCGGCGCAGCAGCGTCGGCCGCCGAGTTCGACTGCGTGCTCGAGCCGCGCCAGATGGTGGACCTGCGCAGCCCGACCACCGGCCTGATCGAGCGCATCCTGGTCGAGCGAGGCCAGTTCGTGCGCGCCGGGCAGGTGTTGGTCGAGCTCGACTCGGCTGCCGAGCGGGCCGCGCTGGAGGTGGCGCGCCACAAGGCCACGATGCAGGGTGCGGTGCGCTCGGGTGAAAGCCGCCTGGGCTATGCCACGCTCAAGCTGTCGCGGCGCGAGAGCCTGGTCGCTGACGACCTGATCTCCAAGCAGGACCGCGACGAAACCGCCACCGAGCGGCGCCTGGCCGAATCCGAATTGCAGGAGGCCAGCGACAACCTGCGCCTGGCTGCGCTGGAGGTGCGCCGCAACGAGGAGCTGATCCGCCTGCGCAGCCTGCGCAGCCCGGTCAACGGGGTGGTGATGGAGCGCAACATGCACGCGGGCGAATTGGCCGACAGTGCCGACGGCCGCAAGCCGATCCTGAAGATCGCCGACATTGCCACCCTGCATGCCGAGGTGGTGCTGCCTGCCGAGGCCTACCCCCATGTCAAGGTCGGCGGGCGCGCCACGGTGCGAGTTGCGGTGCCGGTGGTCGTCAATGCCGCGGCCACGGTGCGCGTGGTAGACCGGGTGCTGGACGCCGCCTCAGGCACCTTTGGCGTGCGCCTGGAAGTGCCCAACCCCCAGATGGCCATCCCGGCCGGCGTGCAATGCCGGGCCGAGTTTCCCGATGTACCGGCCGGCGTTGCCAGCCGGCCGCGGCGTGCGATCAACAAGCCCGCGCCCTGAGAGGGTGTTGACAAAATGAATGGCACCCGCGTGTGGTCCCAAAACGGGCCAAATCTAGGCGCAAAGCACAGACGGGCTGCAGGCCCGGCGAGCATTTGCAACGACGAGTTGGCCCATTTTGGGATCACACCCTTCGGGCCGGGCGGCCAAGGGCGCTGGGGGGGCGTTGCGCCGCTTGCCCGGGCCATCAGCCCGGGCCGCACGCCGCGCCTACCCCAGCGCCCTTGGCCACTCCGGCGCGGGTGCCATTCATTTCGTCAACACCCTCTGAGCCCCATCCACCCCGTTTCCGGGCTTGAAGCGGCCGCAGTGCCACCGCCCCAGCGAACCCAGCGAGGATTCACACCATGCG
>JANNZD010000512.1:0-1850 GCA_031410435.1 Betaproteobacteria bacterium | reverse complement strand
CAGGTGGCCGAGATGGTGATCGAGCGCGCCAAGCGCCTGGTCGAGATGCGCAAGGACGTGGTCATCCTGCTGGATTCGATCACCCGGCTGGCGCGCGCCTACAACAACGTGCTGCCGTCCAGCGGCAAGGTGCTGACCGGTGGCGTCGACGCCAACGCGCTGCAGCGGCCCAAGCGCTTTTTCGGCGCGGCCCGCAACGTCGAGGAGGGCGGGTCGCTGACCATCATCGGCACCGCGCTGATCGACACCGGTTCGCGCATGGACGAGGTGATCTACGAAGAGTTCAAGGGCACCGGCAACTGCGAGATCCACCTCGACCGCCGCATGGCCGAGAAGCGGGTCTACCCGTCGATATTGATCAACAAGAGCGGCACCCGGCGCGAGGAATTGCTGCTCAAGCCCGAGATCCTGCAGAAGACCTGGATCCTGCGCAAACTGCTCTACAACATGGACGAGATCGAGGCGATGGAGTTCATGCTCGACAAGATGAAGGCGAGCAAGAACAACCTGGACTTCTTCGACATGATGCGCCGCGGTGGGTGAGCCCGGACGTGCAGCAGGCCCTGCGGCCTGATGCACGCCTGGCGAACCGGTCGAGCTCTGCGAGACCGTGGGCAAGCCCGGACGTGCAGCAGGCCCTGCGGCCTGATGCACGCCTGGCGAACCGGTCGAGCTCTGCGAGACCGTGGGCTAAATTATCCGCAGCGACGCTATAATCCGCAGTTTTCCGCATTCGGAAAGTGCGTTGCGCGGTGCAGCGTGGCTTCCGGCAGCCAGCGCCAAAAAGGTCTCCCATGAAAGAAGGCATTCACCCCAACTACCGCGAAGTGTGTTTCGTGGACTTGTCCAACGGTTTCAAGTTCGTCACCCGCTCGACGGTGCAGTCGAAGGAAAAGATCACGCTGGAAGACGGCCGTGAAATGGCCTTGGTGAAGCTGGAAACCACCAGCGAGACCCATCCTTTCTACACCGGCACCCAGAAGAGTGTCGACAGCCTGGGCGGCCGGGTCGAGAAGTTCCGCAACAAGTTCGCCAGCCTCGGCATCAACAAGAAGGCTGCGGCCTGAATCTGGGCTGCAAACAGGCCGGCGCCGCCGGTGCAGGTCCCCGAAGGGCAGCCCAGGCTGCCCTTTTTCATGCCTCTATGATCCCTCGGTGAAGCCGAACCCTGCACTGGTGACGCAACAAGCCGCGCAGCGCCTGCCGCGCCTGGCCTTGCTGCTGTTCTGCGCCGCCTATGTGCTGCCCGGCCTGCTCGGGCGCGACCCCTGGCGCGGCGCAGACCTGAATGCCTTCGGCCAGATGCTGGCCCTGGCCGACGGCCGGGCGCCGTGGCTGGCCCCGGCGTTGGGCGGCGTGGCCACCGATGCCGCGCTGTTGCCGCACTGGATCGGCGCAATCGCCATTCAGGCCCTGCAGCCTTGGATCGGCCCGGCGCTGGCGGCCCGGCTGCCCTTTGCCGCTCTGCTGGTGTTGAGCCTGGCGGCGGTCTGGTATGCCACCTTCCACCTGGCGCGCAGCGATGCCGCCCAGCCGCTGCCACTGGCCTTTGGCGGCGAGGCCTCGCCGGTGGACTACGGCCGGGCCATCGCCGATGGCGCCTTGCTGGCCTTCATTGCCACGCTGGGCTTGCTGCAACTGGGCCATGAAACCACGCCCGAGCTGGCCCAGTTGGCCGCGATGGCCTGCGTGCAATGGGCCCTGGCCGCTGCGCCGCACAGCAAGCGGCAAGCACGTATCGGCGTGCTGCTGGCGCTGCCGGCGCTGGCGGCCAGCGGGGCACCGGCGATGGCCCTGGCGCTGGGCGTTGGCGGCCTGGCGCTGTGCCTGCGTAACGCCAAGTCGGCCGG
>JANNZD010000511.1:0-17585 GCA_031410435.1 Betaproteobacteria bacterium | reverse complement strand
GATGATGGCCTCGGCGCCCATGGCCCGGGCAATGCCGGCAAAGCTCTGGTTGTCCAGCTCGCCGGCCACGAAACGGCGGTTGTAGAAGTCGACCTGGTTCTTCTTCTCGGCGCCCCACTGGCGGTTGTGGAAGACCACCGCGGTGACCGGGATCTCGTGGCGCACGCAGGTCATGATCTCGCTCATGCTCATGCCCCAGGCGCCGTCACCGGCATAGGCCACCGCCGGGCGGTCGGGCGCGGCCACCTTGGCGCCGATCATGGTCGGCAGCGAGTAGCCGCAGTTGCCGAAGCTCATCGGCGCGAAGAAGCTGCGTGGCTCGTCGAAGCGCAGGTAGCTGTTGCTCACCGCGTTGATGTTGCCGATGTCGGTGGACACCATCACCCGCGGCGGCATGGCCTTTTCCAGCTCGCGCAGCACCTGGCGAGGGTGCAGGTAGCGGCCGCCCGAGAACGGCGTCTCGCGGCCGTTCTCCTCGATCATGTCCAGGCTGAAGGCGTCGGTCTCGTGGGTCCAGGCATCGAGCTCTTGTTCCCAGGCGGCCTTCTCGGCCGCGATGGTGGCCGCACGCTGGGCCCGGCTGGCATCGCAGGCCAGCACCTGGCCGCCGATGCGCGCCAGCAGCGCCTTGGCCACCGCCTTGGCATCGCCGTGGATGCCCACGCTGATCTTCTTGACCAGGCCCAGGTTGGTGTGGTCGGCCTCGACCTGGATGATCTTGGCGTCCTTGGGCCAGTAGTCCAGGCCATGCTGGGGCAGCGTGCCGAAGGGGCCCATGCGCGATCCCAGCGCGATCACCAGGTCGGCCTGGCTGATCAGCTTCATAGCAGCCTTGCTACCCTGGTAGCCCAGCGGGCCCGCCCACAGTGGATGTTTGGCCGGGAAGGCGTCATTGCGCAGATAACCTACGCAGACCGGCGCGCCCAGCCGCTCGGCCAAGGCCTTGCACTCCTCGACCGCATCGCCCATCACCACGCCGCCGCCGGCCAGCACCACCGGGAACTTGGCCTGGGCCAGCAACTCGGCCGCCGCGGCCAGGCTGTGCTCGCCGCCCGCACCGCGCTCCACCCGCATCGGCTGCGGGATCTCGCAGCTGATCTCGCCGTAGAAGTAATCGCGCGGGATGTTGAGCTGGGTCGGGCCCATCTCGCTGATGGCCCGGTCAAAGCAGCGCGCGGTGAACTCGGCCATGCGCTTGGGGTTGACCACATGGCCCTGGTACTTGGTGAACTCCTGGAACATCGGCAGCTGGTTGGCCTCCTGGAAACCGCCCAGGCCCATGCCCATGGTGCCGGTCTCGGGGGTGACGATGACCACCGGGCTGTGCGCCCAGTAGGCCGCCGCGATGGCCGTGACGCAGTTGCTGATGCCCGGGCCGTTCTGTCCGATCACCACGCCGTGCCGGCCGCTGACCCGTGCATAGCCGTCGGCCATGTGGCCGGCGCCCTGCTCGTGCACCACCGGGATCAGGCGGATGCCGGCCGGCGCAAAGATGTCCATCGCGTCCATGAAGGCCGAGCCCATGATGCCGAACATGGTGTCAACGCCCTGGGCCACCATGGTCTCGACAAAGGCCTCGGACGGCGTCATCTTCTGCACGCCTTGCACGGCGCGGCGGGTGTCGGTGGGGCTCATGGTCGGGGTCTCCTGGGGGGGTGATGGCTTCAGGAATCCGGCACAGGCCGTTCCGGAAGCTGGAACTGCCACAGACTTTAGGAGCGCAGCCGGCCATCGTCAACTGATTTTTCATAAATCGGAACGCGTTGTGCCGATTTACGGAATTGACCTATCATCGACGGCATGAACCCCGCGCAACGCCCCCCGCTGCGGCTGGCCGACCCCGCGCCCGCCGAGGTCAACGGCGACACCCCCACGCTGCGCCTGTTTGCGCTGCTGGAGGTGATCGCGTCCAAGGACCAGCAGTTCTCGCTGCAGGGCCTGACCGACGAGACCGGTCTGCCCAAGCCCACGCTGCACCGCATGCTGCAGCAGCTGGAATCGGCCGGCCTGCTGCAACGCGCCAGCGACGGCCGGCTCTACGGCACCGGTGCCCGGCTGCGCCGGCTGGCCGAGAACCTGCTGCTCAACAGCGTGCACCAGGGCGCCCAGCATGCGGTGCTGCGCCAACTGGTGGACGAGGTGGGCGAGAGCTGCAACCTCACCGCGCTATCGGGCAGCGAGGTGGTCTACCTCGACCGGGTGGAAACCGCCGCGCCGCTGCGCTTCTACCTGCACCCCGGCTCGCGGGTGCCGGCGCACTGCTCGGCCAGCGGCAAGGTCTTCCTGGCGCAGATGACGCCCAGCCAGCGCCGGCGTCTGCTGGGCCATGCCCCGCTGCAGGCCTACACGCCCAAGACCCTCACCGACCTGGCCGCCTTGGAAGACGAGATCCGCCACGTCAAGCGCCAGGGCTTTGCGCTGGACAACGAGGAGTTCCTGCCCGGCCTGCTGTGCGTGGCGGTGCTGGTGCCGCCGGTCGAGCGCGCCGGGCGCACCGGCCTGTCCAACCGCTGCGTGGCGGTGCAGGCGCCGATCATGCGGCTGACCGCCACCAAGGCCCTGCAACTGCTGCCGCCGCTGCAGCGCGCGGCCGCCGCGCTGGCGGCCATCGACGACGAGGCGCAACCATGACCGACCTGGCGCAGTTGCGCCCCGACCGGCGGGTCAGTGCCTGCGAGGTCTTCGGCATCGCCAGCGCGCTGCAGGTGCCGGCCTTCGGCGAGCGCGACGACCATGTGCCCGAGATCGACCCGGCCTACCGCTTCAACCCCGAGGTGACGCTGGCCATCCTGGCCGGCTTCATGCAGGACCGGCGGGTGATGGTGCAGGGCCTGCATGGCACCGGCAAGTCCAGCCACATCGAGCAGGTGGCCGCGCGCCTGAACTGGCCCTGCGTGCGGGTCAACCTGGACGGCCATGTCAGCCGGCTCGACCTGGTGGGGCGGGACGCCGTCGTCGTCAGGGATGGCTTACAAGTCACCGAATTCCAGCCCGGCATCGTGCCCTGGGCCCTGCAGCGGCCGGTGGCGCTGGTCTTCGACGAATACGACGCCGGCCGGCCCGACGTGATGTTCGTGATCCAACGCCTGCTCGAGCGCGAGGGCAAGTTCACGCTGATGGACCAGAACCGGGTGCTCAGCCCGCACCCCAGCTTCCGCTTGTTCGCTACCGCCAACACCGTGGGCCTGGGCAATCTGAATGGCCTGTACCACGGCGCCCAGCGCCTGAACCATGCCCAGGTGGACCGCTGGAACATCGTGGCCACCCTCAACTACCTGCCGGCCGACGAAGAGGCCGCCATCGTGCTGGCCCGGGTGCCGGCCCTGGCCACCGAGCCTGGCCGGGCGCTGGTGGCGCAGATGGTGGCGATGGCCAGCCTCACCCGGCACGGCTTTGCGGCGGGCGACCTGTCGACGCTGATGTCGCCGCGCACCGTGATCACCTGGGCCGAGAACCTGCAGATCTTCAGCGACACCGCGCTGGCCTTCCGCCTGTCATTCGGCAACAAGTGCGACGAGGCCGAACAGCCGGTGGTGGCCGAATACTTCCAGCGCTGCTTCGGCAGCGAATTGGGCGGCGCCGGCCCGGCGCTGAAGACGGGGCGCTGATGGCCGGCCCGGCCGCGCCGCTGCCCGGCGCCCATGCCGCAGCCGCAGCCGCAGCCGACGCGCAGCAACTCGCCCGCGCCCAGCAGCGCCTCGAGGCCCTGTGCATCGCCGCGATCCGGGCGCTGGCGGGCGAGCGCGACCTGCACTTCCGCGGCCGGCGCCTGCACCGAGGCCGGCGCCGCCTGCCGCGGTTCGCGCCCCACCTGCACCCTGCGCCGGAGCATGACGACCTGGCCAGCTTCCGCGGTGCGGCCGACGGGCTGGCGCTGCGGCTCAAGTTGTCCGACGAGGCCCTGCACCGGCAGCGGGCGCCCAACGAGCCGGTGGCCCGGGCGCTGTTCGACATGCTTGAGCAGTTCCGGGTCGAATCGCTGGTGCCCCCGGCCTGGCCCGGCGTGCGGGCCAATCTGCAGCACCGCTTCGAGCGCTGGACCCTGGGCCTGCACCACGGCGGCCTGACCGACACCGCGCGCGGCCTGCTGCTGTTCACGGTGGCGCAGATCACACGCGCCCGCGTCACCCGCCAGCCGCCACTGGCGGCCGTCGAGGACCTGATGGAGGCCACCCGCCACGGCATCGCGCCGCTGCTGGGGCATGGCCTGGCCGGGCTGCGCCGCCACCATCAGGACCAGGCCGCCTATGCCGCCCCGGCGCGCCAGATCGCCGAGACCGTGGCCCGCCTGCTGGCCGAGGCCGGCGACGGCGGCGCGCAGCCGCGTGACCGCGCCGACCGTCAGACCGACGATCGCGGGGTCTTCGGCCTGCTGTTCGACGCCGACGCGGCCGACACCGACGGCATCGCGGCGGTTGCGCCGGGCCGCAGCCGGGTGCTGGACGGCAGCGCGGCGGGCTACCGGGTCTTCACCACCGCCTACGACCGCGAACTGCGGCCTGACGCCGGCATGCGCCGCGCCCAGCTCGACGCCTGGCGCGCGCAGCTGGATGCACGCATCGCCGCCCAGGGCCCGAACCTGCCTCGGCTGGCGCGGCAGCTCCAGGCCCTGCTGGCGGCGCCGCTAGCCGACGGCTGGGACGGCGCGCTCGAACAGGGCCTGATCGACGGTCGCAGCCTGTCGCAATTGGTCACCTCGCCCACCGAGCGGCGGCTGTTCCGCCAGGCCCGGATCGAGCCGCAGGCCGACTGCGTGCTGGGCTTTTTGATCGACTGCTCGGGCTCGATGCGCCAGCACATCGAACCGGTGGCGCTGCTGGTGGATGTGTTTGCCCGGGCCCTGGACCTGGCCGGCGTGGCCAGCGAGGTGCTGGGCTTTTCAACCGGCGCCTGGCAGGGCGGCCGCGCCGCACGCGACTGGCAGCGCGCCGGCAAGCCACCCCACCCGGGCCGGCTGAACGAGACCACCCACCTGGTGTTCAAGGACGCCGACACCGCCTGGCGCCACGCCCGGCGCGGCATCGCGGCACTGCTGCGTGCCGAGCTGTTCCGCGAGGGCGTGGACGGCGAGGCCCTGGCCTGGGCCGCCGCGCGCCTGCGCGCCCGGCCCGAGCGCCGCCGCCTGCTGGTGGTGGTCAGCGACGGCTGCCCGATGGATGGCGCCACCGGCCTGGCCAACGATGCCCACTACCTGGACCACCACCTGCAACAGGTGGCCGGGCAGATCGAGGCCGCCGGCGATATCGAGCTGGCCGCCATCGGGGTCGGCCTGGACCTGAGCCCCTACTACGGCCGCTGCCAGGCGCTGGACCTGGCCCAGGGCCTGAGCAACCGGGTGTTCGACGAGGTCATCGGCTGCCTGGCTGGCCGACGGCGGCGCTGAGATCTAGACTCCGCCGCGTGACAACGACCGCGCGCCTCTGGCTCCGGGCCTTTCTGGTCCTGGCGCTGCTGTGGCAGGCGGGCAGCGCACCCGCCGCAGCGCTGATGGCTTGCTGCGACACGCCCCAGCCCTGCTGCATCGCGGCGCTAGCGGCACCCGCCTGCGCGGTCACTGCGGCCTGCGCCCTCGCAGCGGTGCCCATGGCCCTGCCGATGGCCAAGAGCCTGCCAGCGCTGCGTCAAACGACACCCGACTACCGCGCCCAGGTGGACTGCAGCGCCTGGGTCGACCCAATCTGGCGGCCGCCGATCATGGCTGCGTAACACCCACAAAACCCATCTTTTCTCCTTTTTGCCTTGTGAGGTTGTCATGAAAGCCAAGATCCTGAAGTCACTGTCCGCCGTGCTGCTGTTGAGCACCTCGGCCCAGGTGTTTGCCGCCGGCGCGGCCTGCTGTGTGGCCGGCGCTGCCTGCTGCATGGGCCTGCTGCCCTGCTGCCTGTGATGGCCGGCGCCTGATCGGGCGCTGAACCCCGGCCCGGCGCCGCGCGAGCGGCCCGGGCCTTTTCATTGCGGCTGTGCAGGCTCAGCCGATCGGCAAGGGCGGCCGGCCCGGATAGTCACTGCGTCCGGCGCTCTCGCGCTCCAGCGCCATCAGCAGGGCCAGCACCAGGTCCTCGCGCCACGGCAGCGCGGCAATCTGCACGGCCACCGGCAGCCCGGCGCTGCCCTGCTCGGCACGCGCCAGGGCCTGCTCGGCGCGGTCGCGGCTGGGCTGGCGGTCGCTTTCCTCGCCGGGCTGGACCCGGGTGATCGGCGCCACCCCGGCCGGCAGGCCCAGCACGTTGAACAGCAGCGCCGAGCCCCAGAAATCGGCCATGTCGTTCACGCTGCCATGCGGCGGCGCGGCGATCGGCAGCGCCGGGCACAGCACCGCGTCGAAGCGGCCGGCGGCCATCGCGCCGATGAAGCGCTGTTCGGCCACCAGCCGGCGGTAGAGCAGGCGCATCAGCATATCGGCCGACCCGGCCGGCGCGGCCAGGCGCAGCAGGCGTTGCACGCGCTGCTGGCCGGTGGCCCCCAGCAGCGCCGCCGCCAGTGGTACCAGCCAACCCGGCATCGTCGTCAGCCGGTGGTTGGGCCGCATCAAAGGCACCGGCGCCTCGTCGCCCAGGATGTCGCGCAGAAAGCCGAAGCCGTCGGCCGCGACGATCTGGAAGAACAGGTCGACGCTGGTCTGGGTCGGCGGCGCCTCGGGCCAGGGCTGCACCTGCACGCCCTGGCGCCGCAGGGCCTCGGCCGCCAGGTCCAGCGCCCGGCGCACCGCCGGCGCCACCGGCCAATCGCCCACCTGGGGCAGCAGCGCCACCCGCAGGCTGTCCAGCCGCAGGTTGGTGGGGTCGCGCCAAGGCACCGGCGGCAGCAGCGTGGACGAGACCCGGCCGGCGCCGGCCACCATCACCTGCATCGCCAGGGCCAGGTCGGCGGCATGGCGCGCCAGCGGGCCGGGCTGGGCCACGATGCCCTCGGCGCCACCGGCGGTGGCCACCGGCAGCGGGTCCATCGGCAGGCGGCGCGCGGTAGGGCGCAGGCCGTACAGGCCACACCAGGCCGCCGGCACCCGCACGCTGCCGCCGAAATCGCTGCCCAGGCCCAGCGCCGAGCAGCCGGCGGCCACCGCTGCGGCCTCGCCGCCGCTGCTGCCGCCGGGGGTGCGCGCCAGGTCCCAGGGGTTGTTGCTGCGGCCGAAGATCGCGTTGTCGGTCTCGATCACCGCCATGGTCTGCGGCACATTGGTCTTGCCCAGCACGATGGCGCCGGCGCGGCGCAGTGCCGCCACCAGCACGCCGTCGGCGGCGTCGACATGGCCGCGCAGCCGCGCCATGCCGCAGCTGCTGACGCTGCCGGCCAGTGCAAAGTGGTCTTTCACGGTGATGGGCACACCGTGCAGCGGGCCCAGGGCTTCACCCCGGCCACGCGCCACGTCGGCAGCGGCGGCCTCGGCCCGCGCAGCGTCGAAGCGCGGCCACACCACCGCATTCAGCGCGGCATGGGTGGCCTGGATGCGCTCGATGTGCAATTCGGTCAAGGCCAGCGCGCTGACTTGCCCCGTGGCCACGCCATGGGCCATGGCGGTGGCGGACTGCCAGATCCAAGGGACCATCGGGCACACCTCCTGTTGCTGTTCTGCGGGGCCTGGGCTTGTGCCGGTGGGTCGCGGGTGTTCACCACGATGCACGGCGCAGCCTCGGCAGGCTAGCATCTGCGCGCGCCACAAACAATCTGCCCGTTGCGCAAGGAGCCCCGATGCGTCTGCCCCCTTCTGCCCGCAAGCTGTGGCGCCTGCTCGGCCTGTGCTTGCTGGGCAGCGCCTTCTGCGGCGTCGCCCTGGCCCAGGCCTGGCCTGACAAGCCGGTACGCTTCGTGGTGCCCTACCCGCCCGGCGGCGGCACCGACGTGATCGCCCGCATCGTGCAGCAGAAGTTCCAGGCCGCCCTCGGCCAGCCCATCGTGATCGAGAACCGGGGCGGCGCCGGTGGCTCGGTGGGCACCGAGGCGGTGGCCAAGGCCGCGCCTGACGGCTACACGGTGCTGTTCACGCTCAGCTCGCACACCATCAACCCGGCGATCTTTGCCAAGCTCGGCTACGACACGGTCAGGGATTTCGAGCCGGTGGGCCTGGTGGCGTCCCTGCCGCAGATCCTGGTAGCCCACCCGGGCTTTGGCGCCGGCACGGTGGCCGAAATGACCGCGCTGGCCAAGGCCAAGCCCGGCAGCCTGGCCTTTGCGTCGGTGGGCAATGGCTCGCCCGGCCACCTGGCCGGCGAGCTGCAGGCGCTGCGCACCGGCGTAAAGCTGACCCACATCCCCTACCGCGGCGGCGGCCCGGCCGTCACCGACGTGATGGGCGGCCAGGTGCCCACGCTGTGGGTGTCCATCCCCGCGGCGGCGCCCTTCGTCAAGAGCGGCAAGCTCAAGGTGCTGGCGGTGTCCACCACCCGGCGCAGCGCGGCCTTCCCCGAGGTGCCGACGATGCAGGAGGCCGGCGTGGCCGACTTCGAGGTCGACAGCTGGTATGCGATGTTCGTGCCGGCGCGCACGCCCAGGCCGGTCATCGAGCGGCTGAACAAGGCCCTGAACAGCGTGCTGGCTGATGCCGACATCCGCGACAAGCTGCTGGCCCAGGGCGCCGAGGCCGTGGGCGGCACGCCCGAGGCGCTGGGGGCCGTGGTGGCTGCTGAATTGCCGCGTTGGGCCCGGCTGGTCAAGGACGCCAATATCAAGGCTGAATGATGACCCACCCCGACGACCTCGACATCCAAGCCACCGTGGCCGCAATGGTGGCCCGGGCCCGTGCCGCCCAGGCCATCGCCGACGGCTACGACCAGGCCCGCACCGACGAACTGGTGGCCGCTGCCGGCTGGGCCATCCTGGAGCCCGGCCGCAACCAGGCCCTGGCGGCGCTGGCGGTGGCCGACAGCGGCATCGGCAACGTGGCCGACAAGGTGCGCAAGAACCACCGCAAGACCCTGGGCCTGTTGCGCGACCTGCTGGGCGCCAAATCGGTAGGCGTGATCGCCGAGCACCCCGAACTCGGCCTGACCGAGATCGCCCGGCCGGTGGGCGTGGTGTGCGCGATCACGCCGTCCACCAACCCGGCGGCCACGCCGGCCAACAAGATCATCAATGCGCTCAAGGGCCGCAATGCGGTGATCGTGGCGCCGTCGCCCAAGGGCTGGCGCACGGCGGCGCGGCTGATCGAGCATGTGCACGCCGAGTTGGCCCGCATCGGCGCGCCGCGCGACCTGGTGCAACTGCTGCCGCACCCGATGAGCAAGGCGTCCACTGCCGCGCTGATGCGCCAGTGTGACTTGGTGGTGGCCACCGGCTCGCAGGCCAATGTGCGCGCCGCGGCCACTTGCGGCACGCCGTCCTTCGGCGTGGGCGCGGGCAATGTGGCCGGCATCGTCGACCCCAGCGCCGACATCGCCCTGGCCGCCGACCGCATCCTGCGCAGCAAGACCTTCGACAACGCCACCAGTTGCTCGTCCGAGAACAGCCTGGTGCTGGTGGGCGCGGCCCGGGCACCGCTGCTGGCCGCGCTGGCCGCGCGTGGCGCGGTGCTGCTGGATGCGGCGCAGAAGGCGCTGTTGCAGGCGCTGATGTGGCCCGACGGCAAGCTGTCGGCCGCCGCCACCGGCCAGAGTGCGGCCGAGGTGGCGCGCCGTGCCGGCCTGCCCGATGTTGCGGCCTTGGCGCCATCCATCCTGCTCGTCGAAGAAACCGGCTTTGGTGCCGACCACCCCTTCTCGGGCGAGAAGCTGAGCCCGGTGCTGGCGGTCTACAGCGTGCCCGATTTCGACGCCGCAGTGGCCACCGTGCGCCGCATCTACGCCTGGCAGGGCGCTGGCCATTCGGTGGGCCTGCACAGCCGTCGCCCTGAGCAGGCGCTGCAACTGGGCTGCGCACTACCGGTCGCGCGGGTGATCGTCGACCAGGCGCATTGCATCGCCACCGGCGGCAGCTTCGACAACGGCCTGCCCTTCTCGCTGTCGATGGGCTGCGGCACCTGGGGCGGCAACCATTTCTCCGACAACCTGGGCTACAAGCACTACCTCAACATCACCCGCATCTCGCGGCCGATCGCCGAGCGGGTGCCCAGCGAGGACGAGCTCCTCGGTGCCTACTTCGCCAAATTCGGGCGCGGCTGATGGACCCCGCCGCCAGCGTTTACGCCCTGGTCGAGGCCGCGGCCCGGCAATGGCCGGCCCGGGTCTATGCGCTGGCCACCGAGCAGCCCGCGCAGATCAGCTTCGGCCAGCTGCAGCAGCGCTGCCGCCGGGTAGCGGCGCTGCTGGCCGCACAGGGCCTGGCGCCGGGCGGCACCCTGGCGCTGGTGATGCCCAACGGCCTGGGCACGCTGCAGCTCTTGCTGGGGGCGATGTGGGCCGGCTACGCCGTCCACCCCATCAACCTGCTGAGCCAGCCCGAGCAGATGCGCTACGTGCTGGCCCATGGCGACGCCGGCCTGGTGCTGGCCTCACCCGACTGGGCCGATGCGGTGCGGGCCCTGGGTGTGCAGGGTGCCGATGGCCGGCCGCTGCCGGTGCTGGTGATGGACCCCGAGGCGCTGGACGACCCGCGGCTGCCCGAAGCCGGCATCGACCCGGCGCCACCCGCGCCCGCCAGCCTGGCGCTGCTGATGTACACCTCGGGCACCACCGGCCTGCCCAAGGGCGTGATGCTGAGCCAGGCCAATCTGGCGGCCAATGCGCGGGCGATTGCCCAGGCGCACCAGCTCGGCCCCGCCGACCGGGTGTTGGGCGTGCTGCCGCTGTACCACATCAATGCCTTTGCGGTGACCCTGCTGGCGCCGCTGGCCAGCGGTGGCAGCGTGGCGATGGCGCCGCGGTTCTCGGCGGCCCGCTTCTGGGCCCAGGCCACCCAGGGCCCCTGCACCTGGCTCAATGTGGTGCCCACCATCATCGCCATCCTGCTCGACGGCGAGCGGCCCGACCCGGCCACGCTGCGGGGCATCCGCTTCTGCCGGTCGGCGTCCAGCGCGCTGCCCCCCGAGCATCTGCGCGGCTTCGAGGCACGTTTCGGCATCGGCGTGATCGAGACCATGGGGCTGACCGAGACCGTGGCACCCAGCTTCAGCAACCCGCTCGACCCGGCCCGGCGCAAACTGGGCTCGGTGGGCCGGGCCAGCGGCGGCAAGGCCCGCATCATCGACGCCGCGCTGCAGCCCCTGCCCGACGGCCAGACCGGCGAGCTGGCCATCCGCGGGCCGCATGTGATGCAGGGCTACTACAAGAACCCCGAGGCCACGGCCCAGGCCTTCACCCCCGACGGCTGGCTGCGCACCGGCGACCTGGGCCAGCGCGACGGCGACGGCTTCTTCTTCGTCACCGGCCGCATCAAGGAGCTGATCATCAAGGGCGGCGAGAACATCGCGCCGCGCGAGATTGACGAGGTGCTGCTGCGCCACCCGGCGGTGCTGGAGGCCGCTGCGGTGGGCATGCCCGACCGGGTCTACGGGCAGGAGATCCTGGCCTGCGTGGTGCTGCGCGATGGCATCGCGGTCGACGAGGCCACGCTGCGCGCCTTCTGCGAGCAGCAGCTGGGCCGCTACAAGACGCCCCGGCAGATCCGCTTCCTGGCGGCGCTGCCGCGCGGGCCGTCGGGCAAGGTGCAGCGGCTCAAGTTGCTCGACCCACCCGGCGTCGGCTGATGGCGGGCGCGCCAGCGCCATCACCTGAGCGGCGCGGCCCGGCGCCGACGTTCGCAGGGTTCAGAGCGTGGCGGCCAGCGCGGCCAGCTGGTCAGTGGCGATGCCCCAACCGGCATGGAAGCCCATTTTCTCGTGGGCCGCGCAATCCTCGGCGGTCCAGTGCAGCGCGCGGGCGGTGTAGCGGGTCTGGCCGGCTTCGTCGTCGAAGCTGAGCACGCAGGTGAAGAAGGGCTTGGCCGACGGCACCCAATCGCCCAGGTAGGCGTCGGTGAACACCAGGCGCCGGCCGGGCACCACCTCCAAATATTGGCCGGGGTTGGGCACCCGGGTGCCGTCGGGGCCCTGCATCGTGATCAGGCTGGCGCCACCGGCGCGAAGCTCCATTTCGGCGGCGATGGTCTTCCAGGGCGGCGGCGTGAACCACTGGGTGATCAAGGCCGGCTCGGTCCAGCAGCGGTACAGCTTGTCGCGGGGCACCGGGATCAGGCGGGTGAGCACCAGTTCGTGGCGGGCCGGTGCGGCGGCGGGGTTGGCGGGCATGGCGGTCTCCACGGGATGGGGATGGGGCCAGGCGGCGTCAGGCCTGCATCAACAGGTTGAAACCGCCGTAGATCAGGCGCTTGCCGTCGAAGGGCATGGGCTGGGCGCCGGGCTGCATGCGCGGGTCGGCCATGACCTTGGCCCAGGCCGCGTCGCGGTCGGCGCGCGAGGCCCAGGTGATCCAGGAGAACACCACCGTCTCGTCGGCCTCGCGCCTGACCGCCAGCGGGAAGCTGGTGAGCTTGCCCTCGGGCACGTCGTCGCCCCAGCACTCGACCACGCTCAGGGCGCCGAACTCCTTGAAGATCACGGCCGCGTGCTGGGCATGCTTCAAATAGGCCTCGCGCTTGGCGGTGGGCACGGCGCAGACGAATCCGTCGACATAGTTCATGGGGTGGGCTCCGGAGGTGGCGCGGGGGCGTCGTCGGCCCCCAGCAGGTGGGCGACATGCTGTCGCAGGTGGACTATGCACTGGGCCACGATGGCCGCGCTGCCCTGGGCCTTGGCCAGCACGAAGGCGCCTTGCAGCGTGGCCTGGGTGAACAGGGCCAGGCCCAGCGGGTCCCAGGGCGCTTCGGGCGCGTACCGCGCCTTGGCCGCGGCGATGTCGGCGGCCAACTGCTGGGCATGGGCGCTGATGCCCTGGTCGCAAGCCGCGCGCAGCGGCGGATGGCTGTCGAAGGTCTCCTGCACCAGGGTGCCCAGCAGGCAGCTGTAGTCGGGCGCCTGGCCGCGCAGCAGCGCGCGCCGGAAATCCAGGTAGCCCAGCACCCGCTCGCGCGGGTCGGCCAGCTGCTGGTAGGGCGCCTGGGCAAACAGGCCGCCGGTGGCGGTGTTCCAGTGGTCCACCGCCGCCAGCACCATCGCCTGCTTGCCCTTGAAGTGGTGAAAGAAGCTGCCCTTGGTCACGCCCGCCGCGGCGCACACATCGTCCACCGTGGTGGCGGCGTAGCCCTTGCTGCGCAGCACCTGCAGGGCGGCGTCGAGCAAACGGGTCTGTGACGGGTGGGCGGTGGCGGACAAGGCGGGCCAGCGGGTGATTCAGGCCACGGTTTATACCGACTGGTTGGTACGTAGTCAAGCCAGAGGAGGCGGCGCCGCCTCGACTGGCCTTGCCGACGCCGACCGGCTCGGTTTGGGTGCTGTCATCCGGACCGCGAGGTCACATGATGCAGTGCATGCCCAGGCCCCAGACGGGCGCAACCAGCGCGGCGCCAGCCTGCCGATGAAGGCCCTGATCCCGGCCGCAGCCGCAGCGCCACCGGGGGCCTGCCGGCGCCTTCCGGCAGATGCAGCAGAGGATAACGGCGGGCCCGGGCAGCCTGCGCGTTTTCAACACAAAGGCGTCGGCGGCCCACGACCCCCAGGCGCTGGGCGCCATCCTGGCACGCGACACGGCCGAAGACTGCACCCGCCTGGGCGCAAGCTCGAATGCAATCGATGTGCGGTCCTGCGCCATGATCGGGCAGGCCGCCCGGCGTTATGTGTCGCGGCAGGGGCGGGGCTGCCTGTCCTTGTGGGTCGACAACTTCAGCCAGTTGCCCAGCCTGCAGGCCACGGATTTCGGTCCGGTCGCGCCGGCCGCCGCCAGTGGCGCCCAGGTCGCGGCGCTCGCCGACGTCGAGCAGGGCGGTGTAGGCCAGTTACAGGGTGGGCCAGGTCATGACGCGGGGGCTCGTCAGGTCGTTGGCGTCGGGCCGACCGCAGGATTTGGGCTGGCCGCGCAATGCCTGCCGGGCCGGCAGGTCGGGGCGGAAGGGCGTGGGAGTCGAACCCACCGGACACGCTGGGCGCATCCCACCGGTTTTGAAGACCGGGCGCCCCACCGGGAAGCCTTGCCCCTCCTTGCACTGGCTGAACCTTAGCATGGGGTGGATCAGCCCAGCGGCCGGTGCCAGACGCCGTCGAAGCGGGTGACGCCAGCCCGGTCCAGGTATTCCAGCACCTGCACCGTGAGGTTGCGGCCGATGCCGGTGCGGTCGCGGTAGGTGGCGGCGTCGAAGCGGCCGTCCGGGCTGGCCGCCGCCAGCGCCAGCGCATGGTCGGCCAGGTGTTGCACCGTCTCGGGTCGGTAGCAGCGGTTCGGGGCCACAGCCACCAACAGCCCATGTTGCGCCATGCGGGCCAGAAAGGGCTTCAGCCCGGCCAGCGCTTCGCCCAGCAGGGCCGCCAGTTCGCCATGGATGGGTGGGCGCAGGTTCTGCGGCGGCAACAGCGGCAGTACCCGGTCCAGCAAGGCCTGGTCGGCATCGGCCAGGCGCGGCTGGTGGCCTGGCCGGCGGTGGGCCAGGCCCTGGCGCACCAGCAGGCCGTCCTGCACCCCCGCGGCCAGCGCGGCGCGCAGCAGCGCGCGCGCGACGGGGCTGCCAGCGGCCAGCCCCAGGTTGCGGCGCAGGCCGGCATCGTCCGGGCCCAGGCTGTCGGGCTGGGCGGCATGCCAGGCGTCCACCACCGCCAGCACCCTGCCGCGCCAGTGCTGCCAGCCGGCCTCGGCTATGCCCCAGGCGCGGGCCGGGCAGCCCGGGCCGGCAGGGATGTCGACCCGCCGCAGCGCCACCGCCGACTGCAGGCGCAGCGCCTGCTCGTCGGTCTGGCCACGGGCGCGGTGGAAGAGGCTCAAATCCACCCCGTCGGGTGCCGCCTGCAGCAGGGCGGCCAGGGCCGCTGCGGCGTCGGGCAGGGCCAGCGCCGCCAATTGCTGCAAGCGCTCGGGCCGTTGGCGGCCGCGGGCCGGGCCGGCCGGGTCGACCACCCAGCCGCCGGCCAGGGTGCGGTTGGCGGCGCCATCGCGCAGGATGAATCGGTCGCCCCAGGCGGCGCACACCGGCCGGTCCAGCACCAGCTGCGCCAGCCCCGGCTGGCCCGAAGCCGGCAGCGCGCCCAAGGCTGCCACCCGGGCCGGCACGCTGGCCGTGCCGATGTGCAGTTGCAGGGCCGCGCGCGGGTTCAGCGGCCCGGCCTCGCCGGCCAGCAAGGCCAGTTGCACGTCGATGCGGTCGGTGGGGGCATGCGCGGCGGGCGCCAGCAGCCAGTCGCCGCGCTCGGGTGCGGCGCGTTTCAGGTCCGCGCCGGCCAGGTTGATGGCGCAGCGCTGGCCGGCCCGGGCCTGGGTGGCCGCCCGGTTCTGCGCCTGCAGGCCGCGCACCCGCAACAGCGTGCCCTGGGGCGACAGCACCAGCGCATCGCCCACCTGCAGCTGGCCCGACAGCACCGTGCCGGTGACGATGCGGCCGGCGCCGGCCCGTAGAAAACTGCGGTCGACCGCCAGGCGGCAATGGCCAGCCGCGCTGCGCGGCGCCAGGCCCCGCGCCACGCCGGCCAGGTGCCGCTGCAGGGCCGCCACGCCCTGCCCCGACGGCGCCGCCAGCGCGAACACCGGCGCCTGGGCATGGGGCCCGCCTGCAAGCAGGGCCTGCACGGCGGCCTGCACATCGGCCAGGCGCTGGGGCGCCACCCGGTCGGCCTTGCTCAAGGCCACCACCAGCCGGGGCACGCCCAGCAATTGCAGGATGGCCAGGTGCTCCAGCGTCTGCGGCATCGGCCCGTCGTCGGCGGCCACCACCAGCAGGGCCAGGTCGATGGCCGCCACGCCGGCCAGCATGTTGCGCACGAAGCGCTCGTGGCCGGGCACGTCGACAAAGGCGATGGGCTCGGCGCCGTCCTCGCTGGCACCAGCAGCGTCGAGCGCGGCATAGGCAAAGCCCAGGTCGATGCTCATGCCGCGCTGCTTCTCTTCGGGCAGGCGGTCGGTGTCGATGCCGGTGAGGGCGCGCACCAGCGTGGTCTTGCCATGGTCGACATGGCCGGCGGTGGCAACGATCACGGCGCGGCGGGGGCGGTACGGGTCAACTGGGCCAGGAAGGCGGCTTCGTCACCGGGGTGGTCCAGGCAGCGCAGGTCCAGCAGCAGCGCGCCGTCGGCAATGCGGCCGATCACCGGCAGCGGCAAGGCGCGCAGGCGCCGGGCCAGCGCGTCCAGCCAGCGGCCGGCGCCACGCGCCGGGCTGGGCGGCGCCAGGCGCAGTGCAACGCTGGGCAGGCGGTCTACCGGCAGCGCGCCGCTGCCGATCTGGCTTTGCACCGCCAGCAGGTCCACGCCGCCGCTGCCCACCGCCGCCGCCAGCCACACCGCCACCGCAGGCTGCAGGCGCCGGGCCTGGGCCTCGATCTGGTCGCGCGGGCGCGCCAGCAGGCGCAGCGTGGGCAGTTGCGCCACCAGCCGGTCGGGGTCGGCATACAGGCCCAGCACCGCGGCCAGCGCGGCCAGCGTGAGCTTGTCGCAGCGCAGCGCGCGCTTGAGCGGGCTCTTCTTCAAGCGGGCGATCAGCGCGCGGCCGCCGACGATGATGCCGGCCTGCGGCCCGCCCAGCAGCTTGTCGCCCGAGAACAGCACCAGGCTGGCGCCGGCGGCCAGGGCCTCGGCCGGTGTCGGCTCACGCGGCAGGCCCAGCGTGGCCAGGTCGATCAGCGCGCCGCTGCCCAGGTCCACCACCCAAGGCAGGCCGTGCTCGCGGCACAGCGCGCCCAGCGCGGCCTCGTCGGCCGCCGCGCTGAAACCCTCGATGCGGTAGTTGCTGGTGTGCACCTTCAGCAGCAGCGCGGTGCGCGGGCCTATGGCCTCGGCATGGTCCTGCAGATGGGTGCGGTTGGTGGTGCCCACCTCGCGCAGCCGGCAGCCGGCCGCGCGCATGATGTCGGGCAGGCGGAAGGCGCCGCCGATCTCGATCAGCTCGCCGCGCGAAACGATCACCTCCCGGGCGCGCGCCAGCGTGGCCAGCACCAGCACCAGCGCGGCGGCGGTGTTGTTGACGACGGTGGCGGCCTCGGCGCCGGTCAGCTGGCACAGCAGGGCCTCGACCGCATCGTCGCGGTCACCGCGCTGGCCGGCGGCCAGGTCGTATTCGAGGTTGCAGGCGCCGCCGGCCACCGCAGTGATCGCGACCAGCGCCTGGGCCGGCAGGGGCGCGCGGCCCAGATTGGTGTGCAGCACCGTGCCGGTGAGATTGAACACCGGCCGCAGAGAGGGCTGCGCGGCCGCCGCCGCCCGGGCCACGATGGCCGATTGCAGCGCGGGATCGTCGGGCAACTGCCCCGCGGCGCGGCAGGCTGCGAGCTCTGCGCGCACCGCCGCCAGCACCGGCGCGCGGCCGAACTGGTCGAGGGCGGCCGCCAGGCCGGGCCAGCCCAGCACCCGGTCCACGGCCGGCAGCCGCTGCCGCGCCACGGGCAGCGGCGCAGCGCTGTGGGCGGGCGCGGGCTTCAGCGCCACGCGCCGCCCGCCTCAGACCTGACTTTGACAGTTCCGGGGCACATGGACCCGGTTCTGGCGCGTCGAGGTTGCGTAAGTTGTTGATTTGGCGAGGGTGGCAGGGGTCGGTGAGCGCCAAGTGCCTAGATACATGGATCGCCGCAGAGCCCTTGCTTTTTCT
>JANNZD010000510.1:0-23563 GCA_031410435.1 Betaproteobacteria bacterium | reverse complement strand
GCTCAGCCGGGTGCTGGCCTCGATGTAGCGCTTGGTGTCGTCGTAGTAGTGGCCGGTCTCGGGGTCGATGCCGCGCACCGCGCCGATCATTTCGCTGGCAAACAGGATGTTGTCCACCGGGATCACCTGGGTCAGCAGGTCGATGCCGGGCTGGTGGTAGACGCAGGTGTCGAAGAAGATGTTGTTCAGCAGGTGGTCCTTGAGCAGCGGTTTCTTGAGCTCCTGCGCCAGGCCGCGAAAGCGGCCCCAGTGGTAGGGCACCGCGCCGCCGCCGTGCGGGATCAGAAACTTCAGCGTCGGGAAGTCCTTGAACAGGTCGCTGGTCAGGCACTGCATGAAGGCGGTGGTGTCGGCGTTCAGGTAATGCGCGCCGGTGGTGTGGAAGCAGGCATTGCAGCTGGTCGACACATGGATCATCGCCGGCAGGTCGTACTCGACCATCTTCTCGTAGACCGGGTACCAGCTGCGGTCGCTCAAGGGCGGCGAGGTCCAGTGCCCGCCCGAGGGGTCGGGGTTGAGGTTGAGGCCGACATTGCCGTACTGCTCGACGCACTTGACCAGCTCGGGGATGCAGCTGGCCGGGTCCACGCCCGGGCTCTGCGGCAGCATCGCCGCCGGGACGAAATGGTCGGGGAAGAGCTGCGCGACGCGGTAGCAGAGCTCGTTGCAGATCGCCGCCCAGGTACTGCTGACCTGGAAGTCGCCGATGTGGTGGGCCATGAAGCTGGCGCGCGGGCTGAAGATGGTCAGGTCGCTGCCGCGCTGCCGCATCAGGCGCAGCTGGTTGGTCTCGATCGTCTCGCGCAGCTCGTCGTCGCTGATCTTCAGGTCGCTGACCTTCGGGGCCAGCGCCGCATCCTGGATGCCGGCGATCTGCTGGTTGCGCCAGTTCTCCAAGGCCTTGGGCGCGGTGGTGTAGTGGCCGTGGCAGTCGATGATCATGGGGGGCTCCGGGGCAGGTGGATGGGGGGTCGTGTCAGGCCGGGCGCATGCCGTGGCGCTGGTAGACAGTGGCCGCTGATGCAGAGCGCAGAAAGTCGAGCAGGCCCTGCACCGCCTGCGGCTGCACCGAGCAGCGGCACAGGCCGACCGAAAAGGTGGTGTGGATCTGGACCGCCGGCGGCAGCGGGCCGACCACATCGATGCCGGGCACATGCAGCAGTTCACTCAGCTGCTGGAAGCCCAGGGCCACCTCACCGCGCGCCACCAGGCCGGCCACCGGTACCCCCGGCGGTGCCTGCACCAGTCGGCCTTGCAGGGCCGGGGTGATGCCCCAGCGGTCGAACAACTGCTGCAGTTGCACCCCGCTGGGCCCGGTCGAGTAACCGATGCTGGACGCGGCCAGCACCGCGCTGCGCAAGGTGTCTTCGCTGCCCAGGTCGGGCCAGGGCGCGCCAGCGCGCACCGCCACCGCCACGCCCGAATGGACCAGGTCCACCCGGCTACCGGCCACCACGCTGCCGCTGGCGATCAGGCGGTCAATGGCCTCGGCGGATAACACCACGATGTCGAAGGGCTCGCCAGCCTGCACCCGCTTGGCAGCGTCGACTCCGCCGACCGATTCGATCGCCACCGCGACGCCGTCCTGCCCGTAGGCGGCGGCCAGTTCGTTCAGGACCGCCCGGGTGGCCATCGAAGAGATGCCGGTGATACGAAGCGGCGCGCCAGGCGGGGATGTCAAGGGCTGGGCGGGGGGTGTGGGCATCGGCAAGCGCTCCGGCTTGTGAGGGTGCCGCATTCTGGCCGCGCACATCAGAACAATGAAGGCATGGCTGCGGATAGCAGCTAGATCAAAACGTTATAGCCACGGCCTGCTTGGCCTCAACCCGGCTGGGATTGGGCGGCAGCGCCCTGCGGCAGGCTGCGCACCAGGTCGGTCAGCAGGCGGGTGGCCTGGCGCATCAGCGGGCTGGGCCGCTTGTGCGCCGACACCGCCAGGCACAGCACGCTGATCAGGCGCGGCTCGACCACCGGCCGCACCTGCAACTGATCGGCGCGGCCCGATGCCGCCACCGCGCTGGCATGCAGTACTGCATGGCCATAACCGGCACAGACCAGGTCAATGATGGCGGCGATGCTCGACACCTCCCAGGCCACCTGCAGCTTCAGGCCGGCCAGCACCACCTGGGTTTCCAGCAGTTTGCGGATCGCGTGGCCGCGCTCGGGCACGATCAGGGGCAGCCCCGGCAGATCGCGCAGTGGCAGCACGCTGCGGCCGGTGGCCGGCGCGAGCGGGGACGCGCCCGGCCGGCCCGGCGACACCACACACAGGGCTTCCTCGATCACCGGCGTGATCTCCAGCGCCGGCTGGGCTTCGGGGTTGTAGAGCAGGCCCAGGTCGACCCGGCCGGTGCTGATCCACTCGCCGATGTGGCTGGACAAGCCCTCGACGATGGCCAGCCGGGCCAGCGGCAGGCAGCGCCTGAAGCCGTCGATCAGCGGCAGGGTCAGCTGGCGGCCCACCGACGGCGGCAGGCCAATGGTGATGCGGCCCAGCGGCGTGTCGCGGGTGGCGCCCATGTCGCTTTCGGCCTGGGCCAGCGCCTGCAGGATGTTGACGCCATGCTCGTAGAGGCGCTGGCCGGCCTCGGTCAGCACCACCCCGCGGCCGTTGCGCAGCAGCAGGGTTTCACGCAGATCGGTCTCCAGCGCCCGCACCTGGCGGCTGAGCGCGGGCTGGGCGATGTCGAGCACCAGCGAGGCCTTGCTGAAGCTGCCCAGTTCGGCCACATGCACGAAGTATTCGAGCTGCTTGAAATTCATTGCGGTTCTATCTTCGCGCCCCGCACCACCTCGGCCCAATGGCGGGTCTCGCTGGCCAGCCACTGGCCCATCTGCTCGGGGCTGCCGCCCTGGGGCCGCACGCCCAGGGCGCGCAACTGGCGCTGCACGCCGGTCTGGGCCGGGGCCTCGTTGGCCGCACGGTTCAGGCGCGCCAGCACCGCCGGCGGCGTGCGCGCCGGCGCGGCCAGCCCGTTCCAGGAGCTGAGCGCATAGCCCTGCAATGCCGGCCCGCCGGCCTCGGCCACGGTCGGCACCTCGGGCAGATCGACAAAACGCTGCCCACCGCTGACGGCCAGCGCGCGCAAGGTGCCGGCGCTCAGCTGGGGTAGCCAGGGGCCGAGGATTTCGAAGGCCGCGTCGATCTCACCGCCGCGCAGCGCCCCCAGCACCGCCGGCGTGCCCTTGTAGGGCACCACCAGCGCGGCTATGCCGGCCAGCTGCTTGAGCCATTCGGCGGCCAGGTGCTGGGTGCTGCCCACCGCCACCGAGCCGAAGGTCAGCTTGCCGGGCTGGGCCCGGGCGAAATCCAGCAACTGAGCCAGCTGCTTGAAGCGTGACGCCGCCGGCACGAACAGCGCCAGGTCGAAACCTGCCAGCAAGCCGATCGGCGCAAAATCCTTCTGGGCATCGAAGGGCAATTTCTTGAACAGGCTGGCCGCCACCGCATGGCCGTTGCTCATCAGCAGCAGGGTGTGGCCATCGGGCACCGCAGCGGCCACCGCCTGGCTGGCCACGATGCTGCCCGCGATGGGCCGGTTGTCCACCACCAGGGCTTGGCCCAGCGTGGCCGCCATCGCCTGGGCCACGGCACGGGCTGTCAGGTCGGCGATGCCGCCGGGCGCAAAGGGCACCAGCAGCGTGATCGGATGCTGCGGAAAGGCCGGCGCCTGGGCCCAGGCCGGCCAAGCCGGGCTGGCCAGGCCGGCCAGGGCAAGGCGGCGGGAAATCGGCAAGGTCATGGCGGGCGCGGCTGCAACGGTGGAGGCAGGTCATTGTCGGCCAGGCGCGAAGCGGGCTGCGCGGCGGCCGATACTGCGGGGCTCTGCCCTTGCTGCCCAACTTCAAATGCACTATCCCACCTCGGCGCGCGCGCCCGGCCTGCCCTTCGACCCCTTCAAGGCCCTGGCCGTGCCCCGGCCGATAGGCTGGATCGGCAGCCTCGACCGGGACGGCCGGCCCAACCTGGCGCCCTACAGCTTCTTCAATGCCATCAGCGACCGGCCGCCGATGGTGATGTTCTCGTCGGGCGGCCGCAAGGATTCGCTGCGCAACATCCTGGACACCGGTGAATTCACCTGCTCCATCGCCCACTGGGACCTGCGCGACGCGATGAACCTGAGCTCGGCCCCGGTGGCCCCGGGCGTGGACGAGTTTGCCTTGGCCGGGCTGACGGCAGCGGCCTCGCTGCTGGTGAAGCCACCGCGTGTGGCGCAGGCGCCAGCGGCCTTTGAATGCCGGCTCTGGCAAACCCTGGACCTGCCCGCCCCGCCGGCCCGGCCCGGCGCTAGCGCCGCAGCCGAGGGCTACACGCTGGTGATCGGCGAGGTGGTGGCGATCTATATCGACGATGCCTACCTCGAAGGCGGCATCGTGCAGACCGGCAGAATGCGCCCGCTGGCCCGGCTGGGCTATATGGACTATGCGGTGGTCACGCCCGAGACCCTGTTCACCATGAACCGGCCCAGCACCAGCGACGATGGGCTGAGTGCGCAGGTGCAGCCGGGGCCCTGGGACGGCGTCTACCGCTGATCCGCGCCGGGGCCGGCGGGCCGCCCCTGCCGGCCGCGCGTCAGCCCGCTGCAATCCGCAGGGTATAAGCTGCCGCCATCAACCCACCCGCTGAGGAGCCCCAGGATGAGCAACCCCCGTGATGTCTATGTCATCAGCGCCGCGCGCACCGCGATCGGCACCTTTGGCGGCACGCTGAAGGACACCCCCCCGATCGACCTGGCCACCACCACGATCAAGGCCGCGATCGAGCGCAGTGGCGCCGACCCCGCGCAGATCGGCCATGTCGCGATGGGTACCGTGATCCCCACCGAGGCGCGCGACGCCTACCTCGGCCGGGTCGCGGCGGTGGCCGCCGGCCTGCCCAAGGAGACCCCGGCCTTCAATGTGAACCGGCTCTGTGGGTCGGGCCTGCAGGCCATCATCTCGGCCTCGCAGGCCATCATGCTGGGCGATTGCGAACTGGCCATCGGCGCCGGCGCCGAGTCGATGTCGCGCGGGGTCTACATCTCGCAGTCGGCGCGTTTCGGTGCCCGCATGGGCGACACCAGCCTGGTGGACTACATGGTCGGCATCCTGCACGACCCCTTCCACAAGATCCACATGGGCATCACCGCCGAGAACGTGGCCGAGCAGTTCGGCATCACGCGCCAGATGATGGACGAGCTGGCGGTGCAAAGCCACCAGCGCGCCGCTGCGGCGATTGCCGCCGGCCGTTTTGCCGAACAGATCGTGCCGGTGCAGATCAGTACCCGCAAAGGCCCGATCAGCTTCGTTACCGACGAGCATGTGAAGGCCGACACCACGCTGGAGACCCTGGGCAAGATGCGCGCGGCCTTCAAGAAGGACGGGCTGGTCACTGCCGGCAATGCCTCGGGGGTGAATGACGGCTCGGCTGCCGTGGTGCTGGCCAGCGGCGCTGCGGTGCAGTCGGGCAAGCTCAAGCCCCTGGCCCGCCTGGTGGGCTATGCCCACACCGGGGTGGAACCCACCATCATGGGCATCGGCCCGGTCTCGGCCACGCGGGCGGTGCTCAAGCGGGTCGGCCTGAAGGTCAGCGACATGGACGTTATCGAGGCCAACGAGGCCTTTGCCGCCCAGGCCTGCGCGGTCAGCAAAGAGCTCGATCTCGACCCGGCCAAGGTCAACATCAATGGGTCGGGCATCTCGCTGGGCCACCCGGTGGGCGCCACCGGCGCCATCATCACCACCAAGGCGCTGTACGAGTTGCAGCGCACCGGCGGGCGCTATGCGCTGGTGACGATGTGCATTGGCGGTGGCCAAGGCATCGCGGCGGTGTTCGAGCGCTGCTGATCCTCCGGACGCCAGGCCCGGGGCCTGGCACCGACCTGCCGGCCCGCAGCCCTTGGTTTGATCAAACAAAGGGCGGGGGCGGGCTGGCCCCACCCTCGCGCAAGGCCTGCAGCGCGGTTGCAGCGCTGTCGAATTCGTACTGCGCCACGGCGGCGGCCACCGGGCCCATGGCGGCCTGCCCGTAGGCGGCCTGCAGCCGGGGGGCCAATTGGCGGAAGGCGGCGGCGGCCGCGAAGTCGGCTACCTGCAGCAGTTGCAACAAGGCGTCGAGGGCGGGCCGCAGCCCAGGCAAAGCCGCTGCGGCCGGGCTGTCGGCGCTTGGCGCCAGACGCAAGGCCAGCTGGGCGTCGATGGCCCCCACCAGGTCCACCACGGCCTGGTCGACCTGCGCCACCTCGGCCGCCAGACCGGGCTTGAGCGGGGCCGCGCCAGAGCCGCCTGTGGCCGGGGCAGGCAGCGCCGACAAGGCAGCCTCCAAGGCACTGGTTCGGCCGAGCAGTTCGGTGGCTCCGATGGCGCCGCAGGCACCGCGCAGGGAGTGCACCAGCCGCTTGAGCAGCCCGGCGTCGCCGGCCTGCAGGGCCGGGCTCAGGCCTTCAACGCCCTGGCGATAGTGCTGGGCAAACTGGCGCAACACGCGCTCGAAGATCTGGTCGCGGCCCGGCAGGTACATCAAGGCACGCGACATCGTCAGGCCCGGCACCACCAGGGCCGCGGCGGCCTGGGCCTGCGCCGCCGGTTCGGCCACCGGATCGACCAGCGTATCAGCCCCGCCTGGCGCACGCGGGGCCGGCAGCATGGTCGGGCCGGCAAGCCGGTCCTGGCCCTGGCCGATCCAACGTTCCAGCACCGCATACAGAAGTTCGGGGTGGACCGGTTTGCCCAGGTGGTCGTCCATGCCGGCGTTCAGGCAGGCCTGGCGGTCGTCGCCAAAGGCATTGGCGGTCATCGCCAGGATGGGCGTGCGCTGGTGCCGGGGCATCTTGCGGATCAGGCGGGCGGCCTCCAGGCCGTCGACCTCGGGCATCTGCATGTCCAGCAGGATCAGGTCATAGCTGCGTCCCCGGGCCAACAGGGCCGCCTGCGCGCCGTTGCTGGCCAAGTCGACAATCAGGCCGGCATCGCGCAGCAGCTCGGCGGCCACCTCCTGGTTCACCAGATTGTCTTCGGCGAGCAAGACGCTGGCGCCGGCCAGCTTGACACGGCGCCGGCTGTCTTGCGGCGCCGGCCTGGGTTCGGCAGCCGGGTCGCCCAAGGCCGGCAGGGCCCAGGGGCCGACCCCGGGCGTATCGGCATCGGCCACCCGCTCGAACCGGCCGCTGAACCAGAAACAGCTGCCCTGGCCGGCGCTGCTCTGCACCCCGACTTCGCCGTCCATCAGGCGGGCCAGCCGCCGGGTGATGGCAAGACCCAGGCCGCTGCCGCCATAGCGCCGGGCATTCGAGCTGTCGGCCTGTTCGAAGTTGTTGAACAGCTGGGCCAGCTTGTGCTGCGGCACGCCGATGCCGGTGTCGTGCACTGCAAAGCGTAACCAGACCGCTTCGGGGCTGCTGCGGTCCTGGGTGCAGCGCAGGCTGACCTGGCCCTTGTCGGTGAACTTGACGGCATTGCCCAGCAGGTTGAGCAGGGCCTGCGACAGGCGCGTCGGGTCGCCGCGCAGCAGGGGCGGCACCGGGTCGCAGTGCATCAGCATTTGCAGGCCCTTGGACCGGGCACTGCCGGCGACCAGGGCATAGGCCCGGTCCAGCACCGCCAGCAGCGGAAAGTCACTGGGCGTCAGGGTCAGCTTGCCGGATTCGATCTTGCTCAGGTCCAGCACATCATTGACCACCCCCAGCAGGTGATGGGCCGCGTCCGAGACCTTGGCCAGGCGTTCGCCGGCGACGCCGTCCGGCGTGTCGCGCCGCAGCAGGTGGGTCAGGCCGATGATGGCATTCATCGGGGTGCGGATCTCATGGCTCATATTGGCCAGAAAGGCGCTCTTGGCCCGGTTGGCGGACTCGGCCCGGTCGCGTGCGCCAATCAGTTGCTGGTTCAGGGCCTGCAGGTGCAATTCGGCCTGCTTGAGCGTGGTCACATCCGACACCAGCACAAACACGCCGACCACCTGCAAGGCCGCGTAATTGCCTTGCCAATCCGGCACATAGTGCACTCGCACATGTTTTTGCTGCCCGCCGGGCTTGTGCAGCAGGTACTCGTAGCGTTGGGCGCGCCCGCCCAGGGCCTCGGCAAAGGCCTTCTCGCCGACATCGTCCTGCGGGTCGCCGATGACCTCAGCGCGGGTGCGCCCCAGCAGGTCAGCGTCGCGGCCGAACCAGCTGCGGTAGGCCCGATTGGCGAAACGCAGCACCTGCCCGGCATCCCAGTAGCCGACCATGTCGGGCAGGTTGTCGGCCACCGAACGCAGGAAATGTTCGCTCTCGGTGCGCGCCACCACCGCCTGGCGCAGCTCATGCGTGCGCTGGTAGACCTCCACCTCGAGCATCTGCTGCTGCTCGGCCAATTCCGCCTGGATGCGTTTGCGCTCGGTGATGTCTTCGACCATCGACACAAAGTAGTGCGGGCGTCCGTCGGGCCAACGCACCACCGAGCTGCTACGGGCCACCCAGATCACGCTGCCGTCCTGGCGCAGGTAGCGCTTTTCCACCATCACCGACGCCTGCTCGCCCTTGAGCACCTGGTAGAGCCGGGCCCAATCGCCCGACAGGTCGTCCGGGTGGGTGAGCTTGCGGTAATCCAGCGCCATCAGCGCCTGGTGGCTGTAGCCGGTGACCTGGCACAGCCGCGGGTTGACGCTGATCCAGGTGCCGTCCAGCGCGTTCTCGGCAATGCCGACCGCAGAATTCTCGAAGGTCGTGCGGTAGCGGGCCTCGCTCTCACGCAGCGCATTTTCGATGCGCAGGCGCTCACCGATGTCGCGGCAAACACAGAACCAGACCGTGCGGTTGTTCAGCAGCAGACGGGTCAGGCTGACCTCGGCAGCGAGCAGGCTGCCGTCCTTGCGGCGTAGGCGCAGGGTGCGCAGTACCGATGTCACATCGTCGCGCGCCAGCGCCTGGCGCAACTGGGCCGCGCTCAACCCCACATACCAGTGCGCCACCGGCAGGGCCAGCAATTCGGCCTTGGTATGGCCCAGCATCCGGGCGAAGGCATCATTGACCTCGTCGAGGGTGCCGTCGGTGTTGATCACCAGCACCCCATCGCGCGACTGCTCGATCATCACCTGCCGGCGCATTGCGCCGTCGCGCAACTGCTGCTGCATCCGGCGCTGCGCACCGATGTCGCGGCCTATGCACAGCGCTAGCTGCCGGCCGGCCACCCGGGTGCGGTGCATGCGGGTCTCGACCCAGTGCTGCCCGCCGTCCAGGCCGTGCCAGGACGACTCATGGGTGACCAAGGCCGGCTCACTGCGCGCGAGCAGCGCGCAGGCCTGGGCTTGTGACAGCGCGCTGTCCCAATGCCACAGGCGCAGCGCGTCGGCCTGCTCGGGCCGGGCACCCAGCAAGGCAAAGAAGCAGCTATTCGCCTGCACCACGGCGCCCTGCGTATCGAGCAGGAACACCGCGTCCGGCGATTGCTGGAACAGCAAGGTCTGCCAGATCCCGGACAGGTCGGCGCCGAAGTCGTCGGTGCCATGCTGAGGCGACGCGCCGGCAGCTGACTCAGCCATGGTCCACGCCGACGCCAGGGTCGGCCGGCGCAGGCACGGGCAACAAGAGCTGCCGGTGGGCGAGCAGGACATCGACCACGCGGGGGTCAAAACGCCGTCCGCGCCCGGCCACGATGCCCTGCAGCACCTGGTCGGCGCGCAGCAGGGGCCCGCTGTCGCCCGGCAGGCTGAGCATGTCGATGGCATCGACCACGGCCCACAGCCGGGCCAGCCAGGGGATGGCGTCGCCGGCCAGGCCGTCCGGGTAGCCACTGCCGTCCCAGTGCTCGTGCAAGAAGGCGGCGGCCTGGCGCCAGGCCTGGCGCGCACTGTCGAGCGCTTCGCCCTTGAGTGCGCGGCGCACCACCAAGGCCTCCAGGTCCAGGCCGAGCGGCCCGGCCAGCTGGCCCATCTGCCACCAGGCGCGCTGCAGTCCAGGCGCGGGCATCGCGCCGGGCGCCGCCGCTGGGCCCGCCACCAGGTGCGGGCGCAGGCGGTCGAGCAAGTGCTGCGGGTCGATGGGCTTGGTGACATAGTCCAGCGCGCCCAGCCGGCGGCCGCGGGCCACATCGCCGGGCTCGGCCAGGGCTGACAGGAACACCACCTTCAGGCCGGCGGTGGCGCCGTCGGCGCGCAGCCGGCGCAAGACCTCGAAGCCGTCCAAGCCCGGCATCATCACGTCCAGCAAGATCAGGTCGGGCAGCGGCGCCAGGCGCGCCAGCTGCAGCGCACGGGCGCCTGAATTGGCCACCCGCAAGGCGCAATGGGCCTGCAGCAACTCGCCGACCACGGTCAGGTTTTCCGGGTTGTCATCGACGATCAGGACCAACGGTTGGGGCAAACCGGGTCTCCCTTCGGGCGCAGGTTGCAAAGGCGGGCAAGGGACTGCCCGGCAAACGCTTGTATCACGCGCCGCATGCCGCCTGAGCCGATACCGGGCGCAGCGACAATCTGCCGATGAGTCTAGAAATCCACTCGGCCCCTGACGGCCTGCCCCAGCGCATCGTCTGCCTGACCGAGGAGCCCACCGAGGTGCTGTACGCGCTGGGCCAGCAGCACCGCATCGTCGGCATCTCGGGCTTCACGGTGCGGCCGCCCCAGGCGCGCCAGGAAAAGCCCCGGGTCAGCGCCTTCACCAGTGCCAAGATCGACAAGATCCTGGCCCTGCAGCCCGACCTGGCGATCGGCTTTTCCGACATGCAGGCTGACATCGCCGCTGCCTTGATCAAGGCCGGCGTGGAGGTCTGGATCAGCAACCACCGCTCGATCGACGGCATCCTGGGCTATGTGCGGCGCCTGGGCGCGCTGGTGGGCCAGGCCGCTGCCGCCGATGCCTATGCCGCCAGCCTGGCAGCCCGGGTGCAGGACGCGCGCGCGCTGGCCGCCAGGCTGGCGCGCCGGCCGCGGGTGTATTTCGAGGAATGGGACACGCCGCAGATCAGCGCGATCCGCTGGGTCAGTGAGCTGGTGGCCGCGGCCGGCGGCGACGACATCTTCCCGGCCCGGGCCCAGGCCTCGCTGGGCCGCGACCGCATCGTTGCCGACCCGCTGGAGGTGGTGCGCGCCGCGCCCGACCTGATCATCGGGTCGTGGTGCGGCAAGAAGTTCCGGCCTGAGCAATTGGCCGCCCGGCCCGGCTGGGCCGACGTGCCTGCGGTGCGCGATGGCGAGCTGCACGAGATCAAGTCGCCTTTGATCCTGCAGCCCGGCCCGGCCGCGCTGACCGACGGCCTGGCGCGGCTGCAAGCCATCGTCCAGGCCTGGGCCGGGCGCCAGGCTGCGCGCGCCGCTGGACGCCGGCCCTGCTCAAGTCAAGGCGCCGGCTGCCGAAGTTGAGCTGAGCCCGCCCGGCCGAGGGGTACACGGTCGGGCCTGACTTGCCTCAATGCCGAGAGACCGCATGGACCTGATCCGCAGACTTCGAATCGCCCACAAGTTTGTCCTCATCACCGGCCTGCTGCTGCTGATGGCACTGCCGCCCATGGGCGTGCTGGCCTTGCAGCAATGGCGCGACATCCAGTCCACTGCGGCCGAGCTGGCCGGGGTGCGGCCGCTGGGCGATGCCCTGGCGCTTTTGCGCCACACCCAGCTGCACCGCGGCTTGAGCACCAACTGGCTGGCCGGCCAGGCCGACCTGGCCGCGCCGCGCGAAGCCAAGGCGCGCGAAGTGGAGCAGGCCTTGGGCCAGTTGGGCCAGAGCAGCCAGGCCTACCAGGGCGGTGTACTGGGCGAGCGCCGGCAGGCCGTCCAGGACCAGTGGCGCAGCCTGGGCCAGGCCGTGGCCGCCCAGGGCATCGACGGCCCCACTGCCTTCCAGCGCCACAACGCCCTGGTGGCGCTGCAGCTGCGCCTGCTGGGCGACCTGGCTGATCGTTCGACCCTGATGCTCGACCCCCAGGCCGAGGCCTACTACCTGGTGGCGTCGGTGGTGCAGCCGCTGCCCCGCATCACCGAGGTGCTGGGCCAGACGCGGGCCTTGGGCGCGCTCTTTCTCAAGCGCGCGGCCGTGACCCCGGGCGAACGCGCACTGCTGCAGGCCAACCTGGACCAGCTGACGGACCTGGTGGCCGACAACCAACGCTACCTGGCCAACGCCACCGAGGCCGACGCGGCGCTGCGCCAGGCGCTGGCAGCGCCACGCAGCGCCGCCACCCAGGCCTTGCAGGCTGCGGTGCAGCTGGTGCGCAGCCAGCTGATCGAGCCGGCCACGCCCAGCGCCGCGCCGCAGGCCTTCTTTGCCCAGATGACCGGCCATATCGACGCCCAGATCAAGCTGGCCCAGGTCACCTTCGACCTGCTGTCCAGCCGCCTGCAGGACCGCCTGCAGCAGGCCCGGGTACAGGTGGCGGTGCTGCTGGCGGTATTCATTGCCGCAGCCGCCATGACCACCCTGCTGATGCTGTGGGTGGTGGGCAATATCCGGCGCAGCGTGGCGGGCGCGCAGGCGGCCTGCGAGGCGCTGGCGCGTGGCGAACTGGACCATGCAGTGCAGGTGCACAGCGCCGACGAGATCGGCCAGCTGTCGGTCACGCTGGGACAGGCGATGCGCAGCCTGGCCGGCATGGTGCGCGAGATCCAGATCACCGGCACGGCGGTGGGCAGCGCATCGGCGCAGATTGCGGCCGCCAACAGCGACCTGAGCACCCGCACCGAGCAGACCGCGGCCAACCTGCAGGAGGCTGCCTCGGCCATGGAGCAACTGCATGCCACGGTGCGCAACAACGCCGATTCGGCCGGCCAGGCCACCGCCCTGTCGGGGCAGTCCAGCGAGGTCGCCGCCGCCGGCGGCACGCTGATCGGCCAGGTGGTGGCGACGATGGCGCAGATCACCCGCAGCTCCAGCAAGATCGCTGACATCATCGGCGTGATCGACGGCATTGCCTTCCAGACCAATATCCTGGCCTTGAATGCTGCTGTCGAGGCCGCACGCGCCGGCGAGCAGGGCCGCGGCTTTGCGGTGGTGGCTGCCGAGGTGCGCAGCCTGGCCCAGCGCAGTGCCAGCGCCGCGCGCGAGATCAAGGCCCTGATCGGCGACAGCGTCAGCACCATCGAGGGCGGTGCCGCGCTGGTGGGCCAGGCCCAGCAGACCATGGGCGAGATCGTCACCCAGGCCCGACAGGTCAGCGCCCTGGTCAGCGAGATCAGCGTGGCCAGCCGCGAGCAGACCGATGGCATCGGCCAGGTCAACCAGGCCGTGACCCAACTCGACCAGGCCACCCAGCAGAACGCGGCCCTGGTCGAGCAATCGGCCGCGGCCACGGCCAGCCTGCGCCAGCAGGCCGCGCGGCTGGTGGAGTCGGTCAGCCGCTTCCGGGTCGGCAGCGCCTGAGCCGGCCGCCGGGGCCACGACTGGCGCAGGACTAAACGGTTTCGGCCGTGCCCAGGATGGCAGTGGCCTGGCTGGACAAGGTGCCGCCATTGCCATGCGCCAGCGCAATGCGCGCGCCGGCCACCTGGCGCTCACCACAGCCACCGCGCAGCTGGCGCACCGCCTCGATCAGCGCAAAGATGCCGTACATGCCGGGGTGGGTGCAGCTCAGCCCGCCGCCATTGGTGTTGACCGCCAGGTGGCCACCGGGCGCGATGCCGCCGTTCTCGACAAACGCGCCGGCCTCGCCCTTGGCGCAGAAGCCCAGGTCCTCGAGGAACAGCAAGGTGTTGATGGTGAAGGCGTCATAGAGCGCGGCCACCTGCACGTCGGCCGGCTTAAGGCCGGCCATCGCAAAGGCCGCCGCACCGCTCTGGCGTGCCGCGGTGACAGTGAGGTCGGACATCGACGAGATCTGGCGGTGCCAGCAGGCGGTGGCCGTGCCCAGCACATGCACCGGCGGCGCCGGCAGGTGGCGGGCCCGATCCGCGCGCACCAGCACGAAAGCGCCGGCGCCGTCCGTCACCAGGCAGCAATCGCGCACCGTCAGCGGGCTGGCCACCATGCGGGCACCCAGCACATCGTCGATGCTGAGCGGGCCGCGGTCCCAGGCCTCGGGGTTGCGCTGGGCCCATTGGCGCGCCGCCACCGCCACTTCGGCCAGGTGGCGACGGGTGGTGCCGTAGCGTGCCATATGCGCAGACGCCGCCAGCGCATAGGCCGACACCGGCAGCACCGGCTCATACGGCATCTCATAGGGCTGGGGGTCCATCGCGCGGCGTGCGTCGGCCACCGCCTTGCGGTTCATGGTGCCGCTGCGCTGGGTGCTGCCGTAGCACACCAGCACCGCATTGCATTGGCCGGCGGCCAGCGCCAGCATCGCCGGCATCAGGTGGGCGATGAAGCTGGAGCCCCCCAGCATGGTGCCGTCGACGAAGCTCGGGTTGAGCCCCAGGTATTCAATCACCGGCATCGGCCACATCGTGCTCAGCACGCTGGCGGTGCACAGGCCGTCGATGTCGGCCAGGGTCAGGCCGGCATCGGCCACCGCCAGCCGCGCGGCCTGGGCTAGCAATTCCATCTCGGTGTAACCCGGCGATTCGCCGCAGCCGAAGGTGGCCACACCCGCGATCACGGCGCTGCCGCGCAGGGCCTTGAGCTGCGGGCTGACGCGGCCGGCCGCGTCGTCCAGGGGCCGAGCGGTCATGCGCCGGCCTCCAGGTCGAACACCACCCGGCCATGGCCGGCATGCTGCTCCACCCGGGCCCGCACGCGTTGGCCGACCCGCACGGCGCCGGCCGGCTGGGCCGTGACCTGGCTCATCAACTGCACGCCTTCGTCCAGGCCCACCATGCAGACGTTGTAGTCGCCACCCTGTTCGGCGCGGCGGCTGATCAGCGTCACTGCCAGCACCTGGCCGCCGCCGGCCGGGGCCATGAAGGCCGGCGCATCGGCACCGCAATGCGGGCAGAGCTCACGCGGAAAGTAGACATGGCGCTGGCAGGCGGTGCATTGCTGGATCAGGAAGCGGCCCTGGTCCAGCGCCTGCTGGTGCCGGGCCTGCACGCCGGGTTGCATGGGGGTCATCGGGGTTCACCGTCCGGTAAGGGATAGACAGGGGGCGAGCCGGGCGGCTCGGCGGGTTGAGGCTGGCTCAGTCTGCCCTGGCCGCCGGCCCGGCGCCATCACCGAGGTGACCGGAAACCCCCGATTGCGCAGCGACCGCGCCGCCGGCAAGCTGGCCCGCTGCACCTGGATGCCTGCCCGGAGACATTGAATGAGCCCTCGCCTGACGCTCCACGCCACCCGACGGGTGGCCCTTTGCCTGGGCCTGCTGTGGCCCGGCTGGCAGGCCACGGCCTGGGCCCAGCCCGTGGCGGGCGGCACGGTGCGCCTGCTGGTCGGCTATGCGGCAGGCGGGCCGGTGGACGCGATGGCCCGCATCTTTGCGCCGGCCCTGGCCCAGGAACTGGGCGCGAATGTGCTGGTCGAGAACAAGCCCGGGGCCAGCGGCGCGCTGGCCGGCGAAATGACGGTGGCGGCGGCGGCCGACGGCAGCCTGCTGTTCTTTGCGGCCAGCCCCACCATCACCATCGTGCCCAATATCCAGAAGAAGCTGCGCTACGACCCAGCGCGTGACCTGACCCCGATCGCCCCGCTGTTGAACTATGCCAACGTGCTGGTGGTGCCCAGGGACAGCCCGGTGCGCAGCGTGACCGACCTGCTGGCGCTGGCACGCAGCCAGCCCGGCAAGGTGTTCTATGGCTCGGCCGGCGTCGGTGCGTCCAATCACCTCAGCGGCGAGCTGCTGGCGCTACAGGGCAAAGTGCCGCTCAGCCATGTGCCCTACAAGGGCAATGCCCCGGCCATGAATGACGTGATCGGCGGCCAGTTGCAGATGATGTTCGACATCGTCGGCGGCGCGCAGAAGTACATCAGTGCCGGCCAGGTGCGGGCCCTGGCTGTCACGTCGGCCCAGCGCAACCCGATGCTGCCGGACGTGCCGACGATGCGCGAGGCCGGCCTGCCCGGCTACGAGGTGGTGGGCTGGATGGCGCTGTATGGCCCGTCAAAGCTGGCCCCGGCGGCCGCCGAGCGCCTGGCCGATGCCACCCGCAAGGTGCAGGGCACGGCCGATTTCCAGGCCCGCCTGGCGGCCCTGGGCTATGCGCCCTGGGCCGGCAGTGCCGAGCAGCTGGCCGGCTTTGCCGCGCGCGAGCGTGCGCTGTGGGCCAGCGTGGCCAAGGGCATAGAGATCGACTGACCGCCCGGGCCTCGGCCTGCCGTCCGCGCGACACCGGGCCGGCAGCGCGCTGCGCTAAGCTCGCTGACGCTTACCGCGCCACCGACCGGAGACTGCCCGCCATGGACATGAAGACTTCCCCCCTCGCCAGCCTGAGCGACCCCAGCCTGCTCAGGACCGATGCCCTGATCGGGGGCGAATGGGTGGCCGGCACGGGCCGCTTCGACATCATCGACCCGGCCACCGGCCACAAGCTGGCCGACGTTGCCAACCTGGGCCCGGTGGATTGCCACAACGCCATCGTTGCCGCCGACAAGGCCTGGCCGGCCTGGCGCGCCAAGACCGCCAAGGAGCGCGCGGCTATCCTGATGAAGTGGTTCGCGCTGCTGCACCAGCATGCCGACGACCTGGCCCGCATCATGACCGCCGAGCAGGGCAAGCCGCTGGCCGAGGCGCGCGGCGAGGTGGTCTATGGCGCCAGCTTCGTCGAATGGTTTGCCGAGCAGGCCAAGCGGGTCTATGGCGAAACCATCCCCACCACCGACAACAACAAGCGCTACATCGTCATCAAGCAGCCGATCGGCGTGTGCGCGGCCATCACGCCCTGGAACTTTCCGATCGCAATGATCACCCGCAAGGTGGCACCGGCCTTGGCCGCCGGCTGCACGGTGGTCATCAAGCCGGCCGAAGCCACGCCGCTGTCGGCGCTGGCGGTGGCCGAACTGGCACAGCGCGCCGGCATGCCGGCCGGTGTGCTCAACATCCTCAGCGCCGATGCCGAGCAGTCGATCGCCATCGGCAATGTGTTGTGCAGCAGCGACCTGGTGCGCCATTTGTCCTTCACCGGGTCGACCGAGGTCGGCCGCATCCTGGCCCGGCAATGCGCGCCCTCGGTCAAGAAGATCAGCCTGGAACTCGGCGGCAATGCGCCCTTCATCGTCTTCGACGATGCCGACATCGACAGCGCGGTGGAAGGCGCGATGGTCAGCAAATACCGCAATGCCGGCCAGACCTGCGTCTGCGCCAACCGCTTCTATGTGCAGAGCGGGGTCTACGAGCGCTTCATCGAGCGCCTGGCCGCGCGCAGCCGCGACATCGTGGTGGGCAATGGCTTCGACGCCGGCATCACCCAGGGTCCGATGATCGACGACCAGGCGCTGGCCAAGGTCGAGGCCCATGTGGCCGACGCACTGGCCAAGGGCGCCCGGCTGGTGGTCGGCGGCGAGCGCCCGGCCGGCCTGAGCGGCCGCTTCTACACCCCCACGGTGCTGGCCGACGTCAGCGCCGACATGCTGTGCGCCAAGGAAGAGACCTTCGGGCCGGTGGCGCCGGTGTTCCGCTTCGAGACCGAGGCCGAGGCGGTGGCCCTGGCCAATGCCACCGAATTCGGCCTGGCCAGCTATTTCTACAGCCGCGATATCGGTCGGGTGTTCCGGGTGGGTGAGGCGCTGGAATTCGGCATGGTCGGCATCAACACCGGCCTGATCAGCACCGCCGAGGTGCCCTTTGGCGGGGTCAAGCAATCCGGCCTGGGCCGCGAAGGCGCGCACCAGGGCATGGACGACTATGTGGAAATCAAATACCTGTGCCTGGGCGACCTGATGAAGTGAGCGGCGCCGGCCGGCGCGCCGGCTTCACTCGTCGTTGGCGGCCGACTGGCTGCCGCGCGGGCTGAGCCCGGCACGGCCGACCAGCGGGCCCTCGCCGGCCTGGCCCAGCGCACGGCGCAGCAGGGCTTCGGCCTCCTTGCCGTGCAGCGGGTACTGGGCCACCCCCAGGCTGACCGCCACCGCCACGTCCTGCCCGGCCACGCTGAACGGCCTTTGCAGCGATTGCGCCAGCTTGCCGGCCACCCGGTCGCCGTTGGACGGCTCGTCGATCCAGGCCAGCAGCACCGCAAAGGTATCCACCCCCACCGAGGCCACCACGTCGCTGGCGCGCAGGCCCGAGCGCAGGCGCACCGCCACCTTGCGGCGCAGCACATTGGCAGCCTCGGTGCCCAGGCGCGCCTCAGTGCCGGCCATGCCTTCGATGCGCAGGGCCAGCAAGGCCATCGCGGCGGGCTCGCGTTCGCGCAGGGCCAGCAGGTGGCTCATGTGCTCCATCAGCTGGGCATGGTTGGGCAGGCCGGTGGACAGGTCGGTGGCATAGGCCTTGCGCGCAGCCCGCTCCAACTGCTTGCGTTCCAGGGCCAGGCGCACCGCGCGGGCCAGGGTTTCAGGGTGGGCCTCGCGCAGGGGCAAGGCGTCCTGCACCCCCAGCTGCAGCAGCCGCACCGCATCATGGGTGGTGGGCTCGGGCGCGACCACCACCACCGCCGCGTCCAGCACCGCACGCGACAACCCGGGCCAGGCCATCACCTGGGCCGGGCCGCTGGGCTGGTCGAATGACAGCACGATGGCGCCATAGGTCTGGCTGGCCAGCGCGTGCATCACGTCAGGCAGCGATTGCACGGCCTGCACCACGAAGGGCCCATAGGCCGAGGTGGTGAGGTCGGGGGGGCGCTGGCCCAGGTACAGCAGCAGGACGGGGTCGCTCATGGTCTTTGGCGGGCATCATGCCGCAGCCGGCGGGCCACCGCCACGCTGGGAACTACCGAGCCGGCCGATAATTCAATGGCCGGCCGGGCCCGGCCCAGGCGGCTGGCGCCACAGCCCGGCCAGGGCCTGCGCCAGGCGCGCCACCAGCTCGGGCCAGTCACCCAGTTGGCGCTGGCGGAACAGCCGGGCGGTGGGGTACCAGGGGGAATCCTCGCGTCCCATCAGCCAACGGAAATCGGGCCCGGCATGCAGCAGCACCCAGACCGGGCGGGCCATCGAACCAGCCAGATGGCACACCGAGGTATCGACCGAGATCACCAGGTCGAGGTTGGCGATCAGGCCAGCCAGATCGGCCATGTCGCGCAGGCCGGCGGTGCGGTCGACCAGCCGCGCGGCCAGGCGGCCAGCAGGCTCGGCCGGGCGCTCGCGCTGCAGGCTGACGAAGTGCAGGCCCGGCAGGTCGGCCAGTGCGTCCAGCGTGGTCAGCGGCATCGAACGGTAGGCATCGGCGGGGTGCTCGCGGCTGCCCTGCCAGGCCAGGCCGATGCGCGGCCCGTCCTGCAGGTCGGCCAGCACACGGCGCCAATGCAGCACCTCGGCCAGCGGCGGCTGCAGGCAGGGCAGGCGCGCTGGCACATCAGCCAGCGTGGTGCCCAGGCGGTGCGGCAGGCTCATCAGGCTGACCGCGAAGTCGGTGTCGGGCGCCTGCGCCTCGACATCGACGACCTGGTCGGCCCCCGGCAGACCCTGCAGCAGGCGCAGCAATGGGGCCTGGCACTGCAGCACCACCCGGGCGCCGGCAGCCTGCAGCAGTGGCACATAACGCACGAACTGCAGGGTATCGCCCAGGCCCTGCTCGGCCATCACCCGCAGCGATCGGCCGGCCAGCGCCTCGCCCTGCCAGACCGGGCAGCGCGGTGGCGCGGCCAGGGGCCGGTAGTCGGCCATGGCCAGACGGCACTCGTATTCGGCCCAGCCTTGGGCATAGTCGCCCTGCAGCAGCAGGCACAGGGCCCGATTCAGGCGGTGCGAGGCATCGGCGCTATTCAGCGCCAGGCAGCGGTCGAAAGCAATTTGGGCCTCGGCCACCGCACCGCTGTGCTGCAGGGCCTGGCCCAGATGCTTCCACGCCGCGTCCAGCGCGGGGTCGGCGGCCACCGCCTGGCGGGCCCAGCCCAAGGCCTCGCGGGCCTGGCCGGCACGGGTGAGGTTGCCGGCCAGGTTGCTCATCGCGATGGCGAAATCGGGCTTGAGCGCCAGCGCCTGGCGCAAGCACACCAGGGCCTGCTCGGGCTGCCCCATGGCGGCAAGCGCACAGGCCAGGTTGTTGTGAGCCTCGGCCTGTTGGGGCCGCAGGCGACAGACCCTTTCAAAACTATCCCGCGCCAACGCATGCCGGCCCAGCGCCACCCAGACATGGCCCAGTTGGGCATGGGCTTCAGCCAGATCGGGTTGGCGCGCCAGCGCCTGCTGCAGCCAGCCCACCGCCTCGGCCGGTTGCCCACTGGCGGTGAGCAAGACGCCCAAATGCTGGTAGGCATCGGGCGATAGCGGGTCGAGGTCAATCGCGCGCAGCAAGCTCTGGTGGGCGGCATCGACCTGGCTCAGGGCCTGCAGCACCAGGCCGAGATTGGCGTGGTAGACCGCCACCCCGGGTGCCAGCGCCACCGCACGTTCGATCAGGGCCCGCCCCTGTGCCGACCGGCCCTGCTGGTGCAGCAGCATGCCCGACAGATGCAGGGCATCGGCCTGCGCCGGGTCGGCGGCCAGCACCTGCTGGTACAGCGTCTGCGCGGCGCCCAGGTCGCCATCGCGGTGGTGCGCCAGCGCAAGGTTCAGCAGGGCTGGGGTGGACGCCATGGGGGCATGCTAGCGGTGATTGCGCTGCGCCAGGCAAGCTAGAATCCATGCCGATGCGGGTGTAGTTCAATGGTAGAACGGCAGCTTCCCAAGCTTCATACGAGGGTTCGATTCCCTTCACCCGCTCCAGCCCCAGTTTCACCACCCAGTCCCGCAAGGGACTTTTTCTTTGCCCGTGCAGCCAACGGCCATGCCCCTGCCCCCACCCGACCCGACTGCCCTGGCTGTGGCCGATGGCTCGATCGACGCAACGCCAGGCCAGCCCGCAGCGGCCCACCCATACCGACCGATCCGCAGTTTCGTGCTGCGCGCCGGGCGCATGGGCAGCGGCCAGGTGCGGGCATTGCAGACCCTGGGGCCGCAGTTCACCCTGCCTTGCCGGCCCGGACCGACCGACTGGGACCAGGCCTTCGGGCGCCACGCGCCACGGGTGCTGGAGATCGGCTTCGGCATGGGCCAGGCCACCGCCCAGATCGCCGCAGCGCGGCCGGACCTGGATTTCATCGGGGTCGAGGTGCATGCGCCCGGCGTGGGCGCGCTGCTGCGCGAGATCGACGCGCGCGGCCTGACCAACCTGCGCATCGTGCAGCATGACGCGGTCGAGGTGATGCAGCAGATGGTGGCGCCCGGGTCGCTGGCTGGCATCCATGTCTTCTTCCCCGACCCCTGGCACAAGAAGCGGCACCACAAGCGCCGCCTGATCCAGCCCGAACTGGTCACGCTGCTGGCCAGCCGCCTGGCGGCCGGCGGCTGGCTGCACTGCGCCACCGACTGGCAGGACTATGCCCAGCAGATGCTGGCGGTGCTGGACGGCTGCCCGGCGCTGGTCAACAGCGTGGCCGGCTTTGCGCCGCGGCCCGAGATGCGCCCGCTGACCAAGTTCGAGGCCCGCGGTCTGCGCCTGGGGCATGGCGTGTGGGACCTGCTCTACCAGCGCCGCGCCTGAGCGCCCGGGCGCCCGGCCGGCGCCGTCAATCGGCCCAGTGCACCCAGCCCAGCGCGGCCGAGACCAGCACCAGGATGCCGAAGGCGATGCGGTACCAGGCAAAGGGCACGAAGCTGTGGCTGGCGATGTAGCGCAATAGCCAGCGCACGCAGGCATAGGCGCTGATGAAGGAGAACACCAGGCCGACGCCGAACATCGGCAGGTCGGCCGCGCTGAGCAGTGCCCGCTCCTTGAACAGGCTGTAGGCACCGGCGCCTATCAGCGTGGGGATGGCCAGGAAGAAGCTGAAATCGGTTGCCGCCTTGCGTGACAGGCCCAGCAGCATCCCGCCGATGATGGTGGCGCCCGAACGGCTGGTGCCCGGGATCATCGCCAGGCATTGCACCAGGCCGACTTTCAACGCGTCCCAGGGGCCCATCTGTTCCACGGCCTGCAAGCGCACGGCCGAGGCCGGCCGCCGCTCGGCCCACAGGATGATGAAGCCGCCCAGGATGAAGGTACTGGCCACCACCGCCGGCGTGAACAGATGGGCCTTGATGGCCTTGCCGAACAGCAGCCCCAGCACCACGGCCGGCACAAAGGCGATGGCCACATTGAGCACGAAGCGCCGGGCCTCGACACTGCTGGGCAGCTGCAGCACCGCGTCGCGCAGGCGCTGCCAGTAGACGATGATCACCGCGAAGATCGCGCCGGTCTGGATGGCGATGTCGAAGACCTTGGATTTCTCGTCATGCAGGCCGAGCAGCGACCCGGTGAGGATCAGGTGACCAGTCGACGAGATGGGCAGGAACTCGGTCAATCCCTCCACGATGCCCATGATCGCGGCCTTGCTCAGCAGAAGAATGTCCACACCGGTTCCCGAGATCCAAAGTTTTTGATGATAACCAGCGGCCTGCGGCGCAGATTGGCCTGCGGCGCCGCGTCAGCCGGTGCTGGCCAGGGTGATTTCCACGCCGCGGGCGGTGACCGTCACCGCGCCGGGTTGCAGGCCCAGGCGGCGCAGCGCGGCCAGCCGGTCGGCCGGTACGCTGTACAGCGCCAGGTTCTCCAGCGCCTGTTCGGCCAGCGCCTGGCCCAGCCGGGCCAGGTAGCCGGCCGGTGGCTCGCCGGCGGCGGTGGCCGGCGCTGGCAGGCCGGGCCGGGTGGCGCGGTCCGGCCCGGCCGAGGCCGCGCTCTCCAGACCCAGCCGCTGCACCCGCACTGTGTTCAGGCGCAGGCTGGCGTCGCGCGGCTCGAAGCGCAGGGCGCTGTCGAAACCCAGCGTCAGGCGTGCGGCCCGGGCCGACAGGCGCTCCTGGGTCAACACCGCCACCGCCACCGCGATCCGGTTGCGTTCAGGCAGCAACTGCAGGGTCGGCCGGCTCAGGCTCACATCCAGCCATTCCAGCAGTCGGCGTTGCAGCGGGAATCGGCTTTCGAGCAAGCGGTCCAGATCCGCCTGCCCCAGCGTGATCACCGACGGCCCGCCGAGCGAAGCGCAGCCTGCCAGCAGTGGGGGCAACAGGACCAGTCCGGCGGCCTGGGCCAGACAAAGTCGACGGGAAAGGACGGTAGGGTTCATCGGCGCGGCGCCTGACGGCGCCCGGAGGCACATCGGCCCGGCAGTGTAGGTTGCAGGTGCTGAGCCCGGGCTGCCTGCCCTTGCCTGCAGGGCCAGATTTGGCTACATTACTGACCAGTCAGTCATTAATATGTCCAGCGACACCCCCACCCGCCGCCGCCGCAAGGATGCCCGCCCGCAGGAATTGCTGGACGCGGCGCTGGCGCTGTTCGTGGAAAAGGGCTTCGCCGCCACCCGCACCGACGAGGTGGCCCTGCGCGCCGGCGTGTCCAAGGGCACGCTCTACCTGTACTACCCGAGCAAAGAAGAGCTGCTCAAGGCGGTGATCAGCCACAACTTGTCTGACCGCATCGCCGAGGGCGCCAGCATGGCCACAAGCCACGGCGGCAGCGCGGCCAGCCTGCTGCGGGTGATCCTGGTGGATTGGTGGCGCCAGCTCTACGACAGCCCGGCCGCGGGGGTGTTCAAGCTGGTGGTCACCGAGGTGCGCAGCTTTCCCGACATCGCCACTTTCTACGCCCGCGAGGTGATCGAGCCGGCCCACCGCCTGCTGGGCGGCATCGTGCAGCG
>JANNZD010000509.1:0-7232 GCA_031410435.1 Betaproteobacteria bacterium | reverse complement strand
CCGCATTCAGTTCGGGGCAATGGTGGGGGTCGCGCCCGGCGGCACACAGCCGTGAACGATCCAGTGACGGACCGGCTACGCCCGGTGCAGGAGTCCCTGGTCTTCGAGGACGACACGCAAGACGACGGCCCGGTCAGCGTTGCGCTCGTGACGGAGGTCGGCCTCGCGCCCTTGGAGCAGCCCCAGTCCAACCGAGCCGAACGGCTGGCTGTTCGGCTGGGCAGCTACCGCCTCACCGAGATCACCCAGCGCCTGCGCTGGTCCTGGGATCACCTCAACCCCTTGGACATCGGAATCCTCACCGCATCAATTTGGGCAGATGTCCGGGCCGACGTGGCCACCCAGGGCACCCGGTGGCGTGGCGCGGCACTGTGTGCGGTGATGCTGGGGCTTGGGCACTCTGCTGTGGATGCGCTGCGGCTGGGCGTGAGCATCGAGGCCAGCGGCGACGACTGGGTCGACGCCGAATGGCGTTGGCATCGCCGCATCCACCGTCCACCCAAGGCCTGGAACCCCTGCGACGTCCTTTTGCCACGACTGGAACTCACGACAAAGGAGGTCGCACTGCCCTTGCCCCCGCTGCTGCGCGAAGCGCTTGCGGCGGCACTGCGCCACGCCGGCCGACCTGGCGACCTGGGCGCGCTGTTGCAGACAAGCGCCGCCGAAGCGCCAGCCTTGCTGTCGGCCTGGCTCCATCCACTGCGTCAGCAACATCCATCGGCGCGGCTGACCTCCGGCCGAATCGCGCGTGCCTTCGCGGTCGAAGTGTTCGCCGTGGCCGGCCAGGAACTGACGGTGCACGCGCTGACCGGGACCGAAGAACACGTGCCGCCGGTAGCCAGCTACTACGTGGCGCTGGACGCAGGTCGCCTGGCGGACGCGGCCCAACTGGCCTGGACGAGACTCTTCGGAGAAGAAGACAAGGCTGCTGAGGTCGCCCCAGGTCTGATTTGCGCCCCGGTTCTGCGGCAGGGGGCTCTGGCCGATTGGGTGGGGTCGCTGCGCCGTTCAGCCGCCGGCGCAACCACCCTGGTCGCGCGCCACAACGCCTATTGCCGCTACGTGCTGCTGCACCTGATGGCCGCCACCGGCATGCGACCGGTGAACGACCCGTTCGAGTCGCTCGACGTGCTTGACCTGCCGCGGGCCCTGGCCTTGGTGGCCGACAAGTCGTCGCACCAACCGAATGAGGCACGCCTGGTGCCACTCACGCCGATGACGGTTGCCCTGATGACGCATTGGCTCGACCACCTGCAGCGCCTGGCGCGCTGGGTGAACAAGCCGCTGCCGATGTTGTCGCTCCAGATCGAGACCACCCTCCGCGACAACGGCCCGCGGGCGTTGCCACTCTTCTTCCAACTGGACGAGGACCTGACCGTTCAGCGCATCGACCGCGGCACCCTCGAAGGCTGGTGGCCGGCCGACTGGGGCGGTCTGCCAGCGAACCAGTTGCGGCGCGAACTGGCCACGGCCGCAATAAGCGGTCGCTGGCCCGGCGAGCTGTCTGAGCAACTGCTCGGCCATGTCGATCTCGGCCAGCCGGCCTTCGGTGCGCACTCCAGCCTCACGCCGCTGGACCTCCAGCGCTGCCTGCCCGGGCTGGCGGCGATGCTCGAACGCCAGGGATGGTCTCACCTGCCATCGCCCCTGGAAGCCGGGCCCACCCGCCGCGGCCGGCCCTTGCCCCGCTTCGCGCCTGCACCAGCCGTGCTCGGCTCGACGCAACGGGCCGCGCAGTTGGCCGCCAACGGTCGCCGTAGCACACGGCGGATGGACGAGGTGCTGCGCCGCTGGTGCCAGGGTCGGGACCTCCGCGCGCCGCGCCAGGCCGATGTCGATCGCCTGTATCGCGACTCGCTGCGTGGCCGCGGGCAGCCGTGCACGATGGTGGAAGTAGCGGCCCTACAACGCATCGACCGCTTGCTTCGCTGGCTCAAGCGCCGCTACGGCCTGCAGAACCTGCGCCTGCCCGCCAGCCGGGCCTTGCACGCGGCGCCGGTGCCACACGCGGCCGGCGATCTGCAGGCGCTGCGGCGCTGGCAAAGGCTGCGCGGGGCGTTCGAGCGTCTGCTCCACCAACGCGCGCGGCGAGCGCCCGACCTGGGCGATGCCGGCCGGCTGGCAGAGGCAGTGGTTGGCGTGGCGCTGTACAGCTTCGTCTGCGACAGGCATGTGATCCAGGCGCTGGCGCAGCCAGGCGTCTGGCGCCTGCGAGAGGTCGCCTCCGTCGGCGTCTTCCTGGAGCTCGGACTGCCCTGGCCAGGCCAGGGGACGGCAGTGCAGCGTTTTGCCCTGCAGCCGATGTCGGCCCTGCTGCTGGGCCGGGTGGCTCAGGTGTCACAAGTCCTCGATGCACGGAGCCGCGCCGAGCACCGGCACGCCCTGCACCGGCTGGTCGCCGCCCTCGCCCGGCAGACCGGCGAAGGCAATGCCTTCGTCGACACTGCGGACGCCGCCGAGCGCTGGCTGTGCGAAACCACGGCCACGGCGGTGCGGCTGCGCGTGCCCAGCCATCTGGTTGCCGTTCTCGAAGGCCGCTGCGAGGCGGTGAGCCTGCCGGTGCACGACTGGACGCGCTGGATGACCGGGCACGACCCGCCGGCCGAAACCGCGTCCTGCGCCGCCGAACCCGACACCGATTTCACCCCACCAGACCGACTGGCCGCGCGCCTGGGCGCTGGCGACGGGTCGGGTTCGGAGGCCACTGCCCGCGCCCGCGCGGTGTCCCTGCACCAGCAGGTGCGCGCGGTCTTTGCCGAGGTGGACCGGCTGGCCGAGGCACATGCCGAGCAGAAGCAGAAGTCGCTCAACCGGATCGAGGCGCTGGTGCCGAGGCTGGAGAGCGCCATCGAGCAGCACGCGAGTGCGCCTGACTTCGCGGTCGCGGTGGTGCAGTGGCTGATCGAATTGCTGCGCAGCGGCGCCACTGACCGGGCGCTGCGGTCGACCTCGGCCGACCGCTACTACACCGAGCTGGTGGGCCTGCTGATCGATCGCCTCAGCGACCACGCGCTGGCCGACATCGACGAGGACACCCTGGCCGATGCCTATGCGGAGCTGCTGGAAGCCTTGAGCCCTGGCCGCCAGCCCTATGCGCTGGGCCGACTGCGCGAGTTCCATCGGTTCCTGGTTCAGCACCATGGCGTGCCCGATGTCGACTGGGCCGAGGTCACTCCCGAGGGGCTGGAGCGGCACCACGCGCCCGACGCCGGCATCCTTCTTTGGCCCGAGTACCAGGTGGCCCTGAAACTGCTGGCCGAAGATCCTTCGGCTGACCCACGCGAGCGCCGGCTGCAAGCCGTCGTGTTGCTGCTGATGTTCCGCGCTGGCCTACGGGCTGGCGAGTGCCTGGGCCTGCGGGCGGCCGATCTCATCTGCACCGACGGCCTTTGGATCCTGCTGGTGCGGCGCAATGCCTACCGCAACCTCAAGTCCGACGCCGGCATCCGGCAAGTGCCGCTGATCGGCCCGCTGAATGTCCTGGAGCTCGAGCTGCTGCAAGGCTGGCACGCCCATGCCGACGAGACGGTGAGCAACGACCGCTGCGGCGTGCTCATCGGCCAGCACGAGATGCCGCGCCGTCTTGTCGACCGCACCCGGTTGCTGGGCCGCATCACCGACGCGCTGCGCGCCGCGACGGGCCGCACTACGGTCCGGCCGCACCACTTGCGGCACACCTTCGCCTGCCGCATGGCGTTGCTGCTGTGCCTGCGGGCCTTGCCCCAGGATGAGGCCCGGCGTCGCATCGTGCAGCGCCTGGTCGGCCCCTGCGAACCCGAAGCCACGCGGCGCGTCCTTCTTGACACCAACGAGCCCAGCAAGCGGGCGCTCTGGGCCTTGTCGCTGGCCATCGGGCACGCCTCGCCAGCGACCACGCTGCGCTGGTATGTGCATGTGCACGAGCTGCTGCAGGTCATTGCCTTCGAGGAACTGGAGGCCGAGCTGGCCGTCAAGCTTGACACCGTCACCGCGGCCTACGTCTGCGGCCGGCCGGTGGCCCGATCACGCCACCGTGCGCGCGTGGACGGCGCCTGGGCGAGTCGGCACTTCGCCCCTGGCGCGATCGAGCCACTGCCGCGGGCGTATCAACCCCGCGCAGCACCGGTTCTGCCACCCCGCAAGGCGGCACCCTCGCCGCCGCTGGAACCGCTCACCGTGGACAGGCTGCTGGAGCTGTTGCACCGCCGCAGCCGGGTCGACGGCCTCCTGGCCCACCGGCTGATGCTGCAACCCGAGGTCATTGGCCAGTTGCTGCAGCAAGAGTTCAATTGCCGCGAATCGGCCGGCTACGACCTGACGGATTCGGGCTGGCACCCGACCAGCAGCCGCACGGCGCTGCGCCACGTCCGCGCCGGCACCCGCCGGCCGGCCGAGACAGAGCGGGTGCGCGGCCTGCTGCGCCGACTGGCGCCATGCCTGGGTGATGCCTCCTGGCGAGCCACCGCCCATGCAGCGGTGGCCGTCTGGCAGCGCCGCTACCGCGTCACCTCCACCCCGGTGATCGTCGCCACTGGCGAGGAGGCGGCATCGATCCTCACCTGGTGCGAGGCCTGCGGCGTGCGCACCGAAGACCTGATGTTGATGACGCCCGACGACGGACAGGCACCGGCCGATGTGCACCAGCTGGCCGGGCGTTACCGCATCGTGACCGCGCCGCTGGCCGCAGCGCGAGCGCAATACCGCAGCCAGGGCCGCACCCGGCTGGGCGTGCAACTGCGCGAGAACGACGCCGGGCCGCTGACGCAGATGACGCAGTTGCACCGCGTCTTTCATGTGGTCGCGACCTGGCTGGCCACCACCGAACCGCTCAAGGAGGACACCTGAACATGACCGCTTTCAAGATGCAGGAGCTGGACGCGCCGGGCTGGCAGAGCATCGCCTCGCTCACGGCCAGTTGGTCGGTGGTGCGGTATGGCGACGACCTGCTCGGTGACTTCCGCGCGGCGGCCAAGACGATCCGGTTGCGCACGGTGCTGGAGGGCCTGAAGCAAGGCCTCGTCAACGCCAAGCCCAGCCACCTGGAGGGCGTGAAGTTGGCCGTGTTGAACCAGCTGCCCGGCAGCCACACCGACCAGATCGGCGCCGTTCTGTTGGCAGCCCCGGAAACCGGCCGCAAGTTGGGTGCCGGCGTGGCGCAGCAGATCGGCGCCGAGATCTCACAGGCACTGAACGCCCTGCAGACCGAGGCCTACCGCCGCATGGTCAACCGCGACGTGGTGGACGAGTACCGGCCGGTGGAAACCAAGCGGCCGACATGGATGCCCGGTGAACAGCCGGTGGATCCGTTGCGCGCGGCACTGGTGCGCGCCGGCCGCCGGCAGACGCTGTGGCGCCGCATCCGCGGCGGTGCGGCGGAGCACTTCGACGTGCCGGAAGTGCCGCCGACCGATCCCAAGGTCGTCGGCTCGATCACCCTGGATGGCTCCATCATCAGTACGGCCGACCGGCAGCGTCGCCTGGCGCTGCAAGCGGCCTGCAAGGCTTCGCCAATGGCCAAGAGGCTGGGCATCGCCGCGCGCACGTTCACCTGCCAGGTGGAGGACACGGTACTCTTCGCCCGCATCCGCGCCGTACCGCCTGGGCAGTCGATGAGCCTGGAGGTGGATGTGGTGGAGGCCATCGCGTTTGCTGGCGAGCTTCGGCGCACCTATGCGGTCACGGACTTGAAGGCCGCGTAGTCCGCCTGCCATGACCGGGAGACGGCGGCGCTACGACTTCTTCGGCGCTTCTTCGTCGACCAAGTCGGCAGACGGCAATGGGCCGTCGGCCGACACCACCATGGCTTCGAACGCATCGTTCGCTGCGGGCGCGAGCATCCGTTCCAGCTGCGCGATGCGGCGGGGATCGACATTGCCCATTACGGCGTTCAACCACGCATGTTCGATCATTGCACGCGAGCCCGCCACCACTTTCACGGGCGGCTGCCGACCACCACCACCCTTGCCGCGCCGCCTGTTCATCCGATCTGAACTCTCTCAACATGGTTGAGAGCAATGATGCCGGGCTTCGACTTGCCGGGCTCGTGAAAGTAAACGCAATCTTCGATGTCCAGGCATACGCGCCGGCCGGGCACCCGATGCTGGTCCCAGAACAGATCGCCGGCCATGCAGCCAGGCCGCTGGTTCATCACCACCCATTGCAGGCCGCCGATCAACCCTCGGCGCCAGTGCAGGATGGCCGCGCCGCCGGGCTTGATCGCCTGCACCGGCACCTGCTGGCCGGTGACACGCAGCCACACGATGTCGCCCTGCAACTCGCGGCCGCCGCGCAGCGTCAGCCGGTCCCAGGTGCGCAGGGCGCCGATCGCCTCGGCTGCGGCCTTCACGTCTGCGGGCGGAATCATCTGCAGCAGGTGCTGGGCCAGCGCGGCACTGGTCTCGGCACTGGCCAGCCATTGCGCCACCCGCGCGGCGGCCCTGCGGCCCAGGCTGGTGCCAGCGCCGAGCAACTCGCCCACACCGTCCAGTTGCAGCGCCCCCGGGTGGCTCGCGATCTCGGCGTCGATGGCCAGCCTGGGGTTCACGAACACCACGCCCTGGTGAAAGCATTGCGGGCCGATGTGCACGCCGCACCCGTCCAGGTAACGGTGCAGCGCACGCAGCTTCTCGCGGTTGTGCGCCAGCAGGTTCGGATGGTGAACAACGGCGCCGCTGCGCTGCACCTGCACCCACCCGTCGCCGGCCTGACGCAACTGGCCGCTCCAATTCTTCACTTCCAGCAACACGACGCGGCGGGCTGTCACTGCGATCAGGTCGGCCTCGTACCGCCCCAGGCCGGCGGCACTGCTGTCGCGCGGGATGCGCCGGTTGCTGAAGATGTACCCGTACTGGGTGGCGTGATGCACGCGGATGCGCTGCCGGGCCTGTCGCTCGGCCCGCCGCGCGGCGCGGATGCGCGGGTCTTCCGCATGCAGCGGTGCATCGCGCAACGCCCGCCACTGCGCCAGGCGCTCGCGCCAGGTGGTGAAGCGATCGGGCGACAGCGGGATGGTGGCCAGCCGGAAGCTGTCTTCCTCCAGCGCATCGACCAGGCCGGTGGTCCGCGGCGTATCGGGGTCAGTCATGGTGTGCGCCTGCCGGTTCGCCAGCGGGAGCCGGCAGTTGCGGCGCCACGGGCTCCACCTCGCTGATGCCGGCAAAACGCGAGGCCAGCAACCGGTCGATGGCCGAGCCATCGCGCCGGGTCAGGTTGGGCACGTAGCGGCTGTACACCTTGAACAGCATCTCGGTGTT
>JANNZD010000508.1:0-14078 GCA_031410435.1 Betaproteobacteria bacterium | reverse complement strand
TGTACTGCAGGATGGCCTTGACCAGCGGCGGCGTCAGCCCGGGGTTGACCTGCAGCAGCAAGGCGGCGGCGCCGGCCACCGCCGGCGCGGCCATCGAGGTGCCGCTCATCTGCAGCAGCTCCTGGTCCAGCGCCTGGCTGGCACCAGCATTGCGGGCCTCCTGCATCAGCTGCGGGTAGAGCGTGGCCAGCCGGTTGCCGGCCGGTGCGGGCCGGCCCTTCTCGTTGGCCGCCGCGCCCAGCAGCCGGTTGCCCGGCGCCACCAGGTCGGGCTTGAGCAGGTTGTCGATCCAGCGGCTGCCCGAGGGCAGCAACACGCCGCCACGGCTGGGCCCGCGCGAGCTGAAGCCGGTCATCAGGTCGTCGCTGCGCTGGGCAGTGCCCAGCGGGTTGGCCGCGCCCACGGTGATCACCGACGGTTCATGGCCAGGCGAGCCGATGCTGCCCAGCTGCTCGGCGCCCGCAGCGGTCTTGCCGAAGTTGCCGGCCGCGGCCACCACCACCACCCCGGCCGCCACCGCGCCGCGGGCTGCGCGGGCCAGCGGGTCGACCAGGAAGCTGTCGGTCGAGCTGGCCGCCAGGCTCAGGTTCATCACCCGGATATTGCTGCTGCGGCTGCGCAGCATCACCCAGTCGATGCCGGCCAGCACATTGGCCATGTTGCCGACGCCGCGTTCGTCCAGCACCCGCACGTCATACAGCGTGGCGCCCGGCGCCACGCCGGTGGCATCGGGCAGCTGGTAGGCGCCGGCACCGGCGGCGATGGCCGCCACATGGGTGCCGTGGCCATAGGGGTCGGGCGTCCGGGCCGAGGGCCGTGTGGCCAGGCTGCCCAGGCTGCTGCTGCCCAGGCGCAGGCTGGTGCTCAGGGCGCCGCTGTAGTCGACGCCCAGCAGCCAGCTGCCGTAGGCGAAGGTGCGCGCCAGGCCCACCACGTCGATGGTCTGCACCACGCGCGAGTTGCCCGCAGCGTCCTTCATGCTGCGGTGGTCCCAGTCGATGCCTGAGTCCAGCACCGCGATGCCCACGCCGCGGCCATCCACCGGCGTGCTGCCGGCGATGCGCGGCACCGCGCTGGCGCCGGTGCTGTCCTGCACCAGGCTGGCCGAGCGTGCGGTGCTGCGGTTGGGCGTGATGTAGAGCACGTCGCTGCGCGCGGCGATGGCATTCAAGGCTGAGGCCGGCAGCAGCCCCGACATCGCCCGCACCGTCTGGTAGACATAGTGCACCGAGCCGCCATGGGCCAGCACCGCCTGGCGCAGCGCAGCCAGCGACGCGTCGGTGCTGGACGCGGTGATCAGCACATTGACCACCGGCTGCCCGCCCAGCAGCTGCAGCCAGGACGACACCGGGGCGCCACCGCCGCTGAGCACCGGCGCCAGGTCGGCTGACAGCTTGACGCTGACGGTCTGGGCGCCGGCCGGCCCGGCCATCCCCAGCGCGGTGAGGCAGGTGGCGATGGCGATCAGGCGTTTGAACATCGAGCGGTGGTTGGCCATGGTGCGGTAGCTTGGGTGTTGTGGGATGGGGTGCGGGGCGCGGCCCACGGGGCCGGGCCGCCACGCTGGCATCAGGGCTCGCCGACCAGGCTGCCGTCCATGGCCAGGTTGACCTGGGGCCGGCCGCTCTCGCTGAGGATCAGGCCCTCGCTGAGGATCAGCCCCTCGCTGAGGATCAGGCCTTCGCTGAGGATCAGGCCCTCGCTGAGGATCAGGCCCTCGCTGAGGATCAGGCCTTCGCTGAGGATCAGGCCCTCGCTGAGGATCAGGCCCTGGCTCAGCATGCTGCCGCTGCCGGCAGTGAGCCAGGCGCTGAGGGTGGCGCTGGGGATGAAGGCGCCGGTCTGGCCGACCCAGGAGCTGCTGCCGGCCAGCCCGGTGGCCTGCACCACGCCGGGCATCACCAGTGCCTGGTTGGGCGCCGCGGCTGCGGTGATCGACGACACGAAGGTGTTGCTGGGCACGCCGGTGCCGCCGGGCCAGTAGCTGACGCTGCGGCGCTGCACCGTGCCGCCGGCCCAGACCAGGCGCGGGTCCCAGATCGGCTGGTACTGGGTGAACAGCGCATCGCCGCTGAGCAGCCGGTTGCCACCGGCCGTGACGATGCGGCTCCAGTTGAAGGCCTGGCCATTGATCGTCGAACTGGTCGGCGGCATCGATTTGCCGCCGAGCAGCAGCGGGGCGCCCGGGGCCAACGTGCCGGCCTCCACTGCGGCGGCGATGTCATTGCGCAGCACCGAGGCTAGCGCCACCGCGCCCGGCACGTTGAGGTAGCCGGCGCCCTGCTGCAGCAGGTTGGCACCGGGCAGGGGCTGGGCCGAGTACTGCAACATCGCCTTGATCAGCGGTGGGGTCAGGCCCGGGTTGGCCTGCAGCATCAGCGCCACCGCGCCGGCCACCACCGGCGCGGCCACCGAGGTGCCGCTGAGCATCATCTGCGTCTCAGGGTAGATCGCCGGGATGGCGAGCGGCGCCACCAGGCTGGCGAAGTTGGCGCTGGCCAGCGCGTTCCAGGTCGGGTTGCTGCTGGACGCCTGGGTGGCCGCAGCGCCGATGATCTTGTTGCCCGGCGCCACCAGGTCAGGCTTGAGCAGGTTGTCCACCACCCTGGCGCCGCTGGCGTCGAGCCGGGTGCCGCGGCTGGGGCCGCGCGAGCTGAAGAAGTTGACGACATCGTCGACGCGGCCTAGCGTGTCCTTGGTGTTCACCGAGCCCACGGTGATCACCGATGGCTCATGGCCGGGCGAGCTGATCGCGCCATACACCTCCTGGCCGCTGACTGACTTGCCGAAGTTGCCGGCCGCCACCACCACGGTGATGCCGGCGGCGCTGGCATTGCGCACCGCGATGCACAGCGGGTCGGTCTGCCAGCTCTCGGTGGAATCGGCCGCCAGGCTCAGGTTCATCACCCGGATGTTGTATTCGCGGGCGTGGTGTATCACCAGTTGGATCGCCTCCAGCACGTCGCTCATCGAGCCCATGCCCTGGTCGTCCAGCACCCGCACGTCAAAGATATTGGCGCCCGGGGCGATGCCGGTGGTGTCGGGCGTACTCGCCTCGAAGTATTTGGCGCGGCCGGCGGCCACGGCGGCCACATGGCTGCCATGGCCGTAGGGGTCCTGGGTCAGCGATGTGGCGGCGTTGAGCGCCTTCTCGTAGTCGATCAGCGCCGTGCTGCCCGGCGCCATTGACGGTGTCGAGCCGTCCACCCCGGCCGTCCACAGGCTCAGCGTGCTGTTGAGCATGTTGACGTTCTTCCTGACTCTGCTGGCAGTGCCGGCACCGTTCAAGAAGGCGTCATGCGCCTTCATCACGCCCGAGTCGAGCACCGCGATGCCGATGCCGGCGCCGTCCAGGCCGTTGTAGCTGGTCTTGTTGCTGTAGATGCGCACGCTGCCTTGCGCGTTGTTGACCGCCGCCCCGGTAATCTGCTCCAGCGTGCTGAAGGTGCGCGCCATGCTGCGGTTGGGCGAGATGCTGACCACGTCCTTGCGCTGCGCCAGCGCGTTCAGCGTGCCGGCCTTGACCATCACCGTCAGCGCATTGATGCCCGGGTGGCGCACCAGCACCGACCCGCCATGCTTGAGCACGAACCTGCGCAGCTCGGCCAGCTCGGGGTCCTTGGCATTGCTGACCACGATGGCCTGCACATGGCGCACGCCGTTCAGGTCGCGCGCCCAGCGCGCCATGGGCGCGCCGGTGCGGCCAGCCTCGTGGTATAGGTCATGGGCAATGCGGTGCGAGCGGCTGCCGGCAGCCGGTTCGGCCCGGGCTGTGTTCAGGCCCAGTTGGGCGCTCAGCAGCGACAGGGTCACGATCGCGGCGAGGCTGCCGCGGCGCAGCGGCGCAAGGCAGTGCAATCGGTGCAATGGCTTGGAGAGGGTCATTTGTAGCAATCTCTTTGATTTGCGGTGGGTCGGGCCCGGTTGCCTGGCTGCGGGGTATGTGCCGGGTTTATCGGGGTTACTTCAGAAGGTCGGTACCGCGGTTTTTCAACCACCGAATCCAATACTGCCAGTGTGACGAAAAAAGCCATCCCTGGTTTGGGTGGTGCGTCGTTGGGGTGTGAAGAGATGCCGCTAATTCGGCAAATATGAAAATGTCTGAAAACGCCGGCGAATCGTGCCATTTCGGTTATCGACAGTTGGACTGGCAACTTGAGGCGGGATGCGCCACGGCGCGCGCGGCGCCGTGGCGGCAGGTCAACGAGGCGCCTAAGACGGCGCCGCTTTGCCGGCATTCAGGTTTTAAATTCATGGGCTTGCGCGTGCTGCACGGCGGCAGGGACGGGCTGGCGGCGACCCGGGTGCGGGGGGCGTTGCGGCTATGCCGGGGCACCCAGCGGGCAATCGGCGCGTTAGCCAGCCACTGCGCGCGCGCCGGCGGGGGTTTCCGGTGCGGGGCAGAAAATCATCATGGACGGCCGGTGCGCCAAATCGGGCGGCGCGGTCTTTGCGGCGCATGGATAACTCGACCCTGCGACGCCGGCGCGGGCCGACAAACGCGTGACCCTGAGGTCTTGCGATAATATGGCACCACCGGCATATCCCATCCCACGGCATATATCTGGGGCCGCTGCGGCGTGCCGCCTCAGGTCAGGCGGCAGTGCTGCCGGGGGGCTCTCCACCGCCTGAAAAGCGGCGCCTTGTCGGCATCGGTCCCTCGGGTGCCTGGGGCTGTCACGGCTCGCCGAACACCAGGCCCTCGCTGAGCACGACGCCTTCGCTGAGCACCACGCCTTCACTCAGCACCACGCCTTCACTGAGGACCACGCCTTCACTCAGCACGACCCCCTCGCTGAGCACCACACCCTCGCTGAGTACCACGCCCTCGCTCAGCACCACGCCCTGGCCCAGCAGCTGGCCGCTGCCCGCGGCCAGCCAGCCGCTCAAGGTGGCGGTGGGCGTGAAGGCGCCGGTCTTGTTGAGCAGCGAACTGGCGCCGGTCAGGGTGTCCGCGCGCAGCACGCCGGCGGTAAGCAGGCCCTGGTTGGGGGCGGCGGTTTCGGTAAAGCTCTTTGGGAAGGTGTTGGCCGCGATGCCGGTGCCCGACCACCAGCTCACCTGGCGTTTGCGCACGGTGCCGCCGGCCCAGGTAATGCGCGGGTCGAAGATCGGCTGGTAGGTGATCAGCCAGTCGCCGCTGACGATGCGGTTGCCGCCCACGAACATCATGCGCGACCAGTTGACGGTCAGGCTGGCGATGGTGGAGGTCTTGGCCGGGAAGACCTTGCCGGACGCGATCAGCGTGGTGCCCGGGGTGATCGTGCCGGCATTGATGGCCGTCGCAATGTCGGTGCGCAGGACCTTGGCGATGGCCACGGCGCCGTCGATGTTGAGCAGGCCGGCGCCCTGCTCCAGCAGGCTGGCATTGGGCAGCGGCTGGGCGCTGTACTGCAGCAAGCCCTTGATGATGGGCGGCGTCAGGCCGGGGTTGGCCTGCAGCATCAGCGCCACCGTGCCGGCCACCGCCGGCGCGGCCACCGAGGTGCCGCTGAGCATCATCTGGTTCTCGCCATAGACCTCGGGCAGGCCCAGCGGCGTGACCAGCAGGCTGCCGAAGTTGGCGGCCAGGAAGTTCTTGGTCGGGTTGGTGCTGGACGCGGCCGTGGCCGACGCCGCGATGACCCTGTTGCCCGGGGCCACCAGGTCGGGCTTGAGCAGGTTGTCGATGCGGCGCAGGCCGGTCGCGGCGTCCAAGGTGCCGCCGCGGGTGGGCCCGCGTGAGCTGAACAGGTTGACGGTGTCGTCACCGCGGGCGGTGGTGCCATGGGGGTTGACGGAGCCCACCGTGATCACGCTGGGCTCATGGCCGGGCGAGCTGATGCTGCCGTAGACCGCCTGGCCCAGGGGGTTGGTGCCGTAGTTGCCGGCCGCCACCACCACCGTGATGCCCATCGCGGTGGCGCTGCGCAGCGCCGCGCACAGCGGGTCGGTCTGCCAGCTGTCGGTGGAGTTGGTGGCCAGGCTGACATTGATCACCCGGATGTTGTATTCACGGGCGTGGTAGATCACCCACTGGATGCCTTCCAGCGCGTCGCTCAGCGTGCCCCGGCCGACGCTGTCGAGCACCTTCACATCGTAGAGGTTGGCATTGGGCGCGATGCCGGTGGTGTCGGGAATGGTGCTCATGTAGGTGCGCGCCCGCCCGGCCGCCACCGACGCCACATGGGTGCCGTGGCCGTAGGGGTCCTGCACCATATTGGCGTCGGCCTTGATCACGTTCTCGTAGCTGTTGAGCGCCGTGCTCCCGGGCATCAGCGAGCTGCTGCTGCCGTCGCTGCCGGTGATCCAGGTGCTGGCGGTGCTGGTGTTGACGGTGACGTCGACATTGCGCTTGACCCGGCTGGTGCTGCCGCCGTCCAGAAAGGCCTCGTGCGCCTTCATCACGCCCGAGTCCAGCACCGCAATGCCGATGCCGCTGCCGTCCAGGCCGGTGTAGCTGGTCTTGCTGCTGGTGGGCCGCACATTGCTGGTGAGCACGCCGGCCATCGATTCCAGCGTGCTGGCGGTGCGGTGGGTCTCGCGGTTGGGCGCCACATGGGTCACGTCGGGCCGGTCGGCCAGGGCCGGGATGGCACTGGCCCTGACCATCACCGTCAGCGCCTGGACGGCGCCGTGCCGCACCAGCACCGTGCCGCCGCCGCGCACGATGTCCTGGCGCAGATCGCGCATTTCGGGGTCGGCCGAGTTGCTGACCACGATGGCCTGCACATGGCGGGCGCCGTTGATGTCGCGGCTCCAGCGTGCGCGGGCCGGCTGGGCGCCGCCCAACTCGTCCTGCAGGTCGCGCGCCACCTTGTGGTGCTGCCGCGCCTCGGTCTGGGCCTGGCTGGGCTGGTTGACTAGCAGGCCGCCCCACAACACCAGCGTGGCGGCCAATGCCAACAGCGGCCTGCGGCCTTGCCAGGCCGTGATGGGTCGAGGAAGCGAGATCAGCATGATTTACCTGGGTCGACAAAGTGTTGTGGGGATCACTTGTTGCTCCCCTTGTTCAGGGGATTGACAAATGAATTTATCAATTGTTCGGATTTTGCTGTACTTTGGCTTGGCTTGCCAGGGCATGCAAGGAATAAGTCGCCGCACCCGGTTCTTTGTCACAGGCACCGGCGCGGACCGGCGCTGCCGCTGGTGCATCAGGGCTCGCCAAACAGGCTGGTGTCGCTGGCCGAGGGTTGCCCGCCCTCGCTGAGCACCACGCCCTCACTGAGCACCACGCCTTCGCTGAGCACGACGCCCTCGCTGAGCACCACGCCTTCGCTGAGCACCACGCCTTCGCTGAGCACCACGCCCTCGCTGAGCACCACGCCTTCGCTGAGCACCACGCCGCTGCCCAGCAGCAGGCCGCTGCCGGCGACGGCCCAGCCGCTGAGCGTGGCGGTGGGCATGAACACCCCGGTCTTGCTGATCGACGAACTGAGGCCGGCCAGGCTGTCCAGGCGCATCACGCCGGCACTGAGCAGGCCCTGGTTGGCCAGCACCGTGTCGGTGAAGCTCCTGGGGTAGAAGTTGGGCGTGATCCCGGCGCCCGACCAGTACACCACCTGGCGCTTGCGCACCTGGTTGCCGGCCCAGGCCAGCCGCGGGTCGTAGATCGGCTGGTAGCGCGCCATCAAGTCGCCGCTGGCGATGCGGTTGCCGCCGATGAAGACCAGCCGTGACCAGTTGAAGCTGGCGCCATTGATCGTCGAGACCGGCGCGGGCATTGTCTTGCCGGCGGCAACCAGCGGGTTGCCGTTGCTGACCGTGCCGGCCGCGATGGCGCTGGCCAGGTCGGTGCGTAACGCCTTGGCCAGGGCCACCGCGCCGTCGACGTTCAGCAGCCCCGCGCCCTGTTCCAAAAGGCCGTGATTGGGCAGGGGCTGAGCGCTGTACTGCAGCATGGCCTTGATCAGCGGCGGCGTCAGCCCCGGGTTGGCCTGCAACATCAGCGCCACCGTGCCGGCCACGGCCGGGGCGGCGATGGAGGTGCCGCTGAGCATCAGCTGCGTCTCCAGGTAGGCCTGCGAGGCGCCTGTGGGCGCCACCAGATAGGCCGGGTAGGTGGTCGACAGGTAGTTTGGTGTCGGCTGACGGCTCAAGGCCTTGGTCGCTGCCGCCGCCACGATCTTGTTGCCTGGCGCCACCAGGTCGGGCTTGAGCAGGTTGTCGGCCACCCGCATGCCGCTGGCGTTGATCGACGCGGCCCGGGTCGGCCCGCGCGAACTGAACAGCGTGACCGTGTCGTCGTCGCGCGCCACGCTGCCGTGGTGGTTGACGGCGCCCACGGTGACCACCGTCGGGTCGTGGCCGGGCGAGCTGATGGTGCCGTAGCTGGGCTGGCCCAATGCGTTTTTGCCGAAGTTGCCGGCCGCTACTACCACGGTGATGCCCGCGGCCGTGGCGCTGCGCAGTGCCACGCACAGCGGGTCGGTCTGCCAGCTCTCGGTCGAGTTGGCGGCCAGGCTGACGTTGAGCACGCGGATGTTGTATTCCTTGGCGTGGTAGACCACCCACTGGATGCCCTCGATCGCATCGGCCAGGTTGCCCATGCCCAGCTCGTTGAGCACGCGCACGTCGACGAGGCTGGCATTGGGCGCGACGCCGGTGCTGTCGGGCGTGCCGCTGCCGTAGTACTGGGCACGGCCGGCGGCCACCGCCGCCACATGGGTGCCATGGCCGAAGGCGTCCTGGACTGCGAAGGTGTCGCTGGCGATCGCGCCCTCGTAGGTCTTCAGCGCCGCGCTGCCCGGCATCAGCGACGACGAGGTGCCGTCGACGCCGATGACCCAGCCGGTGGGCGTGTTGGCGCCGTTCATCGGGTTGACATTGCGCTTGACGCGGGTCAGGCCGTTGACGTCGAAGAATCCGGCATGCGCCTTCATCACGCCCGAGTCGAGCACGGCGATGCCGATGCCGCTGCCGTCCAGCCCGGTGTAGCTGGTCTTGGTGCTGGCGCTGCGGGCGGCGCCGGCCAGCGCGCCGGTCATCGCCTCCAAGGTGCTGGCGCTGCGGTAGGTGTCGCGGTTGGGCGAGACGCTGAGCACATCGCTGCGCTGGGCCAGTGCATTCAAGGTGCCGGCATTCATCAGCACCGTCAGCGCCCGGATCGCCGAATGGCGCACCAGCACCGAGCCGCCGGTGCGCAGCACGAAGGCGCGCAGATCGCTCATCTCCGGGTCGGCCGAGCTGCTCATCACCACGGCCTGCACATGGCGCACGCCGTTGAGGTCGCGCACCCAGCGCGCCTTGGGCGCCTGGCCGGCGTTAGCAGCGTCAGCCAGGTCACGGGCCAGTTTGGGATGCGTGGCGTTGGCGGCCTGGGCCAGCGCAGCGGGCGCGCTGCACAGGCCGCCCAGCAGCGCCAGCGCCGCCAGCGTGGCCCAGCCCTTGACGCGCAGCTTGCAGCGCTCGACCCGGCCGTGGATGCAGATGAAAGGCGTCATGTTTTGTCTGATCTGCTTGAGAAAGTCAAGGCTCGCCCACCAGGCTGGCGTCGTTGGCCGATGCCACACCGGTCTGGCCCGATTCACTCAGCACCACGCCCTCGCTGAGCACCACGCCCTCGCTGAGTACGACCCCTTCACTCAGCACCACACCCTCGCTGAGCACCACGCCCTCGCTCAGCACCACGCCTTCGCTGAGCACCACGCCCTCGCTGAGCACCACGCCGTTGCCCAGCACCAGGCCGCTGCCCGCGGCCAGCCAGCCGGCCAGCGTGGCGCTGGGGGTGAAGGCACCGGTCAGGCCCAGCGCGGAGCTGATGCCCAGCAGCGGGCCGGCCCTGAACACGCCGGCCGTCAACAGCGCCTGGCTGGCTGCGGGTTCCCAGCGGATGGCCTTGGCAAAGGTATTGGCTGGCACCCCGTTGGCAGCGGGCCACCAGGCGACTTTGGCGCGCAAGACCCGGTCGCGGGCCCACACCAGGCGGTGGTCCCAGACCGGCTGGTAGGCAGCAAACAGCGCATCACCGCTGACGATCTGGTTGCCGCCGGCGTAGACGATGCGGCTCCAGCTGAAGCGCTGGCCGTTGATCGTCGAGGTGGCCGCCGGCAAGGTCTTGCCCGGGGCCAGCAGCGGGGCGCCCGCCACCAGCGTGCCGGCCTCGACCGCGGCCCGGATGTCGGTGCGCAAGGCCTGCGCCAGCCGCACCGCGCCATCCACATTGAGCAAGCCGGCGCCTTGCTGCAGCAGGTTGGCGCCGGCCACGGGCTGGGCCGAGTACTGCAGGATGGCCTTGATCAGCGGCGGTGTCAGTCCCGGGTTGGCCTGCAACATCAGCGCCACGGTGCCGGCCACGGCCGGTGCGGCGATCGAGGTGCCGCTGAGGTTCATCAGCTGCTGCCTCGACTTCTGGTTCTTGCCGCCATGGTCGGCTGTCAGCGCGGGATAGTTCGATGCCAGGTAGCTCCAGGAGCCGGCGCTGCCGTTCTTGTCGGAGCCGATCGCGCCGACGATCTTGTTGCCAGGCGCCACCAGGTCGGGTTTGAGCAGGTGGTCGACCTGGCGCACGCCCGCCCCGTCGATGAAGGCCCCACGGGTCGGCCCGCGCGAGCTGAAGAGGTTGACGCTGTCGTCGTTGCGCTGCAGCGTGCCCTGGGTGTTGGCCGAGCCGACGGTGATTACCGACGGGTCATGGGCGGGCGAGCCGATCGAACCGTAACGCTCAGTGCCGTTGGTGGTCTGGCCAAAGTTGCCCGCCGCCACCACCACCGTGATGCCGGCCGCCACCGCGGTGCGCGCGGCGCGCGCCAGCGGGTCGGTCTGCCAGGTCTCGGTGGAGTCGGCTGCCAGGCTCAGGTTGAGCACCCGGATGTTGTATTCCCGGGCGTGGTAGATCACCCAGTCGATGCCGGCGATCACGTCGCTCATCTGGCCGTAGCCGTTGCCGTCGAGCACCCTGACGTCGTAGAGCCGGGCGCCCGGGGCCAGCCCGGCCGAGGCCTTGGTCTGGTTGCCGCTGCGGCCGGCAGCGACGCTGGCGACATGGCTGCCGTGGCCGTACAGGTCGTTGCGGTTGTTGCCGGTGGCATCGATCCTGGACTCATAGTCGGCCAGGGTGGCGCTTGACGGGTAGAGCGAGGCCGACGTGTCGACACCGGCGGTCCAGTCCTTGGCGCCCGCCAGGGTGGCATCGCCGACCTGCTGGAAGTCCACCGCCTTGGCCACCCGGCTGGTCCTGCCGTCGTTGGCCATCATGTTCAGGTGGCTCCAGCCGATGCCCGAATCCAGCACCGCGATGCCCACGCCGTTGCCGTCCAGCCCGTTGTAATTGGCGCTGTTGCCGTTGTAGCTGCGCAGGTTGAGCGCGCCGGTGACGGCTTCCAGCGTGCTGGCGGTGCGCGCGGTGAGCCGGTTGGGTGACACACCCTGCACATCCTTGCGCGCCGCGATGGCGCCGACCTGATCGGCCGGCAGCAGCGCCGACAGCGCCGACACCGACAGGTAGCGAAAGTAGACCGAGCCGCCGCGCGCCAGCACCTCGGCGCGCAGTGCCGTCAGGTCAGGGTCGCCGCTCTTGGCGACCACCAGCACCTTGACATAGCGCACGCCCTTGATGTCCTTGGCCCAGCTGAGCTTGGGCGTGCTGCCGGCCTGGATCACCTGCTGCAGATCGGTGGCGATGCTGCCGGCCGCGGTGGCGCTGCCTGCGCCCGCCAGCCCGAGCAGCAGTGCCAGCGCGCTCAGGCCCGAGGCCATGGCCTGGCGCCAGCCGATGTGCCGGGCTGCCAGCTTGGTGCTGGGCGTGGGGGCGAAGATCATGTTGTGCTCCTGTTGTTCACGTTTGCTGGCGCTGGCGCTGGCCGGCAAGGCAGACCCGCCGGCTCACGGTTCGCCCAGCAAGCTTTAGTCGTTCGGGTTGGGCGCGCCGGGCTGGCCGCTCTCGCTGAGGATGAAGCCCTCGCTCAGGATCAGGCCCTCGCTGAGGATCAGCCCCTCGCTCAGGATCAGGCCCTCGCTGAGGATCAGGCCTTCACTCAGGATCAGGCCCTCGCTCAGGATCAGGCCCTCGCTCAGGATCAGCCCTTCGCTGAGGATCAGGCCGCTGCCGCTGGCCAGCCAGCCCGACAGCGTGGCGGTGGGCGTGAAGGCGCCGGTTTGACCCAGCCAGGAGCTGCTGCCCAGCAGGCCGCTGGCGGCCACCACGCCGGGCGTCACCAGGGCCTGGTTGGTGGGCTGCACATCGGCCACCGCCTTGACGTAGGTGTTGGCCGCCACGCCGGTGGCTGCCGGCCAGTAGACGACGCTGCTGCGGCGCGCCACGTTGCGGGCCCAGGTCAGGCGGTGGTCGTAGACCGGCTGGTACTTGCTGAACAGCGCATCACCGCTGACCAGCTGGTTGCCGCCGACGGTGGCCACCCGGCTCCAGTTGAAGGCCTGGCCGTTCAAGGTGGACAGCGGCGCCGGCAGGGCCTGGCCGGCGGCCAGCAGGTTGGCGCCTGCGGCGATGCTGCCGGCCTCCACGGCGGTCTTGACATCGGTGCGCAGGGCCTTGGCCAGCCGCACTGCGCCCTCCACATTGAGCAGGCCGGCGCCCTGCTGCAGCAGGCTGGCGCCGGGCAGCGGCTGGGCCGAGTACTGCAGGATGGCCTTGATCAGCGGCGGCGTCAGGCCCGGGTTGGCCTGCAGCAGCAGGGCCGCCGCGCCGGCCACCACCGGGGCGGCCACCGAGGTGCCGCTCATCGTCATCAGGGTCTTGCCGGCCGCCTGCGTGGCCAGGCCACTGCCGTTGGCCAGCGCCGGGTAGCTAGCACCCAGGAAGCGGCGCACGGTGCCGGCGCCGCCATTGTCGGTGGCCATCGCGCCGACGATGCGGTTGCCCGGCGCCACCAGGTCGGGCTTGAGCAGGTTGTCGGGGCTGCGATTGCCGGTGGCGTCCACCGACACGCCCCGGGTCGGCCCGCGCGAGCTGAAGAAGTTGACGCTGTCGTCGCTGCGCACGGCGGTGCCACGGGTGTTGGCCGCGCCCACCGTGATCACCGACGGATCATGGCCGGGCGAGCTGACCGTGCCGTAGCGCTCGGCGCCGTTGGGCGCCACGCCGAAGTTGCCGGCCGCAGCCACCACCGTGATGCCGGCGGCCACCGCGCTGCGGGCGGCGCGGGCCAGCGGGTCGGTCTGCCAGGTCTCGGTGGAATCGGCCGCCAGGCTGAGGTTGATGACCCGGATGTTGTATTCCTTGGCGTGGTACAGCACCCAGTCGATGCCGGCCAGCACATCGCTCATCTGGCCCACGCCCTTGCTGTCGAGCACTTGCACGTCGTAGAGGTTGGCGCCGGGCGCCATGCCGGTGGCGTCGGGCACCAGGCCGAAGCCGACGCCGGCCGCCACCGAGGCCACATGGCTGCCATGCCCGTACAGGTCGGCGGTGGTCGATCCGGTGGTCTTGATCAGGGCCTCCAGCGACGCCAGCTTGGCGCTACCCGGGGCGAAGCTGGCGGCGTAGTCCACGCCCAGCTTCCAGCTCTTGCCGCCACCCAGGATCGCATCGCCTGCCCGCTGCACGTCCACCGCGGCCTTCACCCGGGTCTTGCCAGCCGCGTCGACGAAGGACTTGTTGGCCCAGGCGATGCCCGAGTCGAGCACCGCAATGCCCACGCCGCTGCCGTTCAGGCCGCTGGAAAAGCCGGTGCTGGCGACGCTGCGCACCCCCATCACGCCGCTGGCGTATTCCAGGTGGCTGACGGTCTTGGCCGTGGCCCGGTTGGGCGAGATGGCCTGCACATCGCTGCGCGCGGCGATGTCGCCCACCTTGCTGGCCGGCAGGATCACCAGCAGCGCATGCACCGACATGTAGCGGTAGAACACCGTGCCGCCGCCAGCCATCACCGCAGCGCGCAGTGCGACGAGTTCGGATTCGCTGCCCGGCGTGGCCATCACCAGCACCTTGACGTAGCGCACGCCGTTGATGTCCTTGGCCCAGTTGATGGCCGGCGTGGTGGGCGCGCCGAGCACGGTCTGCAGGTCGCGCGCCAGCTTGGACCAGGCCGCGGGGCTGGTCTGCGCCAGCGCCGGCGGGGCGATCAGCGTGGTGCCGATCAAGCCCAGGCCGAGGGCGGCTGCAGTGCCCAGGCGCAGCAGGCTGCGGCGGGTCCATCGGG
>JANNZD010000507.1:0-4180 GCA_031410435.1 Betaproteobacteria bacterium | reverse complement strand
GACGCCGACCGCATACAGGAAGCCGCCAGCGTCGAGAAGGACAAGGACCTCTACCCCGCCCAGTTGAGCATCTTCCTCGACCCGCATGACCCGCAGGTGATCGCGGCAGCCCAGCGTGACGGCATCCCCGACAACTGGATGGACGCCGCCCGCAACAGCCCGGTCTACAAGATGGCGGTCGACTGGAAAGTGGCGCTGCCGCTGCACCCCGAGTACCGCACGCTGCCGATGGTCTGGTATGTGCCGCCACTGTCACCCATCACCGCCGCGGCCAATGCCGGGCAGATGGGCATCAATGGCGAGATCCCGGATGTCAAGCAGTTGCGCATCCCGGTGCAGTACCTGGCCAACCTGCTCACCGCCGGTGACACCCCGCCGGTGGAGCGCGCGCTGGAGCGCCTGCTGGCGATGCGCGCTTTCCAGCGCAGCAAGCATGTGGACGGCGTCACCAACATGGCTGCGCTCGACCAGGTGGGCATCAGCGTGAACCAGGTCGAGGAGATGTACCGGGTGATGGCGATTGCCAACTACGAGGACCGCTTCGTGATCCCCACCACCCACCGCGAATATGCCGAGAATGCTTTCAATGTGCGTGGCGGCTGCGGCTTCAGCTTTGGCAATGGCTGCAGCGAGGGCAGCACCGAAACCAGCCTGTTCGGCAGCGAGAAGAAGCGCACCATCCCGATCAAGGTGGGGGCCTGACATGGCGCGCTTCACATCCCCCGCCCAGCCGATGGCGCGCACCCTGCGGGTGCTGGCCAACTTGCTGAGCTACCCCGACGCCAGCCTGCGCGAGCATCTGCCACTGATGCGCGAGGCCCTGCACACCGAGCATGCCCTGAGCGCGTCGCGCCTGGCCGAACTGGATGCGCTGATGCAGCGCCTGCAGACCCGCCGCGCGATGGATGTGGAGGCCGAGCATGTGGAGCTGTTCGACCGCGGCCGCGCCACCGCGCTGCACCTGTTCGAGCATGTGCATGGCGACTCGCGCGATCGCGGCCCGGCCATGGTCGACCTGTGCAAGACCTATGAGGCCGCCGGCCTCTACCTGGCGCCGGGTGAACTGCCCGACCACCTGACCGTGGTGCTGGAGTACGCGTCCACCCAGCCGCCGGCCCAGGCGGTGGCCTTTCTGGGCGAGATCAGCCACATCCTGCAGCTGATCTTCAGCGCGCTGCTGCGGCGCGAAGCGGCCCATGCCTGCGTGTTGGCCGCGCTGTTGGACCTGGCCGGCGAGAAGGCGCAGGCCGTGCCGGTGCCGCCCGAGCCCGGGCTGGACGAGGCCTGGGAAGAGCCGTTGGCCTTTGACGGCTGCTCCACCCAGGGCCAGGCCCGGCCTGGCGCGCCGCAGCCCGTCCAGATCGTCAAGAAGCCTGGCGGCGCACACCCCGCTGCCCACACCCCCGCGCAAGGAGCCCGCGCATGACCGCCCTGCACAGCTTTCTGTTCAACGTCTACCCCTATGTCTGCCTGGCCGTGTTCTTGATGGGCAGCCTGGCCCGCTTCGACCGTGACCAGTACACCTGGAAGAGCGATTCATCGCAGCTGCTGCGCGCCGGCCAACTGCGCTGGGGCAGCAACCTGTTCCATGTCGGTATCCTGTTCCTGTTCTTCGGCCACGCTGTGGGGTTGCTGACACCGCACTTCCTCTACGCACCTTTCATCAGCGCCGAGGCCAAGCAGTTGGTGGCCGTGAGCGCAGGCGGCGTGGCGGGCGTGGTCTGCTTCATCGGCCTGAGCCTGCTGCTGCACCGGCGCATCTTCGACCCCCGCATCCGCCTGACCAGTCACCGCACCGACCTGGCCATTCTGGTGATCCTGTGGGTACAGCTGAGCATCGGCCTGGTCACCTTGCCCTATTCCTTCGGCCACAAGGACGCCGGCACCATGCTGGCGCTGGCCGACTGGGCCCAGCGCATCGTCACCTTCCGGCCCGACGCGGCTGGCCTGGTGGCGCTGGACTGGCCCTACAAGGTCCACCTGGTGCTGGGCATGACGATCTTCCTGCTCTTCCCCTTCAGCCGCCTGGTGCATGTGTGGAGCGGCTTCGGCACGCTGGCCTACCTGTTCCGCCCCTACCAGATGGTGCGCGCACGCCGGCTCAACCTGCCGGCGCAGCAGGACCCGGCGCGCCGCGCTTACTGAACCCGGAGACCGCCATGTTCGACCTCGAACTTCAACCCTGCATCAACGGTGTGCTGCTGGCCGACGCGGCCGAAGCACTGGATGCCGAAGCCCTGCGCCAGCGCGCCTGCACCGAGCTGCTGCGCCAGGCGGCCATCCAGCAAGGCCTGCTGGCCGCCGACGACCCAGTGCCGCAGCAGGGCGCCTTGAGCGAAGCCGCCGGCCAGGCCATCGAGGCTCTGCTGGACCGTGAACTGTACCTGCCCGAGCCGTCTGACGAGGCCTGCCGCCGCCATCATGCCGCCAACGCCAGCCGTTATGCGGTGGGCGAGCAAGTGCAGGTGCGCCATGTACTGTTCGCGGTGACGCCCGGCGTGGACCTGAACGCGCTGCGCCTGCGCGCCGAGGCCTGTCTGCTCGACCTGCGCTGCGCCAAGCCGCCCACGGATGGCGGCCGCGAGCGCTTCCACGAGGTGGCGGCCAGCACGTCCAACTGCCCTAGCGGCGCCCAGGGCGGTGACCTGGGCTGGCTGCGCCAGGCGGATTGCGCGCCCGAGCTGGCGCGCGAGTTGTTCGGCCAGGCCGAGATCGGCGTGCTGCCGCGCCTGGTGCGCAGCCGCTTCGGCTTGCATGTAGTGGAGGTGCTGGCGCGCCAGCCTGGCCTGCAGCCAGCCTTCGCGGCGGTGCGCGCGGCAGTGGCGCAGTCCCTTCGCCAGCACAGCTTTGCCACCGCACTGCGCCAGTACCTGCAGCTGCTGGCCGGGCAGGCGCGCATCGCGGGCGTGGACCTGGACGCATCGGCCACGCCGCTGCTGCAATAGCCTGGCCAAGCACCCGGAGCCCGCCGTGCCGGACGAGTTGCTGCAGCGCCTGCAGCGCTTCCAGACCGATGCCTTCCCGCCGCACCGCTCGCATTTTCGGCTGCTGGTGGACGATGGCCAGCATCCGCTGACGCTGTTCATCGGCTGCAGCGATTCGCGCCTGGTGCCCTATCTGCTGACTGGCGCCGGACCGGGCGAGTTGTTCCTGGTGCGCGAGCGGGTGGAGGCCGGCACGCTCAGCCTGCATGGCTGGCACTATGTGATCGAGGACGGCGAGGTGCATGTGTTCGACCTGCAGCGCGGCGGCTTCGTGCCGGCGGCCCAGGCCGACAACGCCGGCACCGGGCCCTACCTGCCGCATCCCCGGGACGAGGCCGGCGACGGGCTGGACCCGAGCGGCGTGCCCAGTTCGGGTTGATGCCGTCTGGGCCTTGCGCGCCGGGCCTGGCGGGCCGGTCACGCCGGCGACAAGCGCGGGCCCGGGTGGCCTGGATGATTGGCTGCTGCTAAGGTCTGACCCTCGACCGCATCCCCAGGCCCCGCCCATGACCGCCCCGACCGAACATTCCCCCGAGCCCCTGACCGGCCCGCTGCAGGGCCTGCGCGTCCTCGACCTGTCACGGGTGCTGGCGGGGCCCTTCAGCATGCAGAACCTGGGCGACCTGGGCGCCGATGTCGTCAAGATCGAGCGCCCGGGGGTGGGCGACGAGTCGCGCCATTGGGGCCCGCCCTTCCTGGCCGATGCCGAGGGCCTGGCCACGAAGGAGTCGGCTTACTTCCTGTCGGCCAATCGCAACAAGCGCAGCGTGGCCGTCGATCTGACCCGGCCCGAGGGCCAGGCCCTGGTGCGCCAGTTGGCCGCCCAGGCCGACATCTGCACCGAGAACTTCAAGGTCGGTGATCTGGCCCGCTACGGGCTGGACTACGCCTCGCTCAGCCGGGTCAACCCGACCTTGATCTACTGCTCGGTGACCGGCTTCGGCCAGGACGGGCCCTGGGCCGAGCGGCCGGGCTACGACTACCTGTTCCAGGGCCTGGGCGGCCTGATGAGCGTCACCGGCGAGCGCGACGACCGGCCGGGCGGCGGGCCGCAGCGGGTGGGCGTGCCCATCGTCGACATGTTCACCGGCATGTATGCCACGGTGGCCATCCTGGCCGCGCTGCGCCACCGCGATGTGACCGGCCAGGGCCAGCACCTGGATGTGTCGCTGATGGGCGCGGTGATGACGATGTGC
>JANNZD010000506.1:0-2288 GCA_031410435.1 Betaproteobacteria bacterium | reverse complement strand
GCCGATCAGCGGCAGGGCCGGCTGCTGCGCGCGCACGCTGGCGGGTAGTGCGGCGGCGGCGCCAAGCGCCGCGAGAAGGTGGCGTCGATTCATTGAATCACCTCGTCGGCACGCAGCAGCAGCGAGCGCGGCACGGTGATGCCGAGCGCCTTGGCGGTTTTCAAGTTAATGACCAACTCGAAACGTGTCGGCTGCTCGATAGGCAGATCGCTCGCCTTCGCGCCGTTGAGGATGCGCACGACATGGGTGGCGAGCTGGCGGCTCATCGCGCTGAGGCTGGGCCCGTAAGCCATCAACCCCCCTTCCCGTGCCGCAACTGGCCACTCGTAGATGGTGGGCAGGCCCGCCTTGGCCGCGAGTTCGATCATGCGCATGCGCTGGCTATGCAGGAACGGCGACCCGAGCACGTTGACCCCGGCCATCCGAAGGCGGCTGGCGGTGGCGAAGGCCGCGTCGATCTCCAGCGGTGTGCTTGCAGTGGCCGCGTGCGACACCAGGCCCAATGTGCTGGCCGTCGCCGCGATCCCGTCGACCAGTGTCAAGCTCAGGGTGCCGGGGACGCCCAGGTTGAGCACGGCACTGCCCTTGGGCAACAACTCGGACAGCAGCTCCAGGCGCTTTGCATTCAGCGTCCTGTTGAGAAAGTTGACTCCGGTCACCCGGCCACCGGGCCGCGCCAGCGTGGCCGCGAAGCCCGATGTCAAGAATTCGCCGAGGAGTGCCACCACGGGGGCATCGGGGCTGGCCGTCAGCGCCGCCTGTGTGGCCTGCGGGCCATAGGTGACGATCACCGCCGGGTTGAGCGAGGCGAGCTCCCCCGCAAGACGGGCGAAGCCCTCGGTGCGGCCGTCAGCCCAGCGCTCCACGACCACGATGTCCCGGCCGTCGACGAAGCCGTGTTGCTGCAGCGCGTCGATCAAATCCGACGAGGTTGCGGTGCCAGACGCGGTGCTTCCGACGTGCAGCACCCCGACCCGTCGCAGCGCCTTGCCTGCCTGGCCGTGGGCGCATGGCATGGCCAGCGCGGCTGTGAGCGTGGCCAGCCAGACCGTACGGCGGTTCATTGAACCACCTCATCCGCCCGCAGCAGCAGCGTTTGCGGGATCGTCAAGCCCAGCGGCCTGGCGGTCTTGAGGTTGATGACCAGCTCGAAGCGCGTCGGTTGTTCGATAGGCAGGTCGGCCGGCTTGGCGCCGCGCAGGATCTTGTCAACCAGGCCCGCCGCGCGGCGGAACTGGTCTTTCAGGTCGGCGGCGTATGACATCAGGCCGCCGGCCTGCGCGAACACGGTGTGCGGGTAGATCGCGGGCTTACGCTGCAAGGCGACCTGCTCGACGATGAGCTTGCGCTGCGCGAAGTACAGCGCAGCGTCGCTGACGAACCAGGCATCGGCGCGGCCCGCCGCAGCCATGGCCGTGGCGATGTCTGCGGCCCTGTGCGCCAGCACCGGCAACAGGTCGATGCCGAGTGCGCGCGCCGCCTGGCGCAAAGTTTCGCCAGGCTCGCGTTCGTCGCTGAGGCAGGCGACCCGGGCGGTGCGCGCAAAGCCCTCTTTCAGCAGTTGCAGGCGCTTGCCCTCCAGTTCATCACTCTGAGTGGCCAGGCCCGTGAGGTTGCCGCCCGGGCGTGCCAGGCTCGCCACCAGGCCCATTTCAACCGGCCTGGGCACGGACGCAAAAACAATGGGCAAGGTGCCGCCCAGCGCCTTGGCCGCCAGCGCCGCATTGCCCGACGTGGCCACGATCACATCGACATGGCGCTCGGCCAGTTCGCGCGCCAAAAGCGGAAATTGCTCCACCGCTCCCTCGGCGAAGCGGCGCTCGATGATGAGGTCGCGGCCCAGCGTCCAGCGCAGGCGTTGAATCTCGTTGCCAAATGCGTCCCAGACTGCCATGGCCTCGGGCGTCACCGGCGCCGAGTTGCCCAACCAGCCGATCCGGTAGACCTTGCTGGCGGCTTGCGCGCGGGCCAGGTGAGGCACCATCGCCGCCCCGCAGGCCAACATCGCGCGGCGGCGGTGGATCATTGAATGACCTCGTCGGCGCGCAGCAACACGGCCTGCGGGATGGTGATGCGCAGCGCCTTGGCGGCTTTGAGGTTGACGGCCAGCTCGAACTTGGTCGGTTGCTCGACAGCAATGTCAGCGGGCTTGGCGCCCTTGAGGACCTTGTCGACCAGCTGGGCCGAACGGCGTATTTGATCGGCTTGCGACGAGGCGTAGGAGAACAAGGCGCCAGCCCCGAGATGCGACGCGCGATTCACGATCACCGGCACGCGCGTGCGATTCG
>JANNZD010000505.1:0-2356 GCA_031410435.1 Betaproteobacteria bacterium | reverse complement strand
TGGCCCTCGCCGGCCATCAGGCCCGAGGTCGGGTCCATGCCGATCCAGCCGGCGCCGGGCAGGTAGACCTCGCACCAAGCGTGCAGGTCGGTGAAGTCGACTTCGGTGCCGCTCGGGCCGTCCAGCGCCTTGACATCGGCTTTCAGCTGGATCAGGTAACCCGAGACGAAGCGCGCGGCCAGCCCCAGGTGGCGCAGGGTCTGCACCAGCAGCCAGCCGGTGTCGCGGCAAGAGCCCGAGGCCAGGCTGAGCGTCTCTTCGGGGGTCTGCACGCCCGGCTCCATGCGGATGACATAGCGGATGTCCTTCTGCAACTGCTGGTTGATGCCGACCAGGAAGTCGATGCTGCGGCGCTCGGTCAGGTCGATGCTGGCCACCCACTTGGCCAAGGCCGGCGTGGCAGGCTCGGTCACCAGGTAGGGCTGCAACTCGAGCTTGAGCGCGTCGTCGTAGGCGAAGGGGAAGGTCTCGGCCTCAGGTTCGAGAAAAAAGTCGAAGGGGTTGTAGACCGACATCTCGGCCACCAGGTCGACCGTGACCTTGAACTGCTTGGTTTTCTCGGGGAAGACCAGGCGCGCCAGGTAATTGGCAAAGGCATCCTGCTGCCAGTTGATGAAGTGGCCCTCGGGCTCGATCTTCAGCGAATAGCTCAGGATGTTGCTGCGGCAATGCGGCGCCGGGCGCAGGCGCACGATGTGCGGGCCCATCGCGACCAGCCGGTCGTAGGTGTAATGCGTGACATGGTTGAGTGCGACGTGGATGCTCATGTCAGCCCCCGGTCTGCCGAGTACAGCAGCCCGCCCCCCAAGGGGACCGCGGGCCGGCCTGGCAGCGGCCCGGCGCTCGGCCCGCGCCGCTTCGATTTCGTTTTCATTGTTTCTTTCGGTAAGTAGGACTCACGCGGGGACCAGGAAATCGCGGCTGATGCCGGCGCCGATGTCGTTGACCCGGTCGAGGAACTGGGTGAGAAAGGCATGCAAGCCGGTGGCCAGGATCTCATCGATGCGGCCGAACTGCAGATCGCTGCGCAGGCGGCCGGCGCGGCGGCGGGTCTCGCCGCTCTGCTCGTTGGCCACCAGCTCGAGGTTTTCCACCACCGCATTCATGCAGCAAGCCAGCGAGCGCGGCATGTCCGGCCGCAGCATCAGCAGCTCGGCCACCTTGTCGGGCCGGATCACGTTGCGGTAGACCTTGCGGTAGATCTCGAAGGCGCTGACCGACCGCAAGATCGCGCTCCAGTGGTAGAAATCGACCTCGGGCGCGTCATCGTCGGCCCAGGCGCCGAAATAGTCGCCGGCCAGTGCATGGAACTTCACGTCCAGCAGCCGGGCGGTGTTGTCGGCACGCTCCAGAAAGGTGCCGATGCGGATGAAATGCAGCGATTCGTCCTGCAGCATGGTGCCCACCGACACACCCCGGCTCAGGTGCGACCGGAACTTGACCCATTCGAACAAGGCGGCCGGGTCGCGCTCGAACGCGGCGCCCTGCAGCAGGCGGTTGAATTCGAGCCAGGTCTGGTTGGTGGTCTCCCACAGCTCGGTGGTGAGCTTGCCGCGCACGGCGCGGGCGTTCTCGCGCGCGGCGGCCAGACAGGACACGATGGACGAGGGGTTCTCGGCATCGTGCACCATGAAGTCCATCACATTGCGCGCGCTGACCCCGTCATGCTTCTTGCCAAAGGACCCGGTCAGCTCCGAGATGCCCAGCACCCCGGCCCAACCCTGTTCGGCCCGATCGGCCGACTGCGGCAGCAGCGAGGTCTGGTAGTTCACGTCCAGCATGCGCGCGGTGTTTTCGGCCCGCTCCATGTAGCGCGACATCCAGAAAAGATGGTCGGCGGTCCTAGACAGCATGTTTCGACTCCATCAGGCCGAAAACACCGCACGCGCTGTCGCGCGCAGCTGTGTTGTGGCCAGCGCCCCAAGCGCTGCGCGCTTGATCGGCCCGCTCCATGTAGCGCGACATCCAGAAAAGGTGGCCGGCGGTTTTAGACAGCATGTACTGGTTCTCCTCTCGTCAACCCTGCGCTTTGCGCTGGCCTTGGCTTTGGCCTTGCCCTTGGCTTTGGCTTTGGCTTTGGCTTTGGCTTTGGCTTTGGCTTTGGCTCTGCGCCGGCGCCGCAGCAGCCTGGCCCCCGTCCTCCAGCACCCAGGTGTCCTTGGTGCCGCCGCCCTGGGAGGAGTTGACCACCAGCGAGCCCTGCTTCAGGGCCACCCGGGTCAGGCCGCCCGGCACCATCTGCACGCTGCGCCCGGACAGCACGAAGGGCCGCAGGTCGATGTGGCGCGGCGCGATGCCGCTGTCGACGAAGGTGGGCGTGGTGGACAGCGCCAGCGTGGGCTGGGCGATGTAGTTG
>JANNZD010000504.1:0-5556 GCA_031410435.1 Betaproteobacteria bacterium | reverse complement strand
GGTGGGGGCCGCCGCGGGGACGGCGGGGGGGGTTTGGGGCGGGGGACCGGCCCGCGCCGGCTGCAGGGGACCTGCAGCCGGCGCTTTGACTTACAGCCGCACCGACCGGTAGGTTTCGCCCCGCCCCCGGTGGGTCAACACCAGCTGCCACAACTGCCCCTGCCGCGAGCGGAAGAACCCTGCGCAGACCCCCAGGTAGTACTGCCACTGGCGCCGGAAGCGTTCAGGGTAGCGCAGCGCCAGGCGCGGCCAGGCAGCGTCGAAATTGGCCCACCAACACATCAGCGTGCGGTCGTAGTCGGCGCCAAAGTTGTGCCAGTCTTCCAGGATGAAGCGGCCCTCGATGGCCTGTGTGATCTCGCTGGCGGCCGGCAGCCGGCCGTTGGGGAAGACATAGCGGTCTATCCAGGCGTCGGTGGCGCCGCCGGGCGCGTCCAGGCCGATGCTGTGCAGCAGAAACAGGCCCTCGGGCGCCAACAGGCGGCGCGCGGTGTCGAGGTAGATGGCGTGGTTGCGCGGCCCCACATGCTCGAACATGCCCACCGAGACGATCTTGTCAAACTGGCCTTGCAGCGCGCGGTAGTCCTGCAGGCGCAGGTCCACATCCAGCCCGGCGCAATGCTTGCGCGCCCAGTCGATTTGCTCGCGCGACACGGTCACGCCGGTGACCTGCACGCCATGCTGCTCGGCCGCGTAGCGCGCCAGCCCGCCCCAGCCGCAGCCGATGTCGAGCAGGCGCTCACCCGGCTGCAACTGCAGCTTGCGACAGATCAGCGCCAGTTTGTGTTGCTGGGCCTGGGCCAGGTTGTCGGCATGCTGCCAGTAGGCGCAGGAATAGATCATGCGGGGGTCGAGCATGGCCTCGAACACATCGTTGCCCATGTCGTAATGGCGCTCGCCCACCTCGAAGGCCCGCTCGCGCGACTGCAGGTTCAGCCAGCCCTGGCGCAGCCGCTCCAGCATCAGCAGCACGCGTGACCAGCCCAGCGGCTGCTTTTCCAGGTCGGCCCGCAGCAGGCGGGTGAACAGCTCGTCCAGGCGCTGGCAATCCCAGTCGCCGTCCATATAGCTCTCGCCCACGCCCAGCGACCAGCGGCTGAACATGCGCCGGTACAAGCGCGGGTTGTGCACCTGGATGTCCCAGGGCCGGTGGCCGTTGATGCGGATGTCGGCCCGGGCCAGCAGGGCCACCAGCGCGGCGGGTGGCGCCGTGCGGGCCTCAGGGCCGGACGGGTGCTTGCCTGGCAGCCGGGCTGCCTGTTCATGGTTCATCGCGGGCCTCCTGCTGCCCGAGGCGGGCATGCACAAGGTTGAAGATCGGCGTGATGAACGGAATATGGCAAAAAGTCTGGCGCGCGCAAAGGGGTTTGGGCCACCCGCATGCCGCCGCGCAAGCCCCGCCCCCAGGAAAACTGGCCACTAAGGGCCTGTGCGCGGGCGGGCTGCAGGGCCCCGGCCTTGCAGCAGGGCCTGTGCTTCAGGCCGAGGCGGCTTCCAGCCCGTTGTTGAAGTGCGCGCGCATCAGGCGGGCGGCATTGGCGGGGTCGCGCGTCCGGATGGCCGCCATCACGGCCCGGTGTTCTGCCAGCGATTCGGCCACCCGGCCCTGGCGGAACAACGAGCCGTGGCGGTTGAGCTTCATCACCTTGCGCAGGTCCTGCACGATTTGCGCAGTCCAGCGGTTGCCGGCCGCGTCCAGCAGCCGCAGGTGGAATTCCTCATTGGTGGCGAAGAAGGCGTCGCGCTGATCGATCTCGGCTTCCAGCCTGTCATGCAGGGCCTGCAGGTCGGCGATCTGCGCGTCGCTGGCGCTGCGGGCCACCTGGCCGGCGGCATCGGCTTCCAGCAAGCCCATCAGGTGGTAGACCTGGGCCACGTCGGTGCGCGACATCTCGGTGACATAGGCGCCGCGCCGCACCTTCATCGTCACCAGGCCCTCCGCTGCCAGCACCTTCAGCGCCTCGCGCAGTGGGGTGCGGCTGATGCCGTAGGCCAAGGCCAGCTTCTGCTCGTCGATCCAGGCGCCGGGCTCCAGCTCGCGGCTGAAGATCTGCTGGCGCAGGCGCTCGGCCACGTCCTGGTACAGGGCACGGGGGGTCAGCAGCGGGCGGTCGGCAGGCGATGCGGTGGTGGGCACAGGGGCGGGCGGCTTGGGGCAGGTGGGGCGGCTTGGGGGCAGGTGGGGCGGCTTGGTCGACTTGGGCGACTTGGGCGGTTTGGTTGCTTTGGTCGGCTTGGGCGCGGTTTGTCAGTTTGATGACGGGTTTGAATTCATAATTATGCATCATGTATCATGATGAACAATACACCCCAGGCGACAGGGTCTGAGCGCAACATCCGCCCTGCTGCAAGACCGAGGACCGCACCATGACCCCAGCCCACGACACCCTGCCCGAGCCCAAGCCCGAGTTCCAGCCCGCCAGCCTGGCGCAATGGCAGCAGGCTGCGGCCAGGTCGGCCCCGGGCGGGGATGTGCAGGCGCTGAGTTGGACCACGCCAGAGGGCTTGGTCGTCAAGCCGTTGTACACCGCCGCTGACCTGGCCGGCCTGCCCCACACCGACACCCTGCCGGGCTTCGAGCCCTTCATCCGCGGCCCCCAGGCCACGATGTATGCGGTGCGGCCCTGGACCATCCGCCAGTACGCGGGTTTCTCCACCGCCGAAGAAAGCAATGCCTTCTACCGCGAGGCCCTGGCTGCCGGCGGCCAGGGCGTGAGCGTGGCCTTCGACCTGGCCACCCACCGCGGCTATGACAGCGACCACCCGCGCGTGACCGGCGACGTGGGCAAGGCCGGCGTGGCCATCGACACGGTCGAGGACATGAAGATCCTGTTCGACCAGATCCCGCTGGACAAGGTCAGCGTCAGCATGACGATGAACGGCGCGGTGCTGCCGGTGCTGGCCGGCTATATCGTGGCGGCCGAAGAGCAGGGCGTGGCGCAGGACCAGTTGAGCGGCACCATCCAGAACGACATCCTCAAGGAGTTCATGGTCCGCAACACCTACATCTACCCGCCCGAGCCGAGCATGCGCATCGTCGGCGACATCATCGAATACACGGCGCAGCGGTGCCCCAAGTTCAACTCGATCTCGATCAGCGGTTACCACATGCAGGAAGCCGGCGCCAACCAGGCGCTGGAGCTGGCCTTCACGCTGGCCGACGGCAAGGAATATGTGAAGACCGCGCTGGCCAAGGGCCTGGACGTGGACGGCTTCGCCGGGCGCCTGTCCTTCTTCTGGGCGATCGGGATGAACTTCTACCTCGAGATCGCCAAGATGCGGGCGGCGCGCATCTTGTGGTGCCGCATCATGAAGGGCTTCAACGCCAGGAGCCCCAAGAGCCTGATGCTGCGCACCCATTGCCAGACCAGCGGCTGGAGCCTGACCGAGCAGGACCCCTACAACAACGTGGTGCGCACCACGGTGGAGGCGATGGCCGCGGTGTTCGGCGGCACGCAGAGCCTGCACACCAACAGCTTCGATGAAGCCATCGCGCTGCCCACCGAGTTCTCGTCGCGCATCGCCCGCAACACCCAGCTGATCATCCAGGAGGAGACCCACATCACCAGCGTGGTCGACCCCTGGGCCGGCAGCTACATGATGGAAAAGCTGACCCAGGACATGGCCGACGCGGCCTGGGCCATCATCGAGGAGGTCGAGGCCCTGGGCGGCATGACCAAGGCCGTGGACTCGGGCTGGGCCAAGCTCAAGATCGAGGCCAGCGCGGCCGAGAAGCAGGCCCGCATTGATTCGGGCCGCGATGTGATCGTCGGCGTCAACAAGTACAAGCTCAAGACCCAGGACGCGGTGGAGGCCCGAGAGGTCGACAACGTCGCGGTGCGCGAGGGCCAGATCGCCCGGCTCAAGCAGATCAAGGCCGAGCGCGACAGCCAGGGCGTGCAGCAGGCGCTGAGCGTGCTGACCGAGGCCGCCCGCAGCGGCCAGGGCAACCTGCTGGCCCTGACCATCCAGGCGATGCGCCTGCGCGCCACCGTGGGCGAGGTGAGCGACGCGCTCGAGGCGGTGTACGGCCGCCACCGCGCCGACATCCAGAAGGTGACCGGCGTCTATGCCGCTGCCTATGACAGTGCCGAGGGCTGGGACAAGCTCAAGGCCGAGATCGCCGAATTCGCCGACCACCAGGGCCGCCGCCCGCGGGTGATGATCGCCAAGCTGGGCCAGGACGGCCACGACCGCGGTGCCAAGGTGGTGGCTACGGCCTTTGCCGACCTGGGCTTCGACGTGGACATGGGCCCGCTGTTCCAGACGCCCGAAGAGTGCGCCCGCCAGGCCATTGAGAACGATGTGCATGCGGTGGGGGTGTCCACCCTGGCCGCCGGCCACAAGACCCTGGTGCCGGCCATCATCGCCGCGCTCAGGGCCCAGGGCGCCGACGACATCATCGTCTTCGTCGGCGGCGTGATCCCGGCGCAGGACTACACCTACCTGTATGAGGCCGGCGTCAAAGGCATCTATGGGCCGGGCACGCCGATACCGGCCAGTGCCAAGCATGTGCTGGAGCAGATCCGCGCGGCGCAGGCGGCCTGAACCCACCCGCCCGGACGCTGCGCGCCATGCCTTCGCCTGCCGGCAGACCCGCCCGGACCGGCCCCACCGCTCGCTCATGAGCCTGCCAGCCGCCCCAGACGCCGCGCCGCTGACGCTGGTGCCCGCCGCCGAGGACGACTTCGAGGCGCTGCTGGCGCTGCGCATGGCCACGATGCGCGAGAGCCTGCTGCGTCTGGGCCGCTTCGACCCGCAACGCGCCCGCGACCGCCTGGGCCGGGCTTTCGAGCCCGCCCACACCCGCCACGTCCTGCTGGGCGGCGAGCGGGTGGGCTTCGTGGTGCTGCTGCCGCTGCTGGACGCGCGCCCGCCCCACCTGGTGCTGGACCACCTCTACATCGCACCGCAGGCCCAGCGCCTGGGCGTGGGCAGCTGGGTGATGGCGCAAGTGCTGGACGAGGCCGACCGGCGGGATCTGCCCGTGCGGGTGACGGCGCTGCGCCTGAGCGATGCCAACCGTTTCTACCAGCGCCACGGCTTCGAGCTGCAGCACGAGACCGAGTGGGATCTGCACTACCTGCGCCCCGCGCTGGGTGAGCGCGATGCCTGACACCCCGCCCGTCCTGCCCATGCCCTTGCCCGCGGCCGACCAGGCGCTGTGCGATGCGGTCTGCGGCCTGCCCGGCGCGCAGCAGCGGCGCGCGCTAGCCAAGACGATCACGCTGCTCGAATCCACCCGCAGCGACCACCGCCTGCGCGCCGACGCTCTGCTCAACGCCCTGCTCGGTCGCAGCGGCGGCGCACTGCGCCTGGGTATCAGCGGCGTGCCCGGCGTGGGCAAGAGCACCTTCATCGAGGCCCTGGGCCTGTACCTGATCGCCCGCGGCCACCGGGTGGCGGTGCTGACGGTGGACCCATCGTCCAGCGTGAGCGGCGGGTCCATCCTGGGCGACAAGACCCGCATGGAGCGCCTGTCGATGGACGAGCGCGCCTACATCCGCCCCAGCCCGGCCAGCGGCACGCTGGGCGGCGTGGCCGAGAAGACCCGCG
>JANNZD010000503.1:0-1543 GCA_031410435.1 Betaproteobacteria bacterium | reverse complement strand
ACTCATGGAGTACCTTTTGCTCGGCCGGATCGGATGAAAGCCGATCCGGTGGCCCGCCAGGGCCGGCAGGCGATTTCGGTGCAGGCTCACATCGCGCAGCGATGTGAAGGCGCGGCAGCGCCGGGCCGGAACCAAAACAGGGTGCATGTGCAAAAGGCACTCATGGCGTACCTTTTGCTCGGTCGGATCGGTTGATATCAACGAGGTACACATGGACCAGACCCAACGACGCTGCTTGGCCCTGGCGGCCGTGGTGGCCCTGACATCAGCCAGCGCGGCCCAGGCCGCCGAACCCCTCGTCAAGGGCCCCGAAAGCGTGGCCGACTGGATGAACGGCGGCAATGCCTTCATCGCCGCTGGCAAGGCGATGGTCGACAACACCCGCCGCGCCAAGAACGTGATCATCTTCATCGGCGACGGCATGGGCATCGCCACCCAGACCGCCGCCCGCATCCACGAGGGCCAGCTGAAGGGCAAGACCGGCGAGGAGAACCGCCTGTCCTTCGAGACCCTGCCCTACAGCGCCTTGTCCAAGACCTATTCCTGGGACCAGCAGACCTCCGATTCGGCCCCCACCGCCACCGCCATCTTCACCGGCTACAAGGCGCGCGAGGGCATGCTGTCGGTCGACCACAGCACCGCCCGCTATGAATGCGACGCGGCGGTGTTGGCCGCCAAGGCATTGCCCAGCATCCTGGAACTGGCCGCCGCCAACGGCCGCGCCACCGGCGTGGTGTCCACCGCCCGCCTGACCCATGCCACGCCCGCGGCCACCTATGCCCATACGCCCTACCGCGACTGGGAGGCCGACAGCGACATCAAGGTGCCGGGCTGCGCCACCAAGGACATCGCCCGCCAGTTGATCGAGCAGAGCGCGGCGGTGCGCACCAGCCTGAAGATCGCGATGGGCGGCGGGCGCACCTACTTCCTGCCCAAGGCCGATGCCGACCCCGAGTACCCGAGCACCAAGGGCCGCCGCAACGACGGCCGAAACCTGGCCGCCGAGTGGGTGACCAGTCGCGGCAATGGCGCGGCCTATGTCTGGAACAAGGCCCAGTTCGACGCCATCGACCCGGCCCGCAGCGGGCCGGTGCTGGGCCTGTTCGAGCCCTCGCACATGCAGTACGAGGCCGACCGCGCCACCGACCCGGCCGGCGAGCCGTCGCTGACCGAGATGACTGACAAGGCCATCCGCCTGCTGCAAAAGAGTGGCGGCGACAAGGGCTACTTCCTGCATGTGGAGGGTGGCCGCATCGACCATGCCCACCATGCCGGCAATGCCCGCCGCGCGCTGGTCGACACCATCGAGATGAGCAACGCGGTGCGCCGCGCGATGGAGCTGACCAGCGAGCAGGACACGCTGATCATCGTCACCGCAGACCACAGCCACACTATGTCGATTGCCGGCTACCCGCACCGCGGCAACCCGATCCTGGGCCTGGTCAAGCCGGTGCCCAACCAGGACGGCAACCCCGCCAAGGTGTCGCTCGACAAGAACGGCCAGCCCTGGACCACCCTGGGCTATGCCAACGGCCCAGGCTAC
>JANNZD010000502.1:0-4696 GCA_031410435.1 Betaproteobacteria bacterium | reverse complement strand
GCCGATCAGGTCGGTGATGGCCGGTGCGCCGCCCTTGTAGGGCACGTGCTGCACGTCGGCCTTCAGGATGTCGGCAAACAGGGCCATCGTCAGGTGCGGCGGCGTGCCGTTGCCCGACGAGCCGGCATTGAGCTTGCGCGCCTTGGCCTGGGCCACCAGGTCCTTGAAATCCTTGATCGGGCTGGCCGCCGGCACCACCACCAGCATCGGCGAGCCCGCCAGCAGCGCCACCGGCTTGAGGTCACGCTGGAAGTCATAGGGCGCCTTGCCCTTGAACAGCGTCACATTGGCCGCATGGGTCAGGGTGATGGCCAGCAGGTTGTAGCCGTCACCCGGCGCCTTGGCCACCAGGTCGGCGCCGATCTGCCCACCGTTGCCGGGCTTGTTGTCGATCACCGCGGTGATGCCCCAGCGCGCGCCCAGTTGCTGGCCCACCAGGCGGGCCATCACATCGGTCAGGCCACCGGGCGGGAACGGCACCACATAGCGCAGCGAGGCGCCGGCCCGGGGATAGTCGGCCTGGGCCCAGGCGGGTGCACCCAGCGGGCCTGCCGCCAGCGCCGCAGCGCCGGTCCGGGCCATGAAATCACGTCTTTGCATCGCATCGTCCTGTGGTGGCGCGGCCGCACCGGCCGCCGGTTCGCATCATGCCGCGCGCCAGGCCGCCAGCATCGCGTCGGGCACCTCGATGCCTTCGGCCTCGGCGCGGCGGCGCAGCGCCTCCCGCCGTGCGCCGGGCAGGCGCACCCCGGCGTCGCGCTGCATCTCGGCCACCAGCACCTCGATGCGGTCGAGGAAGCCGCTGTGGCCGGCCAGGGCGCCGGGGTCGATGACGAGGAAGGCCTGGCCGATGCCGGGGCGGTTGCCCTCGTCGACGAAGAAGCTCGAGGCCTCGAAGCCGAAGTTCGCGCCGATCACTGCGGTGACCAGCAACTCGACCACCAGCGCCAGCATCGCGCCCTTGGGGCTGCTGGCCGCACCCAGCGGCAGCATCGACCCGGCCATGCCGGCCTGCGGGTCGGTGGTGGGTTGGCCGTCGGCATCCAGGGCCCAGCCCAGCGGGATGGGCTGGCCGGCCTTGGCCGCGACCATCAGCTTGCCGCGCGCCACCTCCGACAGGCTGAGGTCGATCATCAGCGGGTCGCACGCGCCCACTGGCGCGCCGGCCACCACGCGGCGCGGGAACACCGCCGCCACCGGGTTGGTGCCGAAGACGGCGTGCCTGCCGCCCGCCGCCGGCATCGCCGCCGGCGAATTGGCGAAACCCAGGCCCACCATGCCGGCCGCAGCCACCGCGCGCAAGTGGTCCACCACCACCCCGCAATGGTGGCTGCGCACCACGCCGGCCAGGGCCACGCCATGCGTGCGCGCGGCGTCCACCGCCTGCTGCACGGCCAGCGCACAGGCCGCAAAGGCCAGGCCCTCGCCGGCATCCACCACCAGCGCGCCGCCCTTGCGGTGCAGCACCCGGGGCTGGGCGGCGCCATTGGCGCGGCCGTTGCGCAAATGGGTGCTGTACTGGCCCACGCGGCTGAGGCCATGCGAGCCCAGGCCCTGGGACTCGGCCAGCACCAGCGCAGTGGCCGTGGCCTCGGCCATGGCCAGGTTGGCACCGGCGCGTTGCAGCGCGCCGCTGACCAGCGCCTGCACCTCAGCGGTCGGCAGCTTCATGCCAGCGCCTCCAGCACCTTGTCGGCGATCAGGAAACTGACCCGCTCATTGGATTCGGCCGACACCCCGGCGATGTGCGGCGTCAGCAGCAGGTTGGGGCAGCCGTCGAAATGCGCGCTGGCCGGCAAGGGCTCGGCGCCGAACACGTCGATCGCCGCACCGCCGAGCTGGCCGCTGCGCAAGGCCGCCGCCAGCGCCACCTCGTCGATGATGCCGCCGCGGGCGGTATTGATCAGCACTGCGCCCGGCTTCATCGAGGCGATGCGCTCGGCACTGAACAGGCCGCGGGTGCTGTCGACCAGCGGCACATGCAGGCTGACCACGTCCGACATCGCGATCACCTCGTCCAGCCCGGCGCAGCGCACGCCCAGCTGGGCGAAGGCCGGGTGGTCATCGTCCATCATCGCGTCGAACGCCACCACCTGCAGGCCCAGTGCGCGGCCCAGCGTGGCAGTGAGCTGGCCGATCGACCCGAAGCCGACCAGGCCCAGGGTCTTGCCGGCGGTCTCGCGGCCGTTGGACAAGGCATTGCGCGGCCACTGCCCCGCCGCCACTGCCGCCGTGGACGCGTAAGCCCCGCGCAGCAGCAGCATCGCGCTGGCGATCACGTACTCGGCCACGCTCAGCGCGTTTGCGCCGGTGGCCGGCATCACCTGCAGGCCCGCGGCCTCGCAGCCGGGAACGTCGATGTTGTCCAGCCCGACGCCCAGGCGGCCCACCACCTTGCAGCGGCCCAAAGCGGCCAGCAAGGCGCCACGCACCTGGGTGCGGTTGCGCACGATCAGCACGTCGGCCCGCGCCGCCTCGGCCAGCAGGCGCGGCGCGTCATCGACCAGCCTGGGGTCGTACAACACCGCATGGGCGGCCTGCAGCCGCGCCACCGCGCGCTCGTCCATGAATTCGGCAATGACGATGCGCGCCATGTCAGGCGCTTTCGTACAGCCGGGTCATCACGAACTCGCGGTGGCCCAGCGCCTCGGCGGCGGTGAAGCGGCCGTTGGCGGTGCGCAGCATGCAGTCCAGCAGCTGGTCGCCGGCCTGGTCGAGCGTGATTTCGCGCTGCAACAGGCCGGTCACGTCCAGGTCCACATGCTCGCTCATGGTGCGCACGGTGCGCGGGTTGGCGCAGATCTTGATGACCGGCACGATGGCATTGCCGATCACATTGCCCTGGCCGGTGGGGAAGAGGTGCACCGCATAGCCCGAGGCCGCGCACAGCGTGACCATCTCGGCGGCGGCCGATGACGAATCCATGAACCACAGGCCGGGGTGGGTGGGGATCTCGGCCTTGTCGATCACACCGTCCACCGTGCAGGTCTTGCCGATCTTCTGGATATTGCCCAGGGCTTTCTCTTCGATGGTGGTCAGGCCACCGGCGATATTGCCCTTGGTGGGCTGGCTGTCGGACAGGTCGGATGTCTTGTGGCGGTTGATCACGTCCTGGTAGCGGTTGAACATGAACATGAACTGTTCGCGCACCGCGTCAGTGGCGCAGCGCGCGGCCACGATGTGCTCGCCGCCGGTCAGCTCGGTGGTCTCGCCGAAGCACAGCGTGCTGCCCAGCCCATGCAGCTTGTCGAAGGCGTCGCCCACCGTCGGGTTGGCGCCGCAGCCGCTGGTGGTGTCGCTCTCGCCACACTTGGTGCTGACCCACAGCTCATGCAGCGGGCAGACCTCGCGCTGCTTCTCACTGGCCCACTGCACATACTCGCGCGCGGCCTTGCTGGCGCGCATGATGGTGTCGTGGTCGCCATGCTGCTCGATGCCGAAGCCGACCACCGGCTTGCCGGTGGTCTTGATGCCGTCCACCACCTTCTGGGTCCAGCCGTCCTCGATGCCGATCACCACCACCGCCGCCACATTCGGGTTGCAGCCGGCGCCAATCAGGGTGCGGAAATGCAGGTCCAGGTCAGCCCCGAACTGCAGCCGGCCATAGGGGTGCGGGATCGCCATCACGCCCTTGATGTTGTGCGCCACGGCCTCGGCCGCCGCATTGGACAGGTCGTCCAGCGGCAGCACGATGACATGGTTGCGCACGCCGACGCGGCCGTTCTCGCGGCGGTAGCCCAGGAAGGTGGTTTCTTTGGAAACAATGCTCATGATGAATCCTTGGCAAATCAACGGAATTGGGGGGTGCCGGGGGCGTAGCGCGCTGTCTGAAGGCGTCCGAGCGCCGTCAAGCGGACGCCGCGGATCCGGCTCCGCCGGGCCGCTGGCGTCGCCCCCTTGAGGGGGAGCGGCGCCAGCCGCTGCGGGGGTGGGTCAATCACCAGCGCTTGGTCTTGATGTTATGGACGTGGGCATGTTCGCCCACCTTGATCGGCGCCACCACCTTGCCCATGTCGATGCCGTACTTGATGACGGTGTCGCCCACAGCCATGTCCTTGAGCGCCACCTTGTGGCCGATGGGGATGTCCTGGCGCGCATCGATGCGGGTCATGCGGTCCTCGTCCATGATCCAGCCGTTCAACGTCATGCCGGCTTTCACGCCCTCCACCACCACCACCGCAACGGTGTCGTGGGCGTCGTGCAATACAAAGTGGTTCATCCTCGGGTCTCCTGGTCGGTGGAACGGTGCAATGGCTCAGGAGCCGGATGCTCGGCGGCACTGCACCGCGTGTCAAACAAGTCATCTGTATGACTTGCATGAATCGCCTTGGCCTTGACAATCCCGGCCATGGCCTCTGCCTCGCCCGCCGCCCGACGCTCCAGCACGCTGTTCAGCGCCATCGCACCCGAGGCCGCCGGCATGCCGCTGTACCGGGTGGTCAAGCGCGCGCTGCTGCGGGCCATAGAGGGCGGCCAGTTGCCACCCGGCCAGGCCTTGCCCAACGAGACCGGGCTGGCGGCGGCCTTCGGCGTGTCGGTGGGCACGCTGCGCCATGCGGTGGGCGAACTGGTGGCCGAGCACATCCTGGTGCGGCGCCAGGGCCGCGGCACCTTCGTGGCCACCCACAACGCCGACCGCTTCCTGTTCCAGTTCTTCCATGTCGAGCGCAGCGACGGCCTGAGCGAGGTGCCGCAG
>JANNZD010000501.1:0-8122 GCA_031410435.1 Betaproteobacteria bacterium | reverse complement strand
TCTGAGACGGCCCGGCCCAAGCCATCCCCAACGCAAGGACACAGACATGCGCGAAACCCATGACGACAGCCACGCCCACCCGGCCCTGGCCGGCCTGACCCGGCGCGACCTGATGCTGCTGGCCGGTGCTGCCAGCGCCGGCAGCCTGGGCGGCCCGGCTCAAGCCCAGGCGACATTGGCCAACGCAGCGCCCAAGCGTGGCGGCATCCTCAAGGTCTCAGCCAATGCCAACCCGTCCAGCCTGGACCCGGCCACCGGCGGCGCCGGCAGCGACCACACCTTCTTGTGGACGATCTACGACACCCTGGTGGAGTGGGATTACGACACGCTCAAGACCAAGCCCGGACTGGCGGCCTTCAACTTCCCCGACCCGCGCACCATGGTGCTGGACATCAAGCCCGGCATCAGCTTCCATGACGGCAGCCCGCTCGATGCCGCGGCGGTCAAGTTCAACCTCGACCGAGGCCGCCAGGATGCCCGGTCCAACATCAAGGCCGACCTGCAGAACGTGGCGCAGGTGGAGGTGAGCGGCCCGCTGCAGGTGACGATCAAGCTGGCCCGCCCCGACACCGCGCTGCCGGCCATCCTGAGCGACCGCGCCGGCATGATGGTCTCGCCCAAGGCGGTGCAGGCCTTGGGCAACGAGCATGACCGCAAGCCGGTGGGCAGCGGGCCGTGGAAGTTCGTCAGCTGGTCGGCCAACGAGCGTGTGGTGGTCACCCGTGCCGACAAGTACTGGCGCGCCGACCGGGGCTTCGTCGACGGCATCGAGTTCTCGATCATCCCCGAGCTGGCCACCGGCCTGCGCGCGGTGGTGGCCGGCCAAGGCGACTTTGCCTACCAGGTGCCGCCGCGGCTGATGCCGCTGATCGACAAGGCCAAAGACCTGCAGAAGGTGACCGGCCCCACGCTGTACTGCTTGCAGCTGTACTTCAACCTGGCCAAGAAGCCGCTCGACAATTTGAAGGTGCGCCAGGCCATCAACTTCGCGCTCGACCGGCCCAGCTTCGTCAAGGCCTCGCTGGCCGGCGTGGGCGAGCCCGCCTACATGAACCTGCCCAAGAACCACTGGGCCTATGACGAGACGCTGGTCAAGCTCTACCCGCACAACCTCGAGATGGCCAGGAAGCTGCTGGCCGAGGCCGGCTTCAAGGACGGCATCGACCTGAGCGTGGGCAGCTACACCGACCAGGATTCAGTGCGCCGCAGCGAGATCGTCGGCGAGCAGTTGCGCAAGGCTGGCATCCGGCTGAAGTTCATCACCGGCACCATCCCCGAGATCAGCGGCCAGTTCTTCGGCAACGAGAAGAAGTTCGACATGCTGCTCTCGGCCTGGACCGGCCGGCCCGACCCCAGCATGACCTACAGCCTGATGTACAGCAAGGACGCCTACTTCAACGCCGGCCGGGTGGACTTCGGCAAGACGCTGACCGACCTGCTGGCTGAGAGCCGGGTGGCCGAGCGCATCGAGGGCCGCAAGCTGATCTTCTGGCAACTGCAGCGCATCGTGATGGAGCAGGCCCTGGTGGCGCCGCTGGCCTTCCAGTATGAGCTGGTGGCCGCGTCGCAGAAGGTCAAGGGCTACAAGCCCAACCTGCTCGGCAAGCCCAAGTACGAGTTCATCAGTTTCCAATGACCCCCCCGAAGCGCCTGCGGCGTGGCGTTGAGCGGCGCGAGACGAAAGGATGATGTCGTTGAGCCGCTTTCGTGTGATCCGGCGCCGCCTGCTGCAGGCGCTGCCGGTGCTGGTGCTGGCCACCTTCGTGGTGTTCGGCCTGCTCAAGCTGATGCCGGGCGACATCGCCATCACGCTGGCCGGCGAGAACGCCACCGAGCAGCGTATCCACGAGATCCGCGCGCTCTATGGCCTGGACCGGCCCTGGCTGCTGCAGTACGGCAGCTGGCTGGGCAAGGCGGTGCAGGGCGATCTGTCCAAGTCGCTGGCCACCGGTGAGCCGGTGATCGAGTCGATCGCCCGGGCCTTCCCCAACACCCTGCTGATCGTGGTGCTGGCGATGACGGTGGCGCTGGGCCTGGGCATCCCGCTGGGCATGCTGGCCGCCAGCCGGCCCGACGGCCTGCGCGACCGGGTGGTCACCTCGGTGGCCTCGCTGGGGGTGGCGGTGCCCAACTTCTGGCTGGCGATGATCCTGGTGGCCGGGCTGGCACTCGACCTGGGCTGGTTTCCGGCCACCGGCGCGGTGGCGCTCAAGGACAACCCGGCCAGGGCCCTGCACCATGCGATCCTGCCGGCCCTGGCACTGGCCGCCGGCGGCGTGGCCGAGGTCTCGCGCCAGTTGCGCAGCTCGCTGGTCGAGATCCTGTCCTCACCCTATGTGCGCACGCTGCGTGCCAAGGGCCTGAGCGCCGGCGCCATCCTGTGGCGGCATGGGCTGAAGAACGCCGGCGTCAACCTGCTCACCGTGGCCACGCTGCTGTTCAACCGGCTGCTGGCCGCCACCGTGGTGGTGGAGGCGGTGTTCGCCATCCCCGGCATGGGCAGCCTGATCGTCAATGCCGCCCTCAGCCGCGACCTGCCGGTGGTGCAAGGGGTGGTCTTCGTGATGGTGTTGGTGGTGATCAGCGTCAACCTGGTGGCCGACCTGCTCTACACCGTGCTCGACCCGAGGATCCGCTGATGGCGCGGGCGCTGATTCACTGGCTGCGCGGTGATCTGCGCGCCGCCCTGAGCCTGGCCTTCCTGCTGGCCCTGGGGCTGCTGGCGCTGTGCGCACCGCTGCTGTCGCCCTACCCTGTGACCAGCCAGGACGTGGACAACAGCCTGGCCAGCCCGTCGGCACTGCACCTGCTGGGCACCGACGACCTGGGCCGCGATGTCTTCAGCCGCATGCTGCACGGCGCGGCGGCCACGCTGTATGCCAGCGGGCTGGCGGTGGGCATCGCCATCGCGTTGGGTCTGCCGGTGGGCCTGCTGGCCGGCTACCTGGGCGGCTGGGTGGACGACGCCATCAGCCGCTTCATCGATGCCTTGCTGTCCTTCCCGTCGATCGTGCTGGCCATCGCCGTCACCGGGGCCCTGGGCATCGGCCTGACCAACGGCATGATCGCGGTGGGCATCGTCTTCTCGCCCCAGCTGGCGCGCCTGGTGCGGGCCCGGGCGCTGGTGGTGCGCCAAGAGCTGTATGTGGATGCCTCGCGCTGTTTTGGCGCCAGCACCGCGCGCATCCTGTGGCGCCATGTGCTGCCCAACACCGTGCAGCCGGTGATCGTGCAGATCACCCTGCTGTTGGCGGCGGCCCTGCTGGCCGAGGCCTCACTGAGCTTTCTCGGCCTGGGCATCCAGCCGCCCAACCCCAGCTGGGGCTCGATGCTGGCGCGCGCCTACCAGAATATGGAGCTGGCACCGGCCCAGATGTGGCCACCCGGCCTGGCCATCCTGCTCACCGCGCTGGCCTTCAACACCCTGGGTGAGTCGCTGCGGGTGGCGCTCGATCCGACCATGCAGCGCTGAGCCTTGCCCCCACCACCAGCTGTCACCTACCCCACACAGGCTCACCATGACCACCCCCGCCGACGAAGCCGCCTACCTGGCCACCCTGCATGCGCTGTGGCGGCGAGCCTGGCCGGCCGGAGCCGCCACCGCGCCCAGCTACCCGCAGGGCGAGCAGCCGCTGAGCGAATACCTGCGCGCCTGGGCCCGCCAGCAGCCCGACAAGGCGGCCGTCATCTACTACGGCCACACGCTGAGCTATGCCGCGCTCGACGCCGCCAGCGACCGCATGGCCACGCTGCTGGCAGCGCATGGCATCCGGCCGGGGGACCGGGTGGCGGTGTTCCTGCCCAACTCGCCGCAGTACCACATCGTCTTCTTCGGCATCCTCAAGCTGGGTGCGGTGCATGTGCCGGTCAGCCCGATGTCGCGCGCCTTCGAGCTGGCCCATGAGCTGACCGACACCGGCGCGCTGGCCCTGGTGGCGCTGGACGAGTTGATGCCGGTGGTGCGCGAGGTGCGCGCGGCGTCCAGCCTGCGCATGGTGTTCGTCACCGGCTTTGCCGATGTGCTGCCGGCCCAGCCCACGCTGCCGGTGCCCGAATCCCTGCTGGCCCCGCGCATCGCCTGCCCTGACGCCATCGAGCTGATGCCCGCGCTGGCCGCCGCCACCGGCCCGGCGCCGGCGCACCGGCCGGGCCTGGACGACATCGCCGCGCTCAACTACACCGGCGGCACCACCGGCCTGCCCAAGGGCTGCATCCACACCCAGCGCGACATGCTCTATACCGCCGCGTCGAACGCCGGCACCGCGCTGGACCTGACGCCTGAGACCACCTTCCTGTGTTTCTTCCCGCAGTTCTGGATCGCCGGCGAGAACCTGGGCCTGGTGTTCCCGGTGTTCAGTGGCGCCACCGTCGTGCTGCTGGCCCGCTGGGACCCGCTGGGCGTGATGGCCGCCGTGCAGCGCTATGCGGTGCGGGTGATGGTGCTGCCGGTGGACGGCGCGGTGGAGCTGATGGACCACCCGCGCTTTGCCGAGTTCGATCTGGGCTCGCTGCGCCAGGTGCGGGTGGTGTCCTTCGTCAAGAAGCTCAACCTGGCCTACCGCCAGCGCTGGCGCGATCTGACCGGCGGCACGCTGGCCGAATCGGCCTGGGGCATGACCGAGACCCACACCTCCGACACCTTCACCACCGGCTTCCAGGAGCATGACTTCGACCTGCATGCCCAGCCGGTGTTCGTCGGCCTGCCCGTGCCGGGCACCGAGTTCAAGATCTGCGATTTCGACACCGGCGCGCTGGTGCCGCTGGGCAGCGAGGGCGAGATCCGCGTGCGCTCGCCCTCGCTGCTCAAGGGCTACTGGGGCAAGCCCGAGGCCACGGCCGAGGCCCTGGTCGGTGGCTGGCTGCGCACCGGCGACATCGGCCTGCTGGACTTGCAGGGCTTTCTGCACTTTCTGGGCCGGCGCAAGGAGATGCTCAAGGTCAAGGGCATGAGCGTGTTCCCGCCCGAGATCGAGGCCGTGCTGGGCCAGCACCCGGCGGTGCTGGGCTCGGGCGTGATCGGCCGTGCCGATGCCCAGCGCGGCGAGGTGCCGGTGGCCTTCGTGGTGGTCAAGCCCGCGCTGCGGGCCACGGTGGGCGTGGCCGAGCTGCAGGCTTGGTGCCAATCACGCATGGCCGGCTACAAGCTGCCCGAGATCCGCCTGGTCGAGACCCTGCCGATGACAGCCACCGGCAAGGTCAAGAAGCAGGACCTGGCCGCCTGGCTTTGACCTCCCCCTGCCAACCCTGGAAAGACATCCCCCCATGCCCTGGACCCCCGAACTCGACGACCTGCAACGCCGCACCGCCCTGGCCCACCAGATGGGCGGGGCCGACAAGGTCAAGCGCCAGCACGATGCCGGCCGGCTGACGGTGCGCGAGCGCATCACCCGGCTGGTGGACGAGGGCAGCTTCCACGAGGTGGGCGCGCTGTCGGGCATCGCCGAGTACGACGCCCAGGGCGACCTGACCCATGTCACCCCGGCCAACTGCGTGTTCGGCCGGGGCCGCATCGCCGGCCGTGCTGTGGTGGTGGTGGGCGACGACTTCACCGTACGCGGCGGGTCGGCCGATGCGTCGATCAGCAACAAGCCGCTGATGGCCGAGGACATGGCGGCCGAGTTCCGCCTGCCCATCGTGCGCATCATCGAGGGCTCGGGCGGCGGCGGCTCGGTCAAGACCATCGAAACCAAGGGCGCCAGCAACCTGCCCGGTGGCATAGGCACCACCCGGGGCTTCTACATGATGACGGCCAACCTGGCGCAGGTGCCGGTGGTGGGCCTGGGCCTGGGCTCGGTGGCCGGGCTGGGCGCGGCGCGGCTGGCGTCCAGCCACTTCTCGGTGATGACCCGCAGCTCGGCGATGTTCGTGGCCGGGCCGCCGCTGGTGGCGCGCCTGGGCCAGGATCTCAGCAAGCAAGACCTGGGCGGCGCCGACATCCAGACCGCCGCCGGCGCCATCGACAACGTGGTCGACACCGAGGACCAAGCCTTTGCCGCCGCGCGGCGCTTCTTGTCCTACCTGCCGGCATCGGTGCATGGCCTGCCGCCGATCACGCCCGCCACCGACGACCCCGAGCGCGCTGATGACAAGCTGATGAAGGCGGTGCCGCGCAGCCGGCGCCAGGTCTACAAGATGCGGCCCATCATCGAAGCAGTGGTGGACGCTGGCAGCTTCTTCGAGATGGGCGCCAACTTCGGCCGGTCCATCATCGCCGGCCTGGCCCGGCTGGACGGCCAGCCGGTGCTGCTGCTGGCCAGCGACCCCTACCACTACGGCGGCGCCTGGAGCGCCGACACCTGCCAGAAGGTGGTGCGTTTCGTCGATCTGGCCGAGACCTTCCACCTGCCGGTGGTCTACCTGATGGACTGCCCCGGCTTCATGATCGGCCTGCAGGCCGAGCGCAGCGCCACCATCCGCCACGGCGTGCGGGCGATGGCGGCGATGAACCAGACCACGGTGCCCTGGTGCACCGTCATCATTCGCAATGCCTTCGGCGTGGCTGGGGCCGCGCACCAGCCGGCCGGGCGACTGTCGCTGCGCTACGCCTGGCTGTCAGCCTACTGGGGCAGCCTGCCGCTCGAAGGCGGCATCGAAGCCGCCTACCGCGCCGACATCGACGCAGCCGCCGACCCGCAGGCCAAGCTGCAGGAGATCGAGGCCCGGCTGAACGCGCTGCGCTCGCCGTTTCGCAGTGCCGAGAAGTTCTGGGTCGAGGAGATCATCGACCCGCGCCGCACCCGCTCGCTGCTGTGCGACTTTGCGCGCCTGGCCGAGCCGGTGCGCACGGCGGGTGTGGCCCGCATGGTGATGCGGCCTTGACAGTGGTCGCGTTCCGATGCCAAGCACACCAGCCCAGTGGGTCATGGCGGCAAAGTAGGGCAGGCAGCGCAGACGGCCCACAAAGTGCCTTTGCATACCGCCAAATTGCCGCATACCCAATGGGTTCACGCAACACATCGACAAGACCGTCGAAAGCATTGAAACCATCGTGCAGCATGCACTGACGGTGAGCAATGCGAGCGATGCGTTGACCTGGGAGAAGTCACCGTTCAACCCACACAACTTCGGTCTGCTTCGAGAGGGTTGGACTGCCCAGGCTGATGCTGTCGCCAGCCAGGCAAGAAAGCTTCAAACTCAGATTCACCGCGCCATGAATGAGTTGTCGATGGAGCACCAACAGCGTTGAATCGATACCTCCAGGTACCTGGCGCAGGCAGCGTCACTCCAGCGTGATGCCCAGCTTCTCCGACAGGCCGATCCACTGCACCGAATCGCTGTCCCAGATGCGCCGGGCGTCGGCCAGCGACACCACCGGGGCATTCGGGATGCCGTAGAAGCTGTGCAGGTCCTTGATGCGCGGGGTGGTGTAGGCCTCGCGCACGCCCTCGACCAGCTTGTCCAGGATCTCACGCGGGGTGCCGGCCGGCGCGCACATCGGCAGGTAGCCCTCGAGCGCGAACACCGGGTGGCTGAAGCCCTGCTCGATGAAGGTGGGCACGTCGGGCAGCTTGGGGCTGCGCGCCTTGCCGGTGGCAGCAATCGCCCGCACCACGCCGCGCTGGATGTGCGGCAGGATGGCCTGCACGCTGCCCACCGCCATCTGCACCTGGTTGCCCACCACATCCACCCACATCGGCGCCTCGCCGCGGTAATGGGCGATCACGATGTTGGTCTTCTCGGTCTGGTTCCAGGTGTCGGCGATCAGGTGCGGCCAGGACGCCGCGCCGTAGGTGCCCATGGCCGTCGGGTTGCTGCGGGCGAAATCCAGCAACTCCTTGGGGTTCTTGACCGGCAACTTGTCGGGCACGCCCATGATCAGCGCGCCGCTGGGGAAGAGCGCGATCGGCACCAGATCGCGATCGGCATTGAAGGGCAGCTTCTTGTAGAGCACCCGGCTGCCCCAGACCGCGCCACTGGTGCTGACCAGCAGGGTGTGGCCGTCGGGGGCGGCCTTGGCCACCTCGCCCACGCCCAGCGTACCGCCGGCGCCGGTCTTGTTCTCCACCACGAAGGGCTGGCCGAACTTGCGCGACAGGTGCTCGCTGTAGGCACGGGCATAGCCATCGGTCAACCCACCCGGCGGGAAGGGCACGACCACCCGCACCGGGCGGCTTGGCCAGGC
>JANNZD010000500.1:0-4684 GCA_031410435.1 Betaproteobacteria bacterium | reverse complement strand
GGCCATCGTCGAGGCCCTGGGCCTGGCGCTGCCCGGCAGCAGCTCGATCCCGGCGATGGACGCGGCCCACCCGCGCATGGCCACCGATTGCGGCGAGCGCATCGTCGGCATGGTCTGGGACGACCTGACGCCCCGGCGCCTGCTGAGCCGGGCGTCCTTTATCAATGCGGCGGTGGTGCAGATGGCCCTGGGCGGGTCGACCAATGCGGCGGTGCACCTGATCGCGATGGCGCGGCGGGCCGGCGTGGACCTGGTGCTGGACGACCTGGACGCGGTGGCGCGCCGGGTGCCGGTGCTGGCCAATGTCTTCCCCAGCGGGGACCGGCTGATGGAAGACTTCTACTACGCTGGCGGCCTGCCGGCGCTGATGCAGCGGCTGGGTGCGCAGCTGTCGCTCGCCGTGCCCACCGTCACCGGCCGCAGCCTGGGCGAGAACATCGCCGGCGCCCAGGTGCTGGATGACAGCGTGATCCGGCCGCTGGACCAGCCGGTCAGCGCCAGCGGCGCGCTGGCGGTGCTGCGCGGCAACCTGGCCCCCGACGGCGCGGTGATGAAGGCCAGTGCGGCCGATCCGCGCTTCTTCAAGCACCGCGGCCGCGCCCTGGTCTTCGATTCGCCGGCCCAGATGAATGCGGCCTGCGCCGACCTGGACTTGGACGTGGACGAAGACACCGTGCTGGTGCTGCGCCATGCCGGCCCGGTGGGCGCCCCCGGCATGCCGGAATGGGGCGGCCTGCCCATCCCCAAGAAGCTGCTGGCGCGCGGCGTGCGTGACATGGTGCGCCTGTCGGATGCGCGCATGAGCGGCACCCACTACGGCAGCTGCGTGCTGCACATCAGCCCCGAGGCGGCGGTGGGCGGCCCGCTGGCCCTGGTGCGCAGCGGTGACGAGATTGCACTGGATGTCGGGGCACGCAGCCTGACGCTGTGCGTGGCCGACGACGAACTGGCGCGCCGCCGCGCCGACTGGCGGGCGCCGCCGCGCCCGGTCACGCGGGGCTACACCCGCCTGTACCAGGAGCATGTGACCCAGGCCCACGAGGGCTGCGATTTCGACTTCCTGCAGGGTGACGCGCCCAGCCCCGAGCCGGCCATCTTCTGACCTGGCGCCGCCCCAACCCGACATGAAAGCCGCCCGATGAACGCCTTCCGCCAGATGCTTGCCGCCAGCCCGGGCGCCGCGCCGCTGGGCTCGTGGATCATGTCGGCCAGCCCCATCGTGGCCGAGGCCATGGGCCATGCCGGCTTTGCTTGGGTCGTGGTCGACATGGAGCATTCGCCGCTCGACTTCCAGGACCTGGTGCATGTGCTGCAGGCGGTGGCCGGCACGCCCATGCTGCCGGTCACCCGGGTGCCGTGGAACGATTTGGTCACGCTCAAGCGGGTGCTGGATGCTGGTGCCACCACCCTGCTGGTGCCCTTCGTGCAGAACGCCGACGAGGCCCGACGCGCGGTGGCCGCCTGCTTCTACCCGCCCGCCGGCATCCGCGGCATGGCCGGCATGAGCCGGGCCACCCGCTTCGGCACGGTGCCCAACTACTTCAACACCGCCAACGCCGGCATTTCGGTGATCGTGCAACTGGAAACCCCGCCGGCGGTGGCCGCGCTGGAGGCCATCGCCGCGGTGCCCGGGGTGGATGCGCTCTTCCTCGGCCTGGCCGATCTGTCGGGCAGCATGGGCCATGTCGGCCAACTCACCCACCCGGCGGTGATGGCGCTGATGGCCGATGCGGTTAAGCGTTGCAAGGCCGTGGGCAAACCAGTGGGCACGGTGGGCGGCACGCCCGAGCTGGTGCGCGAGTACCGCGCCATGGGCTTCGACTTCGTCGCCATCGCGTCCGACCTGGGCCTGCTGATGCGCGCGGCCACCGGTGCGGTGCAGGCGCTGCGCGAGGCGCCGGGCACGGGGCCCGCTGCCAACGCCTCGGGTTATTGACGAGGCAAGGCGATGGCCGACGTCCAACTCGAACGCGTCGTCAAGAGCTACGACGCCAAGGTCACCGTGATCCACGGCGTGGACCTGCAGATCAAGCATGGCGAGTTCGTCGTTTTCGTCGGCCCGTCGGGTTGCGGCAAGAGCACCCTGCTGCGCATGGTGGCCGGGCTGGAACCGATCTCGGGCGGCACCATCCGCATCGACGGCCAGGTGGTCAACGACCTGCCGCCGCGCCACCGCGACATCGCGATGGTGTTCCAGGACTACGCGCTCTATCCGCACAAGACCCTGTATGACAACATGGCCTTCGGCCTGCGCCTGCGCAAGACACCCGAGGACGAGATCAAGCGCCGGGTGATGGACGCGGCCCGGCTGCTGCACATCGACCACATGCTGGACCGCCGGCCCGCGGCCTTGTCGGGCGGCCAACGCCAGCGCGTGGCCATCGGCCGTGCCATCGTGCGCCAGCCCAAGGTCTTCTTGTTCGATGAGCCGCTGTCCAACCTGGACGCCCAGCTGCGCCACGAGATGCGCACCGAGATCAAGAAGCTGCACCAACGCCTGGGTGCGACCATCATCTACGTCACCCATGACCAGGTCGAGGCGATGACCCTGGCCGACCGCATTGCCGTGCTGTCGGCTGGCCGGTTGATGCAGTACGACACGCCCGAGCGCATCTACAACCAGCCAGCGGCGCTGTTCGTGGCCGGCTTCACCGGCGCGCCGCCGATGAACCTGGTCGACTGCCGCGTGGCCCAGGGCGTGGCCGACCTGGGCGGCGTGCATTTCGCCTTGCCGGCCAGCCTAGCGCAGCGCTGCCAGGGCGTGGCCAAGCTGAAGTTCGGTGTCCGGCCCGAGAACCTGACGCTGGCGCCCACCGGCGACGGCAGCGCGGCGCTGGACGCCGAGGTGCTGCTGCTCGAGCCACTGGGCGCTGAGACCCTGGTGATCTTCCGCGTCGGCGCGGTTGAGCTGGTGGCGCGCTGCCCGGCGTCCTTCCGCGATGCGCCGGGGGCCCGACGTATCCTGCATCTGCAGGCCGAACACATGCATCTGTTTGACGCAGACAGCGGCCAGGCCCTCTGACCTGCCGCACACTGCGCCTGCCTCTCACCGACCCCCTGACAGGAGACATCCCATGAAACGCCGTGATTCGATGCTGACCGCCGCGCTGTCGGCCCTGGCCGCACTTGCCGTGACGGCGGGCCTGTCCGCCCCGCTGGCCGCCCAGGCCCAGACCAAGCTGCGGGTGTTCTCGGGTGGCACCAACCAGCGCCCCGACCTGATGCGCAGGCTCTTCGACGATTACCAGAAGGCCAACCCCGGTCTCACCATCGACATCGAGACCGGCGGCGCCACCAGCGAACTGCAGCGCCAGTACCTGAGCACGGTGCTCAATGCCAAGGACAGCGCGATCGACATCTACATGATCGACATCGTCAACCCGGCGCAGTACTTCGGCGCCGGCTGGCTGGAGCCGTTGAACGCCTATGTCGGCGAGCCGGCGGTGGCCCTGAAGCCCTACCTGCCGGTGTACGCGGTCAGCAATGTGGTCGACGGCAAGATCGCCGCGATGCCGGCCTTTGCCGACGCGATGTTCATGTACTACCGCAAGGACCTGCTGGCCAAGCATGGCGTGGCCGAGCCCAAGACCTGGGATGAACTCACTGCGGCGGCCAAGAAGGTGCTGGCCGCAGAATCTCAATCCGGCAACCCCAATCTGCAGGGCCTGAGCATCCAGGGCGCGCCGATCGAAGGCGCGGTCTGCACCTTCCTGCTGCCCTACTGGGGCCAGAACAAGGATTTCAATGACGCCGGCGGCAAGATGACGCTGGACAAGGGTGCCGCGGTCAAGGGCCTGAATCAGTGGCTAGGCATGGTGGACGCCGGCGTGATCAAGAAAAACGTGGCCGAGGTCAAGACGCCCGACACGGTGAATGAATTCAAGGCCGGCCAGGTGCTGTTCGCGATCAATTGGGGCTTTGCCTGGGACCGCTTCAAGGACGACAAGGATTCCACCGTGCAGGGCAAGGTGGGCGTGATGCCGCTGCCGGCCATGGCCGGCGGCCGCAGCGCCACCTGCGTGGGTGGCTGGCAATGGGCCGTCAGCGCCTTCAGCAAGAGCAAGGCCGAGTCGGCCAAGCTGGTGAAGTACCTGGCCAGCCCCGAGGCCAGCAAGTTCCTGGCGGTGGAGGGCTCGCTGCTGCCCACCTACCAGAGCGTCTACACCGATGCCGACGTGACCAAGCAGGTGCCCTGGTTCAAGGACGCGGCCAATGTGGTGATCGCCGGCAAGAGCCGGCCGATGAGCAAGGAATACGGCCAGGTCAGCGACGTGATCCGCACCACCACCAGCGCCGTGCTGGCGCGCACCAAGACGCCCACCGAGGGCGTGGACGAGATCGAAGGCAAGCTGCGCCGCGTGATGCGCTGAGCGGACGTCAACGCCACCCTCGCAGCCTCCAGCCCATGGCACAGCCCCGCCTGATGGACCGCCTGCGCGACCCCAGCGAGCGCCTGCTGGGCCTGATGCTGCTCACGCCGGCCTTCCTGCTGCTGGCGCTGATCGTGGTCTACCCGATCGCCAAGCTGATCTTCAACAGCTTCTTCGACCTGCGCCTGTCAGGCGGGGGCGGTGGGCTGAAGTTCGTCGGCTGGGAAAACTACGCGATGGTGCTGGACGACAAGGCCTTCTGGAACGCCACCAAGAACACCGTGCTGATCACCCTGATCACTGTGCCCGGTGCG
>JANNZD010000499.1:0-16349 GCA_031410435.1 Betaproteobacteria bacterium | reverse complement strand
GTCACGCAACGCCGCGGCCACGGTGTCGGCCTTGCTCAGCAGCAGCAGCGCCGAAACACCGGCCAGCCGGGTCAGGGCCAGGTAGCGCTCGAGCCGGCGCAGGTTGAAGTCGGCGTCCAGGCCCATCACCAGCAGGGCCGTGTCGACATTGCTCACCAGCACCTGGCGCTGGGCCCGGCGGCGGTCGTCCCCGGCGCGGCTGTCCTGGGTGCGGCGGGTGATCTGGTTGGCGGGCGGCAGCCGGCAGGTGATGCGCCAACCCGAAGCGCCGCCGGGCTGGGCCAGCACCCAGTCGCCCACGGCCAGCGACTCTTGCTGGGCGTCCAGGTCGTCGACCAGGGCCGGCGCGGCCTGGGCCCGGTACGCCCGGCGGCCGTCGTGCAGCAGCAGGTGTTCACGCTGGACCTGGGTCACGCGCATCGGCCGGGCGCTGGGGTCGGCGATGCCGCAGGCCAATTGGCGGCGCACCCGGGGACCCAGGCCCACCCGGGCCAGGGCTTCAAGTTCAAGGGTTTCTGACATCGTGATTCACCATCCGTGCCGGCCGGCGCGCCGCAGCGCGCTGGCCGGACATCGGCGCGGCGACCGCAGCCACCGCGCCAGGGCACGGCCGACGCCAGGCGTCGGCCGCAACTAGGGGCAAGGGGGTCGGTGCGGGCTGCGGCGCAACGGCAGAGGCCGGCGCCAGGAGGCGGCCTGGCCGGTCAGGCCAGGTGGCGTTCAGGCGTTCAAGCGTTCAGGCGCGCGGCCCGGGCAGCGACCAGGGGGGCAATGGCGGTCTGGGTCATGGCACGCTCCTTCAGGTCGGTTGAACGAACCGCGAGTGTTCACCCGCCGCCCGCGCAGCGTCAAGCCCGTGACGCCGCCCAAACTGCCAGCCCGGGGCAAAAAACCACAGCGGCGTCGTAGCGTGTGATGAAAGCCATGTTTGCGGCCGGGGAAATGCCGGCCGCCGTCCCGTACCTAGTGAAAACCCTATACTGCACTGCAACATGAACCTGATCCGGGTTCTGTCTGAAGAAGGAGTCTTCACCATGAGCAACGCTTCCATGAGCTTTGGCCGCCCTGGCCGCCTGGTTGTCCCGCGTGCCTCGCTTTGGCTGGGTGCTTGGGCCGGCGCGGTGATCCAGCAGCTGCGCGCACTCGACAACTGGCTGGTGAGCAAGCGCCAGCAGGAACCGCGCAATGCCGAGGAGGTGCTGGCCTGGGCCAGCCGCATCGAAGCCCGCGAACCCGGCTTTGCCGCCGATCTGCGCGCGGCGGCACTGCGGTCCCAGCACCCTAAGGCCGATTGAGGCCATAGCCGCGACGCGCAGGCGCAGACCGCCCACCCGGCGGATTCAGGCCGCTGCAGCCCCAGGCAGCGGCAGCTGCAGGCTCACCTGCAGGCCGGGCTGGGTGTTTTCGATGACCAACTGGCCGCCATGGGATTCGGCCACCAGGCGGCACAAATACAGCCCCAGACCGACGCCGCCAGCCGACCGGGTGCGGGCCGCGTCGGGCCGGTAGAAGGCCTGGCCCAGCTGGGCGCGCTGCGCCTCGGCCAAGCCAGGGCCGAGGTCGCGCACGCGCAGCGCCACCCCCTGGGCGGTGCAGGCGGTGTGCAGTGACACCGGCGCACCGGCACCATGGCGCAGCGCGTTGTCCAGCAGGTTGCGCACCAGCAGCTGCAGGCGGACCCGGTCCAGACCCAGCAGTGGCAGCTGGGGATCGAGCACCAGGGCAATGCCGCGCCCGGTAAATTGCCGGGCCACCTGCTCGCGCACCAGCGCATTCAGGTCGGTCGGTTCGCGCTGCAGCGCGGCGCTGCCGGCGGCCAGGCGCTCGCTTTCGAGCAGGTCGCTGATCAGGTCGCGCATCTGGCCCAGGTCGCGCAGCAGGGCCTCACGCGCAGCGCCCTCGCCCAGCAACTCGGCATGCAGGCGGGCCCGGGTGAGGGGTGAGCGCAGCTCATGGCTGATCGCCAGCAACAGGCCGCGCTGGCCCTCCAGCATGTGCTGCAGACGGCCGGCCATGGTGTTGACCTGGGCGGCCAGCTGGCCCAGCTCGTCCGGGCGGCGCAGCGGGATGGGGCGCGAGAAATCGCCCTCGCCCAGGCGCAGCGCACCGGCGCGTATGTCGTCCAGCGGCCGCAACAGGTGCCGCACATAGGCATAGGCCAGCCCGGTCAGGCCGAGCAGCCCGGCCAAAATCCCCCAGCCCAGGCCGCCGGGGTGATCGTCCCAGCGCCAGGCCCGGACACCGAAGCTGATGCGGTGGCCATCGGCGCTGACGCGGACCAGCATGGCCTTGAGCGCCTCGTCGCGCGGCGCGTGCTCGGCGCGCCCCGGGTGGGACTGCCAGCGCAGCAGCGGCCCGTCGATGTGGATGGTCAAGGGCAGGCTTTGCGCGATGGCCTGGGCCCGCTGCAGGTCGGGCGGGCTGCCGATGTCGGCGGCCAGGCGGTCGACATAGTCGCTGATCAACGGCCGTGCCAGCTCGCGCCAGCCGTTGGAGAACCACTCGCGCGTGCCGGCCACGAACAGGCCGGTGCTGCCCAGCGCCAGCAGCAGGAACAGCGCCACCAGCCTGGCCTTGATCGAATGCGCGAAGCGGTGGCGCCAGCCCGCCCGCCGGCGCCAGGGCGGCCGGGCGGGCAGCGGCGCGGCGGCTGCGCCCGGCCCGACCGGGGCCGTCATGGCGCGCGCCCCAGCGCCAGGGTGTAGCCGGCATTGCGCAGGGTATTGATGCAGGCCAGCGGCTCCAGCTTCTTGCGCAGCCGGCTGACCAGCAAGTCCACCGCCCGGGTGTAGAGGTCGGCGTCGCGGCCGCGCAGACGGTTGAGGATCTCGTCACGGGTGAACACCCGCCGCGGCTCGCGCGCCAGCAGCAGCAGCAGTTCGAACTCGGTGCTGGTCAGCGCCACCGGCTGGCCCAGGCGCTGCACCTGGCGCCGCTGCGGGTCGATGTGCAAGCCATCGAAGGCGAGCGCTGCGTCCAACGCCGGCACGCCACCCGCGGCAGGCCGGCTGCGGCGCAAGATGGTCTGCAGCCGGGCCGCCAGTTCGCGCGGTTCGAAGGGTTTGGGCAGGTAATCGTCGGCACCCAGTTCGAGGCCGACGATGCGGTCGCTCAGCTCACCCCGGGCAGTCAGCATCAACAGCGGGACGGCATGCTGCTGGCGGATGCGCCGGCACAGCTCGAAGCCGTCCATCTCGGGCAGCATCACGTCCAGGATCACCGCATCGAAGCCGCCGTGGGCCACCCCCGGGCGGGCCAGCAGGGCCAGGCCCTGGCTGGGCCGCAGCGCAGCCTGCAGCTCGAAATCAAACCGGCGCAAATAGGCCGCCAAGGGCGCGGCCAGGTGCTCGTCATCGTCGATCAGCAGGATGCGGGGCATGGTGGGACTGGCCCGATGCTAAGCGGCCGCGCGCGCCGCCCGCCCGGCAGCGCGCCCGCTTCGGCTCAAGCCACCGCCTCACCGGCCTGCGTCAACCGCGGCCAAAGCCATGGCCATGGCCGTGCCCCTTGGCCATGAAGTCGCGCAGCTTCTGTTGCTGGGCCGGCTGCAGGCTGTCGAAGAAGTCGGCCATCGCGCCGACCACCGCCGGCGCCTTGTCCTTGACCGCGCCGGTCTTGCTTTCAATCAGGGCCTGGGCCCGGCTGCGGTCGAACTGCGCACCGGTCATCAGCGCCTGCATCTCGCTGCGCGGGTTGGCGCCGTCGGCGATCAGGGCGCTGCGCTGGGCCGCCAGCGCGTCGGCCAGCAGGCCCAGGCGCTGCACCTGCGCGCTGTCCAGCGACAGCTCCCGGGTGGCCTTGCCGATGAAGCGTTCGCGCAGTTGCGCCACGTCGGCATCGCTCAGCCGGCCACCGGCGTGGTGGCGGTGCGAGCAGGCGGCCAGGCTGCCGAACAACACGGCGGTGCCGAACAGGCCGATGAGGCTGCGCTTGAGCCAGGTCTTCATGGTGAGATCTCCAAAGGGGTTGAATGGCGAGGCCATGGTCGCGCCGCCGGCCGCCCGCGTCCTGTCAGGCGGGTATCGGCCTGTATCGTTTCTTGTCAGCTGTCGAGGCTGGGTATGCTGGGCCCATGCCCTGCGCCGCGCCACCTTTCAAATTGGTCCATGTCGACGCCACGCTGCTGGTGGCCGACAAGCCCGCCGGCCTGCTGTGCGTGCCCGGCCGCGGCCCAGACAAGGCCGACTGCCTGGCCAGCCGGGTGGCCGCGCATTGGCCCGACGCGCGGGTGGTGCACCGGCTGGACATGGCCACCTCCGGCCTGGTGGTCTTTGGGCGGGGCGCGGCGATGCAGCGGGCGCTGTCCATCGCCTTTGCCGATCGGCGGGTGCACAAGCGCTATGTCGCGGTGGTGGCCGGCACACTGGCCGGCGAGCAGGGCGAGATCGATCTTCCGCTGGCCGCCGATTGGCCGCAGCGGCCGCGCCAGCGGGTGGACCACCCGGCCGGCAAGCCCTCGCTGACCCACTGGCAGGTGCTGCAGCGCGACAGCGCAGCCGGCACCACCCGCCTGGACCTGCGCCCGCTGACTGGCCGCACCCACCAACTGCGGCTGCACCTGGCCGCGATCGGCCACCCCATCCTGGGCGATGCGCTGTATGCCGACCCGATCTGGGCCGCCGCCGCACCCCGGCTGCTGCTGCATGCCAGCGACCTGGCCATCGAGACCCTGGCCGGCCCGGGCGGACCGCTGCCGGCCCTGCAGTTCCACAGCCCGGCGCCGTTCTGAGGCGGTCTTGCGCGGCGGGCTCCGCCCCTCGACAGGTCGGGCCGGCAGCGGCGGCGCGCCGGGGCTGGGCGCCGCCTCAGCGCGGCACGAAGAAGGTTGACTTCTCGCGCAGCGGCGCCGGCCGGCCAGCGCCGTCCGGCCCCAGCAGTGAGACCTCGAAAAGCACCGGCACCGACTGCCCGCGCAGCGCCTGGGCTGCTGCCGCAGGCAACCGCAGACTCAAGACCTGGGACTGGATGCCGGCCGGGGCCACGCGCAGATCGGCTGCGGCCAGGCGCAGCCCGGGGATGCCGCTGACCGCAAAGCGGTAGACCTGGGCCTGCTCGGTGCGGTTCGTCACCTGCAGCCGGTAGACGTTTTCGATGTCGCCCTCGCCGACGCTGCGGGCCAGGCTGCTGCGGTCCTTGATCACATCGACCTGGAAAGGGCTGCGCAGCGCCACGCTGGCGGCAAAGGCGATGCTGGTGGCGGCCAATGCCGCGCCGTAGATCAACACCCGCGGGCGCAGCGCGCGCTTGAACATCTGCAGGCGGCCCCAGCCCTGCTGCACGGCGTTTTCGGTGGCGTAGCGGATCAAGCCGCGCGGGTAGGCCATCTTGTCCATCACGTCATTGCACACGTCGATGCAGGCGGCGCAACCGATGCACTCGTTCTGCAGGCCGTTGCGGATGTCGATGCCGGTGGGGCAGACCTGCACGCACAGGGTGCAGTCGATGCAATCGCCCTTGCCCTGGGCTGCGGCCGGGGCCTTGCGCGAGCGCGAGCCACGCGGCTCACCGCGCGCCAGGTCGTAGGTGATGATCAGCGAGTCGCGGTCGATCAACGCGCTCTGGAAGCGCGCATAGGGGCAGATGTACTTGCACATCTGCTCGCGCAGGTAGCCGGCATTGCCATAGGTGGCGGCGCCGTAGAACAGCACCCAGAAGGCATTCCAGGGCGACACGCTGAAGCCGAGCACGGCCTGGGCCAGCTCGCGGATGGGCGTGAAATAGCCGACGAAGCTGAAGCCGGTGAACAGCCCGATGGCCAGCCAGGCGGCCTGCTTGGCGCCCTTGCGCAACAGCTTGGCCGGCCCCCAGGGCGCCTGGTCCAGGCGCATGCGGGCGATGCGGTCGCCCTCGATCCGGCGCTCCACCCACATGAAGATCTCGGTGTAGACGGTCTGCGGGCAGGTGTAGCCGCACCACAGCCGGCCCGCCACGGCCGTGAAGAAGAACAGCGCCAGTGCCGAGATCACCAGCAGCGCGGCCAGGAAGATCAGGTCCTGCGGGTAGAGCACCAGCCCCAGGATGTAGAAGCGCTGGGCCTCCAGATCGAACAGCAGGGCCTGACGGCCGCCCCATTGCAGCCAGGGCATGCCGTAGAAGAACAGCTGGGTCAGCCAGACGAAAACCCAGCGCCAGGCCGCGAACCAGCCCTTGACCGAACGGGCATAGATGTCGGGTTGCTTCTGGTACATCGACGCGAACAGCGCGCCGGGGTCGGTGGACTCGTCGGTGGGCACGGCCCGGATGGGAATGATGGTCATCGTTGCAGCATAGGCTTGCTGGCTGCCATCACTGGCCGGGTTCCGGAGACGATCAGGGTCATGGCGGGTTCTCAACCATCCTTGCCGTCCAGCCGGGTGGCCAGCAGCCAGGGCGCGTAGAGCGCCAGGTAGAGGCCGAAGGCCGCCGCCCAGGCCGCAACGGCCAGGACCAGCACCGGCGCCCACAGCGCGGCCGGCAGCAGCGGCAGCGCCACCCGCAGCAGCGCGGCAGCCATCACCAGGCTGTAGGCCGCCACCTCCCAGCGCCCCACCTTCAAGGGCCGACCGGTGTGGCCGCGCGCGGTGCGGGTGACCATGCCGATGATCAGGCCGCCGGTGGCGCCCACCGCCAGCGCATGCAGGCCGGCCGTGGCCGACAGCACCCCCCACTGGGCCAGCGCCAGCAGCGCCAGGCCCAGCGGCACCCAGGCATAGGCCGCGTGCAGCACCCACAGGATGGGCCGGCCGCGGGTGCGCAAGGGCTGCCAGCGCCACAGCCGGGCGGCCTGCAACAGCGCGGCAGCGCCCAGCACCGCTGCGCCGGCCGGGCCCGCAGGTGCCAGCACCCACAACGCCAGGCCGGCCGCGGTGCTGTCCAAGGCGCTGATCTCCAGCCACTGCGGCACCTGCAGCCGCAGGCCCGGCAGCGCCGACATGGTGAAGGCTGGGATCACCCGGCCGGCCATCACGCACTCGATCATCACGATCAGCGCCAGCCCGGCATGCAGGGGCTGCAGCGGCGCCAAACTGAGCCAGCCCAGCACGGCGGCATGGAAAGCGCCATTGGCAGCGGCCAGCGCCAGCAGCAGGCCGGCCAGCGGCAGGTTGCGCCGGTTGCCGGCGCGCAGCAGGCGGTCCACCAGAATCAGCGCCACCAGCGGCAGCAGCGCCAGGTCCAGCGCCGCATGCAGCGCATACGGGCCGAACCAGGCCGTGGCACGCGCCGCCAGCCAGAGCCCGGCCAGGCCGGCCAGCAGCGGCCCGCGCGGCGTGGCCAGGCCGGTCCAGGCCCGGCCGGCGGTGAGCAGGAAGCCCACGATCACCGCCGCCGCAAAGCCGAACAGCATCTCGTGCGCATGCCACAGCAGCGGCGCTACCGGCAGGCTGGCTGGCAAGGCGCCCAGCAGCAGCGCCACCCACAGCGGCACGGCCAGCGCGCCGAACAGCGCCGCGCCCAGGTAGAAGGGCCGGAAGCCCAGCCGCCACAGCGGCCAGCCGCGCGGCGCCGGCGCGGCGGCCGCCGCTGCGCTGGCGCCGAGCACCGGGAGGGCGATGGCCCGCCGCACAGCGGGCGGCCGGGTGGGTGTCAGGGCGGGCGGCAGGGGCGTGACAGGGGCGGTCATGGCGGTGGGCAGGCGCTCGGTTCTCAAAGATGCAGTTTTTATGCATCTTAAATTCGATGCCCGACCAAAGCAATACACTGCATGCATCTTTAAAGGCTTTGCGATGCGCCTGTCCGAGTACACCGACTACACCCTGCGCGTGCTGATGTACTGCGCGGCGCGGCGTGGCCAGCAGGTGACCATCGGCGAGATCGCCGAACACCATGGCCTGTCCAAGAACCACCTGATGAAGATCGTCAATGCCCTGGCGCGCCAGGGCCTGGTCGAGACCAGCCGCGGCCGCGGCGGCGGCCTGCGCCTGTTGCAGGACCCGGCCGCCATCCGTATCGGCGCGGTGATCCGGGCGTCAGAAACCGATTTCCGCCTGGTGGAGTGTTTCGACGCGGCGACCAATGCCTGTGGCCTGGCGCCCGATTGCCGCCTGAAACACCTGCTTGACGACGCACTGCAGGCCTACTTCCGGGCACTGGACGCGGCCACGCTGGCCGACATCAGCGGGCCTGCGGCTGCGCCCACCGGGGCCGGTCTGCGCCCCGGCCTGGCCGCGGTGGTGCTGCCGCCGCGACGCCCACCCGGCTGACCCGCGCCTATCATCCCGCCATGCCCGCTGCCGCCGCCCGCCCGAACGCGTTGTCCGGCCTGGGCCCCGCCGGCCTGGCCTGGCTGGCCAGTTGGTGGCAGGTGCTGCACCTGGGGGCGGTGCTGCTGGTGCTGGCACTGTCCCCGGCCACACTGGCCCAGGCCGGCAACCGCCAAGCGCTGGCACGCCAGATCTACACCGGCAGTGCCCCCATCGTGCTGGGCTACTGCGCGGTCTCGGCCCTGCTCAGCCTGGTGGTGATCCGCATCGTTGTCGTCACTTCTCTGAGCTACGGCCTGTCGCAATACGCATTGGAAATGGTGGTGCGGGTGCTGGTGCTCGAGCTGATCCCGCTCACCGCCGCGCTGTTTGCGGCGCTGCGCGCGGCCATCCCGCTTGGCGCCGAGGTGCTGCGCATGCGCCGGCGCGGCGAATTCGACACCCTGGCCCGGGCCGGCATCGACCCGCTCACCCGCGAGGTGCTGCCCCGGGTGGTGGCAGCCATGTTCTCGGTGGCCATGCTGGCGGCGGTCAGCGGGGTGATCACGCTGCTGCTGGCCTACCTGTCGGTGCATGGCTTCACCCTGGGCGGCCTCGAGCGCTACACCCGCACGGTCGGCCGGGTCTTCAGCCCGGCGGTCAGCCTGATCTTGGTGCTCAAGGTGCTGCTGTCGAGCGCGGCAGTGGCCTTGATCCCGATGGCCGCCGCACTGCAGGCCGGTCCGGGCGGGCGCAGCAACACCAGTGCCGCACTGCAGGGTCTGGTGCGGCTGCTGCTGGTGCTGTTGCTGATCGAAGCGGCCTCGCTGGTGGGCAACTACTATTGACCGCGCCCGCACAGCCGGCCAAACCGATCGATGACCGACCCCCAGCCCACCCTGCCTGTGCCCGCCGCCCCGCCGGCCGCCGACCCGTCCGGTGCCGCCACCCAGCCCTTGGTGCCGGTGCGCCATCTCGAGCTCAAGGCCGCCGCACTGCTCTTGCTCCTGCTGGCCCTGGTGTGCGCGGCCATCGGCTACCTGATGTATGCCCGCGGCGTGTTCGAGGCCCATCAGCGCCTGGTGCTGGTGGCCGATGACTCCGAAGGCGTGGTGGTGGGCATGGACCTGACCTTCTCCGGATTCCCCATCGGCCGGGTACGCGCGATCGAGCTGGCAGCCGACGGCAATGCCCGCATCGTCATCGACGTGCCCCAGCGCGATGCCAAATGGCTGCGCAGCAGCAGCGTGTTCACGCTGGTGCGCGGCCTGCTTGGCAATACCAATCTGCGCGCCTACAGCGGCCAGTTGGCCGACCCGCCGCTGGCCGACGGCGCCGAGCGCAAGGTGCTGGTCGGCGACGCCAGTGCCGAGATCCCCAAGCTGGTAGCCGCCGCCAAGGACCTGGTGCAAAACCTGGGCAACCTGAGCGCCACCGACGGCCCGCTGGCGGCCAGCCTGCGCAATGTGCAGACCGCCACCGACACCCTCACCGGCAAGCGCGGCGGGCTCGGCCTGCTGCTGGGCAACGAGGCCGATGCCAACAGGCTGCTGGGCACGCTGGACCGCACCAATGCGATGCTGGCCGCCGCCACCGGCCTGCTGGGCAAGGCCGACGCGCTGACCGGCAAGGTCGATGCCATCGCCGGCAAGGCCGATGCCCAGGTCTTCGGCCCGGAGGGGCTGATGCGCGATACGCGGGCCACGGTGCAACAGCTCAATGCGATGCTGGGCGAGGCGCGCCAGTCGCTCAAGCGGGTGGACGGCCTGCTGGCCGAGGCCCAGGGCATTGCCGCCAATGCCCGCATCGCCACCACCGATCTGGGCGCGCTGCGCGCCGAGGTGGACGCCAGCCTGCGCAAGGTGCAGCAGCTGGTCGATGAAATCAACCGCAAATGGCCGTTTGCGCGCGACACCGAGGTGAAGCTGCCATGAGCCGGGCACCGATGGCCAAGCACCGCTGTCGCACGGCGGGCCTGCCTGCAGCGCTGGCCGGCGCCGTCGCCCTGGCCCTGGCCGCCTGCGCCGGCGGGCCGCCGCCGCCCGATTGGCAGCTCAATGCCCATGGATCGCTGGACCGCGCGGTGGCCGCCTACCTGGCCGGCGACACCCGCGTGGCCGATGCCGAGTTCGAGCGCGCGCAGCGCGAGCTGTCGCGCACCGGCCGGGCCGACCTGCTGGCCCGCGCGGCCCTGCTGCGCTGCGCCGCGCAGGTGGCCAGCCTGGAGCTCACCCGCTGCCCCGCCTTCGAGCCCTACCGTGCCGACGCACCGGCCGCCGAGCGCGCCTATGCCGCCTATCTGGCCGGTCAGGCCGGTCAGGCCGCGCCGGCCGACCTGGCCCTGCTGCCGCCCGCCCAGCAGGCGGTGGCGGCGGCCGGCGCCGACACCGACGCCGCGCTGGCGGCCATCGCCGACCCGGTCGCGCGCCTGGTGGCCGCCGGCGTGCTGCTGCAGACCGGCCGCGCCAACCCGGCGACGATCACGCTGGCGACTGACACCGCGTCAGCCCAGGGCTGGCGGCGGCCACTGCTGGCCTGGCTGGGCCTGGCGGCCCAGCGCGCCGATGCGGCCGGCGCCACCGACGAAGCGGCCCGGCTGCGGCGCCGAATCGCCTGGGTGCAGGGCACCGTGGGCAGCCCGGCCCGGCCCTGAAGCCAGCGGCTCAGGCGGCGGCCGGCACCGGCGCCAGCGGCGCTTCGCGGATCGGCAGGTGGACCAGCGCCGCGCCCACCGCCAGCGCGATGTCGAGGTACCAGACCAGGTCGTAGTTGCCATTGGCCTCGAACACCTGGCCGCCCAGCCAGGCGCCCAGGAAGCCGCCCACCTGGTGGGTCAGCATCACCAGGCCGAACAGGGTGGCCATGTGGCGGGTGCCGAAGAACCTGGCCACCAGGCCGGCGGTGGGCGGCACGGTGGACAGGAAGGTGACACCCATCGCGGCGGCAAACAGCAGCATCACCGGCCCGGTCTTGGGCGCCAGCAGAAAGGCCAGCACGAACAGCGCCCGCGCTGCGTACAGCAGCGACAGCAGCGATTTCAGCCGCCAGCGGCCCATCGCCCAGCCGATGGCCAGGCTGCCGACGATGTTGAACAGGCCCAGCATCGCCAGCGACCAGCCGGCGTATTGCAGCGGCAGGCCGCAGGCCGCCACCACCCCCGGCAGATGGGTGCCCAGGAAGGCGACATGAAAGCCGCAGACGAAGAATCCGCCAGCCAGCAGCAGGAAACTGGGGTGGCGCAGCGCGGCCCTCACTGCCTGGCCGGTGGACAGCGGCGCGGCCGCTGCCGGCGCTCCAGGCGTGGCCAGCGCGGGGGCCGGCACGCCGCGCAGCACCAGGGCCGCCGGCAGCGCCAGCAGCACCAGCAGGCCCAGCACCTGCATCGCGCTGCTCCAGCCCAGGCCGATCAGCAGCGCGCCGGCCACCGGCGCCATCACGAACTGCCCGGCCGACCCGCCGGCATTGACGATGCTGGTGGCCATGGCGCGGCGTTCGGGCGGGATCAGCCGCATCGTGGTGGCCATCAGCACCGCCGGCCCGGCCATGCCGGCGCCGCCGGCAGCCAGCACGCCGATGGCCAGGATCAACCCGGCCGTGCTGGTCATATAGGGCGTGATCAGCGTGCCCAGCGCCACCAGCGCCACGCCGATCGCCAGCACCCGGCCGGCGCCCAGCTTGTCGGCCAGCGCGCCGGCAAAGGGTTGCGTCAAACCCCACCAGAGCTGGCCGAAGGCAAAGGCCAGGCTGATTTGCCCCAACCCCAGGCCGGTGGCGGTGTTCAGCGGGCCCAGGAACAGGCCCATGCTCTGGCGCGTGCCCATGGTCAGCGCAAAGGTGCCGGCCGCCGCCAGCAGCACCCACCAGACGGCCCAGGGGCGGGCCGGCGCGGCGCCTGTGGTGCTAGGGTCAGTCATCGTCGGTGTCTCCAGGCAAGGGCGCCAACAGCGCCAGCGATTGATCGATCAGTGCATGCAGGGCCAGCACCTGCTCGACCCCCAATGTGTCGTTCATGGCCTGCTGGGCCACGCGCCAGCAGCGCAGCGCGTCGGCCCGCTTGGCCCGGCCGGCATCGGTCAGGCTGACCCGGCGGCTGCGGCCATCGGCCCCCGCGCCCTGCGCCACCCAGCCGGCCGCCACCAGGAGCTTGAGGTTGCGGGTCAGGGTGGACGCCTCCATGCCCATCGCCGCCGCCAGGTCGCCGGGCCGGGACGGCCCCAGCGTCTGCAGGCTGGACAGCAGCGAGAACTGCGTGGTCTTCAGGCCGGCCTGCGCCATCTCCGCGTCATAGCGCTGCGACACCCGCCGCAACAGCTGGCGCAGCTTGAAGTTGGTGCAGCCCCGGGGCTTGGCCCCGCCGATGGCGCCGGCCTGCGCCAGGTCTTGGGACGAAGGATCGGTGGCCATTCAACAATTGTAGCTACAATTGTTGCAGATGCCATCGAAACCGCATCCGATCTTGTCCAACCCTGTTGCTGCCGCACCGATCATGAACCCAAGCACCGCCACGGCCCTCCCTGCCCCGTCCTCCTCGCCTGACCAAGCCCGGGCCACCGCCGCCGCCTGGGCCGCGCAGGGTGAGCAGGTACGCTGCGCCATGCTGGCCGGTGGCGCCCGGGCCGGCGTGGCCCGGCCCGAGCAGGTGGCCGGCCTGAGCGGCCTGCAGGTGATGCAGAAGATGCTGGCCGGCGAGCTGCCCTACCCGCATATCGCCGACACGCTGGACTTCGCCCTCGTCGAGGTGGCGGCGGGCCGCGCGGTGTTCCAGGGCGCGCCGCAGCTCAAGCACTACAACCCGCTGGGCACGGTGCATGGCGGCTGGTATGCCACCCTGCTGGACTCGGCGCTGGGCTGCGCGGTGCACACCACGGTGCCGGCCGGCTACGGCTACACCACCGCCGAGCTGGGCGTGAACATCGTCCGTGCGGCCTCTGCCAAGACCGGCCCCCTGCGCGCCATCGGCCAGGTGATCCACAGCGGCCGCCAGCTGGCCACCGCCGAGGCCCGCATCGTCGGGCCCGACGGCAAGCTGTATGCGCATGCCACCACCACTTGCCTGGTGTTCGCGCTGAAGGCGGGATGACGAGGCCGCCCAGGGTACAGGGGCCACGGTGCGGCAACCGGGGCCCCAGCTCGGTGAAGGACCGCTGCTCGCGCTTGAATTCGGTCCCATCAGTCAAGACATTTTCGAGCCCAATTTAGAGGAGTGCCGAAATCCACTTCGCAGCGGATCGGCGCTGCCCCGGTTTCGATCTTTGGTGATCGGAATTCATTCTTCTTTGGTGCCCCTGCCAGGCCGCCGGAGGCGCGGTGGGCAAAGCCACCTTGACACCGTGGAGACACGCCTTCGAGCCGACCGGCCGCTATCCTGACCTCGGGCGGCTGCCTGATGCGGCCACTACAACAAACCCCTGACCCAGCGTTGCGGGGCTACCGGAGACAGCGGTGATGATCGACAGAACTTGGCGTTCGGCGGCGGGTGCAAGTGCGGCTGCGGCAATGCTTTGCCTGCTGCTCGCAGGCTGCTGGGGCGATAGCGAGCCCACCCCTGGAACCACACTGCAGACCTTGTCCAACCGGGCCGACCTGGTCAGCGGTGGGCTGGCCTTGGTCGAGGTCAAGCTGCCCGCCGGGGCGGCTGCGGCCCAGCTCAGGGTCGACCTAGACGGCAGCGACGTCACATCGTCGTTCACGACCCAGGCCAGCGGACGCACGCTGGGCCTGGTGGGCGGCCTCAAGACGGGCGCCAATACCTTGACCGTCACAGCCGCGAACAGCAGTTTTGCGGCCGCCAGGCTGGTGCTGACCAACCATCCCGTGGGTGGTCCGGTGCTGTTGAGCGCGCAGACCACGCCCTGGGTCTGCGCCACGCCCTCGCCGGTGTCGGCGGTGGGCAACACGCCGGGGTCCAACGCCAGCGGCCTGAGCACGGCGGCCATCGACGCGCAGTGCAATATCGTTACCGAAACCAAGCTGTTCTACCGCACCACGACCGCCGGCTGCACGACGGGCCTGCCCGACCCGAGCCCACCGGCTGCGGCTCCGGCCAACAACTGCTTCAAGCCCTATACCGTTGGCAGCGCGCCGGTCGATCTGGCCACCACCACCACCAGCGACGGCCTGACGGTGCCCTACATCGTGCGCGTCGAGCGCGGCACCGTGAACCGGGGCATCTACGACATTGCAGTGCTCTTCGACCCGACCCGCGCCGCACCCTGGACCGCGCTGAACCCGCAGCCGCAGTGGAACGGCAAGGTGGTCTACAGCTTCGGCGCATCAACCGGCCAGCCGCGGCTGCAGTTCCGCACCGAGCAGAACTGGGCCGACGACGCTGCCCTGTCGCGCGGCTTCATGGTGGTGGACAACAGCCTCACCGATTCGCTCTACAACTCCAATCGTGTCCTGGTCGCCGAAACCCTGATGATGATGAAGGAGCGCATCACGGTCGGCTATGGCGAGATCAAATACACGCTGGGCAATGGCTGCTCGGGCGGATCGATCCAGCAGAACACGGTGGCCTCGACCTTCCCTGGCCTGCTCGACGGTATCCAGCCCAGCTGCGACTACCCCGACTCGATCACCACCGGCATGGAAGTCACCGACTGCGTGCTGCTGGTCAACTTCTACGCCAGCGCCGACTGGTCCGCGTTGATGACGGGCCTGACACAGGCGCAGATCAACACCAAGAAGACCGCCGTCAACGGCCACCTCGACCAGGTCGGATGCCAATCCTGGAACAACGCCTTTGGCTTCAATGGCAAGCCCGGCAACTACGTGCGCACCTTGGTGCTCGACGCCGCCACCGGTGCGATGGGCGTGATCCCGGGCGAGGCGCCACGCAACAACTGCCTGCTGCCGGCGGCACTGGTCTATGACCCGGTGACCAACCCGAACGGCACCCGCTGCGGCGACGTTGACCTGTCGGCGATGATCTGGGGCACCACCGCCGGCATCCCGGCCGGCAGCACCCGGGCCTTGTCGACGCTGGACAATGTGGGCCTTCAATACGGCCTGAACGCGCTGCTGGCGGGCAGCCTGACGGCGGAAGAGTTCGTCACCCTGAACGAGAAGATCGGCGGGTTCGACGTCGATGCCAACCGCCGGGCCGCGCGCAGCGTGGCCGACGCACCTGCGCTGGACATCGCCTACAAGAGCGGCATCGTTGCCAGCGGCAAGAACCTGGGCAAGTTGGCGATCATCGATTCGCGCGGCTACGACGAGCAGGGCATCCACTACATCTGGCGCAGCTTCTCCGAACGCGCCCGCATCGACGCCAGCAACGCCGGCAACCATGGCAACCAGGTGATCTGGCGCTACGGCACTGGCCTGTTGCCGGGCACGGCGGCGCAAGTGGCGGCCGTGACCGTGCCGTCGCTGCTGACCATGGACAGCTGGCTGTCGAGTCTGCTGACCAGCGCGCCGAAAGCCTGGCTCAATGCCGAACGCACCCAAGCTCAGGTGATCGCCGCCAAGCCAGCCGCTGCGGTGGACCTGTGTTACCTGACCGGCGATGCCACGTTCGCCACCAAGGTCACCGACATGGCGCTGTGTGACGCCGATGCGCGCCTGGCCAAGCATGCGTCGCCGCGCCAGGTGGCCGGTGGCGCGCTGGCCGAGAATATCCTCAAGTGCCAGCTCAAACCGCTGGCGTTTGGCGACTACGCCGGCGTGACGTTTTCCGCAGCGCAGCAGGCCCGTTTGAGCGCGCTGTTCGCAGCCGGCGTCTGTGATTGGAGCAAGCCGGGCGTCGGCCAGCAGGACCCGGTCTCGCCACAGACCTACCAGGCCGGGCCCGGCGGTGCTCCCTTGCCGGCGCCGCCACAGTCAACGCCGGTCTGACGGGCGAGGCCCGCCCAACGGCGGGCCGTCCAGGCAGGCCGGCTTCACGCCGGCTGCGCCAGCAAGTGGCGCGCCAGCGCCTCGGCCACCTCGATGCCATCCACACCGGCCGACATGATGCCTCCGGCATAGCCCGCGCCCTCACCGGCCGGATACAGGCCCTGCACGTTCAGGCTCTGGTGGTCCTTGCCACGGCTGATGCGCAGCGGCGATGAGGTGCGCGTCTCCACCCCGGTGAGCACCGCATCAGTCATCGCAAAGCCCGGGATCTGGCGCGCGAATGCCGGCAGGGCCTCGCGGATGGCCACCAGCGCGGCGTCCGGCAGGCTGCCGCGGCCGGGCTGGTTCAGGTCG
>JANNZD010000498.1:0-10418 GCA_031410435.1 Betaproteobacteria bacterium | reverse complement strand
GGCATCGCCAATGCCGCCGGCCAGCCGCGCCAAGCCGGGCAAGGCCTGTTGCAGGGCCGTAGACGCCGCCACCGCGCGGTGGGTCAGCCCGGCACCCAGCGTCACCTGGCCGGCTTGCACCGCCAGCGTCTGCAGTTCGGGCAGGCGGCCGATGTCCACCAGTTGGCTGGGCGCGGCCAGGCGGTGCTTGAGCACCGGGATCAGGGTCATGCCGCCCGCCAGCAGCTTGGCCTGCGGGTCTAGGGCCAGCGCGGCCCGGGCCTGCTCCAGCGATGGGGGAAGCAGGTAGTCGAGGGGGTTCATGGGCAGGCAGTCATCGGATGGACAAAGGGGGGCCGGGTTCAACGCCGGGCTGCGCTGGCGGCCCTCAACGGCCCACCATAACGCGGGCGGCCACCGGCTGACCACCCGGGTTTGCCAGCCACCGGGGCGGGTCGGGTAGGCCCCGACATGTGCAACACCGGCACAGGCGGGTTGCCGGCCGGCCAGCGGGCCTGCGTCAGCCCGCTAAGTCTTGGCCTGTCGTTCGCGCGCCAGACCGGCTTCGAGCTTCTTGGCCGCCTCGTCGCTCATCTCGACCGGCAGCACCGCACCATTGTCGAACATCAATTGAACCCGCAGCTTGCCGTCTTCGCTGGCGTCGGACACGCCCGCCACCAGCACATCCAGCGCCGGCGTCGCCGCGTCCTTGGCATGCGGCGAACGGTCCAGCACGGCGATGGCCGCAGCCGGCGCCAATTCGCGCGCGATCACCCGGTCGATGACGGACTTCTTCACAGGCTTGGCGCCACCGGCCCCCTTGGCCTTGCGCTGCGGGGCGGGCGGCGCTGCACGCACAGCAGGCTTGCTGGCAGCAGCAGTGCGCAAAGGCTTCTTCATCGGATCGACTCCGTCGTGTTCTTGCGGCCAAGCTGCGCCGCGGACCGTGGAAGACCGACTCTAGCGCAAAGCCCGTGCAGCGGGCCGGCGCCGGCCGCGCTCAAGCCGCGGCGCGCGGCACCAGGCTCAGCAGGTTGCGGGTGAAGCCGCCGTCCACGGTCAACTCGGCGCCGGTCATGTAAGCACTGCGCGGGCTGGCCAGGAACAGCACCGCCTCGGCGATGTCCTCGGCCTGGCCGATGCGGCCGGCCGGGATGGCCTGTTTGCGCCGTTCGGCGGTGCCGGGTCGCTCGTAGGCCGCCTGGGTCATGGGGGTGAGGGTCATGCCGGGGTTGACCACATTGCTGCGGATGCCGTGCACCCCCCATTCAATGGCCAACTGGCGCGACAGCATCGCCACCCCGGCCTTGGCCACGCTGTAGGCGCCGCCATTGGCCGCCGCATGCGCCGCCGCGATCGAGGCCAGGTGCACCATCGCGCCGCCACCCCGGCTGCGCATCTGGCTGCCGAAGGCCTGGGCACACAGAAAGGCACCGGTCAGATTGATGGCCAGCAGCTGGTTCCACTGCGCCAGCGTCAGGGTGTCCAGCCCGCCCGCTCCGAGCACGCCGGCGTTGTTCACCAGCACATCGCAGGGCCCGATGGCCGCCGCGCAACGCTCGGCAGCGGCGGCCACGCTGGCTTCATCGGCCACGTCACAAGCCACGGCCAGGGCCCGGCCGCCAGCGGCGATGAGGGCGTCGGCCGTGGCCTGGCCGGCAGCCGCGTTGCGCTCCAGCACTGCCACCCGGGCGCCCTGCGCCGCCAGCAGGGTGGCGATGGCCCGGCCGATGCCGCCGCCGGCGCCGGTGACGATACAAACCTTGTCTTCAAGGCCGAAGGAGTTCTGCGCAGTGGGTTGCATGGGCTTCTCGTAGACGGCCGGCATGGCCGCGCGGCATGGGGGGAAATACCGGCCGGTAGAACCATCTACCTGCTAGCATCAGCACTGTACTCAAAAGCGCTCGTGCCGACAATGCGCGCCGTGGCCGCATCGCTGGAGCGTACCGACGAAGCGGCTGCTGTCCGCCCGACCCACCCCTTCCCAGCCCGCCCCAGGGCCTACAACGCCAGGAGACCTCTCATGAAACTTCATCCCTTGATCTGGGCTGCAGCCCTGGCATGGGCCAGCGCCAGCGCACAGTCGCAGACGCCCGCCGCGCCGCCCCCGGCCTGGAAGCAAGGCATGTCGCCCGGCCAGGAGGCATCCCCCCTGCACCCGTTTGCGGGCCATGTCACCGGCCGCCCGGCCAGTGATTTGCCGCTGGGCAAGCTGAAGATGCCGGCCGGCTTCAAGGTCGAGGTATGGGCCGACGGCGTGCCCGACGCGCGCTCGCTGGCGCTTGGCGACAAAGGCACGGTGTTTGTCAGCAACCGGGTGCAGTCCAACGTCTATGCCATCACCGAGGTGGGCGGCAAGCGCGAGGTCAAGCAGATCCTCAAGGGCCAGAAATCGCCCAACGGCATCGTCTTCGACAAGGGCACCCTGTACGTGGCCGAGCGCCACCGCATCACCCGCTACGACGACATCGAGAACCGGCTGGACAACCCCGGCGCCGGTCAGGTGGTGATCGACCACCTCGACCCCACCAACCAGGCCGGGCATTTCTGGAAGTACCTGGTGATGGGGCCGGACGGCCAGCTCTACTTCAATGTGGGCTCGCCGCAGAACATCACCATGCCCACCTACAACGAGGCCGCCATCCACCGGGTCAACATCAGGACCGGGATGATGGAGAACATGGCCCAGGGCGTGCGCAACAGCGTGGGCATGGCCTTCCACCCGACCACCCAGCAACTGTGGTTCACCGAGCATGCGCGCGACTGGATGGGCAATGACCTGCCCAGCGACGAGTTGAACGTGCTCAAGGCCAAGGGCCAGCACTTCGGCTTCCCCTTCTGCCACCAGGGCGACACGCTCGACCCGGTCTACGGCAACGGCCGCAGCTGCGCCGAATTCACCCCGCCGGCACTCAACCTGGGCGCCCATGTGGCCCCGGTGGGCATGAAGTTCTACACCGGCACGATGTTCCCGGCCGAGTACCAGAACAGCATGCTGATCGCGCAGAAGGGCTCGTGGAACCGCGAGACCAAGCAGGGCTACAACGTGATCCGGGTTTCCCTGGATGCCCAGGGCCATGCCACCAAGCATGCCTTCATCGACGGCTTCCTCGAAAACGAGCGTGGCGACCCGCCGATGTGGGGCCGCCCCACCGACATCCTGCAGATGAAAGATGGCTCGGTGCTGTTCTCGGACGACTACAACGGCGTGGTCTACCGCATCAGCTACCGCAGGCCATGAGGCCTGGGCAGTTTCGCCGGCTCCTGGCCGCCGCGCTGGTCCTGGCCTGTAGCGGCGGCTTTGTGCCGGCGGCGCGGGCCGGGCTGGAAGAAGGCCGCAGCAAGGCCCAGGCCTGTGCCGCCTGCCATGGCGCCGATGGCAATGCGGTGCTGGCCGGCGTGCCCTCGCTGGCCGGGCAGCCCCGCCAGTTCATCGTGCAGGCTTTGTTCATGTACCGCGAGGGCACGCGCCAGAACCCGGTGATGACCGCACTGGCCAGCCCGCTGAAGAACGCCGACCTGAACGACCTGGCCAGCTTTTTCTCGGCCCAGCAGCGGTCCGCGCCGGCGGCAGCGCCACCCGATGCAGCCCGCACGGCCCTGGCCCGCGCGGTGTCCCAGCGCAACAACTGCGTGGCCTGCCATACCCCCAGCTTCAGCGGCCAGCAGCACATCCCCCGGCTGGCCGGCCAGGACAAGGCCTACCTGCTGGCACAACTGGTCCAGTTCAAGGCCTCGACCCGCGCCGACCTGGACGGCACCATGACGTCCGCCGCCCAAGGCCTGGCCGCCGACGAGCTGGAATTGATGGCCGACTACCTGTCGACCTTCGTCGCGCCATGAACGCCCGGGAGCCCAACAACCTGGCCGACAGCGCCAGCCCGCCCGCGCTGGCCGGCGTGCGCGTGATCGAGATCGGCACCTTCATCTCGGCGCCCTTTGCCGCCACCCTGCTGGCCGACTTCGGCGCCGACGTGATCAAGCTGGAGTTGCCCGGCGAAGGCGACCCGATGCGCACCCTGGGTGCCTATCCGCCGGGTGGCGACAGCAGCTACTGGTGGCGCAATATGGGCCGCAACAAGCGCTCAGTGGCGCTGGACGTGCGCAGCCCCGAAGGCCGCGAAATCCTGGGCCGGCTGCTGCAGTCGGCCGACATCCTGATCGAGAACTTCCGCCCCGGCACCCTGGCGCGCTGGGGCATCACGCCCGATTGGCTCAAGCAGCAGCGCAGCGACCTGATCGTGGTGCACATCAGCGGCTTCGGTCAGGACGGCCCCTGGCGCGAGGTACCCGGCTTCGACCGCAGTGCCCAGGCCTTCTCGGGCCTGGTGCATGTCACCGGCGAGCCCGACAACCCGCCCCAGCAGGCCGGCCTGCCGGTGTGCGATTTCAGCGCCGGGCTGTGGGCCGCCTTCGGCGCCGCGATGGCGATGATCGGCCGCCTGCGCCACCCTGGCCGCGGCGGCAACGAGGTGGACCTGGCGCTCTACGAAACCATGCTGCCCTTCCTGAAAGACATGCCGCAGCGCTGGCGCCACCAGGGCCGCATCACCGAGCGCACTGGCAACACACCCGACTACGTGGCCCCGGGCGGCGCCTATCTCAGCGGCAGCGGCGACTGGATCTTCATCAGCGGCACCGGCGACCGGGTGTTCCTGCGCCTGATGGACGCCATCGGCCGGCCCGACCTGCGTGATGCCCCCGGGCTGCAACGCAACCCAGCGCGGGTGGCCCAGCGCCCGCTGATCGATGACGCCATCAAGGCCTGGCTGCAGCCGCGCAGTGCCGACGCGGCGGTGCAGGCCTTGATGGCCGCCGATGTGCCGGCGGTCAAGATCCACAACATCGCCGACCTGATGCAGCACCCGCAGGTGCTGGAACGCGGCAACTTCGTCGACATCCCCGACCATGACCGCGGCAATGTCTGCCTGACCGCCCCGGTGCCGCGCCTGGCCCAGGGCTGCGGCACGATCCGCTGGGTCGGGCAGGACCTGGGTGAATCCACCCTGGCGGTGCTGCAGGGCGAACTGCAACTGAGTGAGGCGCAGATCGCCGGGCTGCGCGAGCGCGGCATCATCGGCGGGCCGGCCCTGCCCGTCACCCCAGGAACCCCCGCATGAACTGGCCTGCCGTCATACTCAGCGAGGAGATCATCCGCGAGGGCTTCGGCATCGAGGATGTAGCCATCCCGCTGGCCGACAAGGTGGCGCTGATCGAGGCCCTGTCCGACACCGGCCTGCAGCGCATCACGCTGGGCGCCTTTGTCAGCCCGCGCTATGTGCCGCAGATGGCCGGATTCGAGGCCCTGCTGCGGGCCTTCACGCCCCGGCCCGGCGTGCAGTACCAGACCTTTGCCCACACCCCCAAGGCGCGCAAGCAGGCGCAAGGCTTTGCCCCGCCGCTGACGGTGGAGCAAGACATCTGCACCCTGTTCATCGACATCTGCGATGTGCACCAGCGCCGCAATGTCAACCGCTCGATCGAGCAATCGATGCAGACCTGGCCCGAGGTGATCCGGGACGCGACCGCGCGCGGGGTCACGCAGGCCCGGGTGGGGGTCGCCTCGGCCTGGGGCAGCAATTTTCTCGGCGCGTTCTCGCAGCGCTACCTGCTGGATTCATTGCAGCACCAGTTCGACAGCCTCGAAGCCGCCGGCCTGTGCGTGGTCGAGATCGGCCTGCACGACTCGCAGAGCTTCTGCCTGCCGCACCGCATGGAGGCCGACCTGCTGGCCATCCAGCAGCGCTGGCCGCAGATCAAGCACTACCACCTGCACATGCACGATGCCCGCGGCATGGCCCTGCCCTGCATCTATACCGCGCTGCGCACGCTCGACAGCAGCCACACCCTGCTGCTGGAAAGCACGCTGGGCGGCATCGGCGGCGGGCAGTATTGCGGCAACGGCACCGCCTCCGGCATGGCCGCCACCGAAGACCTGGTGCACATGCTCGACGGCATGGGCATTGCCACCGGGGTGGACCTGGGCCGCCTGATCGACTGCGTCTGGCTGCTCGAACGCATCATCGGCCGCAGCACCATGGGCCATGTGTCCAAGGCCGGCCCGCGCCCGCTGCAGCCGGCCGAGCGCTACGACCCCAACCTGCCGGCAGTGCAGAGCCTGGCCGCTGCGCGCCACTTCCGCCTGGGCCCGGCCGCTTTGGGCGATGAGGGCTGGGTGCCGTGGCGCGAGCCGATCACCGGCCCCTTTCGCAACGATCCATTTGTAGACGACGCCGCAAGGAGCACGCACCCATGAACATCAGCTTCACCGAAGACCAATTGACCATCCGCGATTCGGTGCGCAAGTTTGCCGAGGCCGAGCTGCTGCCGATGTACCAGCACTGGGACCGCAGCGGCGAGTTCCTGCCCAAGAGCTTCACCGACAAGTTGGTGGACATGGGCCTGCTGCGTCTGCGCCTGCCCGAGAAATACGGCGGCCAGGGCTATTCCTTCGTTGATTGCGGCATCGTCTGCGAGGAGATCGGCCGCTGCGACCACCAGATCCGCTACATCATCACCAACGCCATCCACCTGGGCGAGATGGCTTCGTCCATGCACCCCGACCTGCAGGACGAGTGGATCCCGCGCATCGCCAATGGCGAGATGATGTCGCTGGCCTTCACCGAGCCCGGCGGCGGCGCCGACGCCGGCAATATCCGCACCAAGGCCGTGCGCGATGGTGACGACTGGATCCTGAATGGCGAGAAGACCAGCATCACCTTCACCGGCGTGTCCAAGGTGGTGTTCGTCTCGGCCCGCACCGGCGGCCCCGGGCCGCGCGGCCTGTCCTTCTTTCTGGTGCCCACCGACACCCCGGGCGTCAAGACCACCAACTTCGAACGCATGGGCCAGAAGCTGGACCGGGGCGGCAGCTTCTTCTTCGACGATGTGCGCATCCCCGCGCGCAACATGATAGGCAAGGAGAACGAAGGCTTCATCTGGGCCATGACCATCATCGGCTACAACCGCAACTATGTGCCGCTGGCCTGCATAGGCGCGGCGCAGAAGTCGCTGGACGAGACCGTGGCCTATGCCCGCCAGCGCCAGGTGATGGGCAAGTCGATGAGCAAATGGCAGGGCGTGGCCAATGAGCTGGCCACCGAGGCCACCAAGCTCGAGGCCGCCCGCATGCTGTGCTATCGCGCGCTGTCCCTCAAGGACAAGGGCCTGCGCCACGATGCCGAGTCGTCGATGGCCAAGTGGTTTGGCGTCAAGGTGGCCAACGAGGTGATCTACACCTGCATGCGCCTGCATGGCCACTACGGCTGGGCCAAGGACCTGCCCTTCGAGCAGCGCCTGCGCGATTGCCTGGGCATGGAATCGGCCGACGGCCCGCGCGAGGTGCACCTGGGCATCATCGCGCGCGACATGCTGGGCAAGGAACACGCGCCCTTCTGAGGCCACCCCATGGGACCCCTGCACGGCTTGAAGGTCATCGAACTGGCTGGCGTCGGCCCCGGGCCGATGGCCGCGATGCTGCTGGCCGACCTGGGCGCGCTGGTGCTGCGCGTGGACCGCACCGTGCCCAGCGGCCTGGGTGTGCAACGGCCCGAACGTTTCGATCTGCTGCTGCGCAACCGCCGCTCGGTGCCGCTGGACTTGAAAGACCCAGCGGCCATCGACCTGGTGCTGAAGATGGTGGACAGCGCGGATGTACTGATCGAGGGCTTTCGACCCGGCGTGACCGAGCGGCTGGGCCTGGGCCCCGAGGCCTGCCTGGCGCGCAACCCCAGGCTGGTCTACGGCCGCATCACGGGTTGGGGCCAGACCGGCCCGCTGGCCCAGGTGCCGGGCCATGACATCAACTACATCGCGCTGACCGGTGCACTGCACGCCATCGGCCGCGCCGGCCAGCCGCCCACGCCGCCGGCCAATCTGGTGGGCGATTTCGGCGGCGGCACGCTCTACCTGGTGATGGGCATCCTGGCCGCGCTGCACGAATGCAAGACCTCAGGCCTGGGCCAGGTGGTGGACGCCGCGATGGTGGACGGCGTGGCGTCCTTGATGACCCAGCCCCACGGCAGCCATGCAGCCGGGCTGATGAGCACCGAACGCGGTACCAACATCACCGATTCCGGCGCACCCTTCTACGAGGTCTACGCCTGCGCCGACGGCCACTGGGTGGCGCTGGGTGCGGTGGAGGCCAAGTTCTATGCCCAGGCACTGGCGGTGCTGGGCCTGGAATCGCTGCTGGCCGAGCAATGGAACCGCGCCACCTGGGGTGCGGCCAAGACCCTGATCGCCAGCAAGTTCAGCCAGCGCACGCGCGCGCAGTGGTGTGCAGCCTTCGAGGGCACCGAGTCCTGCTTCGCCCCGGTGCTGAGCCTGGCCGAAGCACCCCAGCACCCGCATCTGCAGGCCCGCGGCACCTATGTGGACGTGGCCGGGGTGGTGCAGCCGGCGCCGGCACCGCGCTTTGGCCGCAGCGTGCCCGACACACCGCGGCCCTTCCGGCCCTGGCAGGCCGACGAGGGCGACCAGATCCTGGCGCCCTGGCTGGACGCCGCAGACCTGATCGCAGCCCGGCAGGCCGGCCTGATCGATTGAACACCTGATCCGTCAAACCCAAGGAAGCCGACGTGAACCCAGCCCGCAACCACCTCCGCCGCCAGCTGCTGGCCCTGAGCGCCGCCCTCTGGGCCGCCGGCCTGCCCGCCGTGGCTGAGGCCCAGGGCGATTTCCCCAGCAAGCCGGTGCGCATCGTGGTGCCCTACTCGGCCGGCACTGGCAGCGATGCGCTGGCGCGAACCGTGGCACAGGGCATCACCGAAAAGACCGGCAAGCAGGTCGTGATCGAGAACCGCGATGGCGGCGGCAGCCTGATCGGCACCCAGGCGGTGGCCAAGGCCGCGCCCGACGGCTACACCCTGCTGATCGCGGCCAATCCGCTGGTGATCGTGCCCAGCCAGAGCGCCAGCCCACCCTACGACCCCGACAAGGATTTCGTGCCCGTGGCCAAGGTGGCCATCATCCCCCTGGTGCTGGCGGTGACACCGGGCCTGAACCTCAAGACCACCAAGGACCTGATCGCCTATGCCAAGGCCAACCCCGGCAAGCTGAGCTACGGCTCGTCGGGCCCCGGCACCATCAGCCAGCAGCAGATGGAGTTGTTCAAGCTGGCGGTCGGCATCGACATCCCCGAGATCCCCTACAAGAGCACCTCGCAGGCCATGACCGACCTGATCGGCGGCACCCTGTCAGTCTTTCCGGTGGTGGTGCCGCTGGTGGCCCAGCACCTGCAATCGGGCCGGGCCAAGGGTCTGGCGGTGTTCGACAGTGCCCGCTCGACGTTGCTGCCCGACCTGCCGGCCATCACCGAGGAAGTCAGCACGCCGGGCTATGTGCCCAGCCCGGTGTGGTACGGCTTCGTGGCGCCGGCCAAGACCCCGCGCGAGGTGGTGGCGGTGCTCGGGGGCCTGATCCAGGCCGCGATGGACACGCCCGAGGCCAAGACCCGGCTCACCGCCATGGGGGCGCAGCGCATCCATGTCAGCAACGATCAATTCAGCGCTGACATCCGCAACGAGTACGACAAGGCCGGCGCGCTGGCGCGCAGGCTGGGCACTTTCAAATAGCTGAAACGCCAGGCCGAACCGGCGCTGTCAAAACACGAACACGCCCTTGCCGCTGTTCTGCTGGTCGAAGTGGCGGTAGGCCTGCTCGGCGTCCGCCAGTGCCCAGCGGTCGGTGAACAGCTGGTCCACCGCCAGGCCACGCTCGGCAATGAACTGCGCGCACTCGGCCTGGCCGCTGGTCGAGAAGGTCCATGAGCCCATCAGCGTGATCTGGCGGCGCAGCAGATCGTTGCTGACATCCAGGGTCAGCCCACCCCCCTCACCGACCAGGCAGACCTGGCCCCAGGTGCGCAGGCACTGCACGGCCTGGCGCCGCGCCTCGGGCGAGGAGGACGCGTCGAGGCTGGCATGGGCACCCCGGCCCTGCGTCAAGGCGCGTATCGCCGCCACCGCATCAGTCTCGGTCGGGTTGATCGTCTCGCTGGCGCCCAGCGCCCGGGCATGCGTCAGGCGCTGTGGGCTGACATCCAGCGCGATCACCCGGGCGCCCAAGGCCACGGCCAGCTGGGTGGCCGACAAGCCCACCGGGCCCTGGCCAAAGATGGCGATGGTCTGATCACCCGCCAGTTCAAGGCGCTTGAGCGCGCCCCAGGCCGTGCCGGTGCCGCAGGAGATGGCCGCACCGGTTTCGAAGGACAGTGCATCGGGCAGCGGCACCAGGGTGTTGGCGGGGCATTTCATATAGGGCGCATGGGCGCCATGGCCCGACACCCCGTAGACCTCGGCCACGCCCTCCACGCACAGCTGCTGCCAGCCGGTATTGCAATGCGGGCAGGCGCCGCAGCCGCGGTAGTGGTGCACCATCACCCGCTGGCCCAGCCGGGCGCGCTTGGGGCTGACCTGGGACCCTATGGCGGCCACCAC
>JANNZD010000497.1:0-5262 GCA_031410435.1 Betaproteobacteria bacterium | reverse complement strand
CGGCCTCGTCATCCGGTAGCAGCCCGGGCCGCAGCAGGTCGGCCGACAGGCGCTGGCGCGGGGCGTTCTTCAGCCGGGCGTAGTCTTGCGGCGACAGCACCACGGCAGCGGGCTTGCCATGCACGGTGACGGTCTGGGGCGCGCTGGCGGCTGCCTTGACCAGCTGGCTGAGCTGGTCGCGTGCGGCTTGCAGGGGCCAGGTGGTGGCGGGGTCGGTCATGCGTGCTTTCTGAAATCGGCCAGACTGGCCGAATAGTAATGCGCGGCGGCCTGCTGCGCCAGCGCGGCTCACTTCCATTGCCTGGCGCAGACATCCACCGGCGCCGGGCATTGACATGCAGGGGCTGAGCATGAAGATCGTTTGGCCCTAAGGCCAGCCGCTGGCGGCGAACCCGCAGGGCCTATCCGATGAATGGGCCATCTTGCAGCGGTGGTAGCCAAGGCATCATTCGGCTGATCCGTGCAAGGTTGGTTCTGCGATGAGGGGTAGGCAATGAACGGTGCAAGTCGTATGGAGTTGCGGCTGGCGGTGTTGTTGGGTGACACCGCCCTAGCGCCGCCACCTCCTGTGGTGGCCTTTTGGGCTGAATGGGCGCGGGCCGGCGGGTCCGCCATGCCCGACATCCCCGCGTTCAGGGCTGAGGTGGACAAGCCCGACGGCGTGATCATGCTGTTGCACCGCATCCGCAGGGCGCTGATGAAACTGGGTTGGTTGGCTGCCCAAAGCACGCCGCCTCCTGACGCACGGCCTTTGATAACGTCATTGACCTTGGCGGCGGCTGATGTGTACGCGCGCAACCATGCGGCGCTTGCGCGATTGGATGCCGGCTCGCCGCTGCAGATGCGTTTCAAGAGTGCGCTGGCTGCTGCGCTGGTGGCGGCCAGCCGCTTTGATCGCAACGTCAGGATCGTGCGTGACGCAGGCTGCGATGAAGGCTTGCGTGCTGCCAACGTCTTGACCGAAACCCCACCGGAAGAACTGGCCTTCGAGACAACGCTGCAAGCCTGTGAGGCCGAATTGCTGGTGGCCATGCAGGCGGGTGGCACCCTTGAGGATCGCGACAAGCGACTTCAACGGCTGCGCAGGCTGCGTGACCAGGGGATTCCGCATCCACTCGCCATCCGGATGGCGCTGGATGACTATGAACAAGACAACGAAGGCGCTCGATTGATGTTCGGCCTGCCGCTGGAGTCGGCCAGCAAGCTACGCCAGGACTCGGCCCTGCAGGCCTCTCTGCAGCAGACCTACGGTGTCCAGACCTATGTGTACGGGCCCGATGCCCGGGACGGCGCGGTCGTCGACGAACGCGCTGCCTGGGACGAACTGCAGGGCACCTTGCTGAACTATGTGCGTGCGATCCTGGATGCCCTGGAGCCCGACGCCCGCAATGACACGCCGGTTGTGCCCGCCGGCGCGCTGCCGACCAAGGTGTTTGTCAGCTACTCACACCGCGATGCCGTGGGCGAGGTGAATTGGTTGCAGGAGGTGAGTACGCACCTGAGGGTTTCAGCTGCCCAGGGCACGATGGTTGAATGGACCGACCAGCAGATCGAGGTCGGCAGCGACTGGTTGCCGGCAATAGAACAAGCCTTGGCGCATTGCGGTATTGCCATCTTGCTGATTTCCAAGGATTTCCTGGATTCTGATTTTGTCAAGCGGGTCGAGTTCCCCCAACTCTTGGCGCGACGCAAGCGTGATGGTTTGAAGGTAATCGCAGTGGTGATCAAGGCCTGCGATTGGGAGGCCGTCCCTGGGCTGGCGTCCATGGAGTTGTTCCGAAAGGGCCAAACGCTCGCACTCTTGCGCAGCGAAGCGCTTCGCGACAGCGCGCTGGCTGAGCTGGCCAGGCTGGTGCGCACCCACAGTCAGCCCCCGCGCTGATGCTCTCAGCAGATCCCAACTTCGATGCCGATCATGACCTCAAGATTCCAGGAACTCGATCCCCTCCAGCCCCAGCCTTTGGCGGCCGATGCGCAGCGCGATGCGTCGGTGCATTGCTGGTCCGCGCAAGAGATTGATGCGCTGACGCTGGCCGACGTGGTCAAGCGGCCGCTCTTGGTGCGCGGTGAGCCGGGCACCGGCAAGACCCAGCTGGCGCGGGCTGCTGCGCAGCACCTGGGCTGGGCCCTGCATGCCGAAACCATCCACCCCCGCTACGAGGCGCAAGACCTGGTCTACCGCTTTGACGCGGTCAGGCGGCTGGCCGATGCGCAGGCCCGGCGCGAACTGGACGACAGCGAGTACTTCGAGCCCGGCCCGCTCTGGAAGGCCTTTGGCTGGGATTCAGCCACCGGCTACGGCAGTTGCCGGGGCCAGGCGCGCCCGGCGGGCCATGTGATCCTGATCGACGAGATCGACAAGGCCGACAGTGACCTGCCCAACAGCCTGCTCGAGGCGCTGGGCCAGCGCAGCTTGTGGATCGCTCCGCTGGCCCGGCCGATCGGCGGGCCGGGTGTGGCCGCACCGCTGATCGTGATCACCACCAATGAAGAGCGTGAACTGCCGCCCGCCTTCCTGCGGCGCTGCGTGGTGCTGAACCTCGCGCCCGATCCGGCGATGACCTATCTGCGCTGGCTGGTCGAGCGGGGCCGTGCCCATTTCGGCCCGGTCGCCGGTGATGCCGGGTCGCCGTCCCTGCTGACCGAGGCGGTGCTGTGGCGTGCCGCCGCGCAACTGGTGGCCGACCGACAGGCAGCGCGCGATGCCGGCCTGGCCCCTCCTGGCCCGGCCGAATACCTGGATTTGCTCCAGGCCCTGTGCAAGTTGGCCCCGGGTGCCGAGGCGGTGCAACTCGACTGGCTCGACCGCCTGAGCCGATATGCCTTCGTGAAACATGGCGACCGTGAGGACCAGCCGGCCTTGTCGCAACACCGGCCCCCGTTGCCTGGCCCGGCCGCGCCAGGCGCATGAGCAAGCGGCGCTCGGCGTCTGATCGCGCAGACCTGCTGGCGGCGCTGGTGCTGGCCGGGGACGACGCTGGCGCGGCGTTGCGCCTGGCGCAGGTGCTGGGCTACCGTCCGCCGATGGATGTGTCCGACGACCAGCATGCCGCAGGCTTCGGCCAACGCAGCGACGCCAGGATCTTGCAGGGCCATCAACGTACGCCGGTCCGCAGCAGTGAGCAGCCGCATTCGGCCACTCAGCGAGCACCGCTGCTGGCCGAGCATCTGGGGGTGGTGTCGGTGCGTCCTCTGGCGCAAGTCGCAGGTGCTGAATCGGGTGTGGAGTCTGTTCAGTCCTTGACGACGGCCGGCTGCCAACCCCGATCCAGTTCCGCGCCAGCCTTCGTTCCGCTAGTACCGCCTACCCGGCTGTGGCCGGCGCTCAAGGCTTCGATGACCGTGCGCCGCCAGGGCGGCGTGGATGTGCAACAACTGGTGGCCACCTTGGGTCGGGCCAGCTTGCCGGCCCGTCTGCCGCGTCAGGAGCAGCAGCTGTGGGGCGGTGGGCTTTGGCTGGTGTGGGATGTGGCCGAGCCTATGCAGCCCTATGCCCAGGATTTCGAGCAGCTGCAACGCGCCGTGGTCCAGCTGCGCGGCGCGGCCGGCCTGCGCCAATGGACAGTGGCCGGGCGGCCCGACGAGGTCATGGCCGGGCCGCGCTCGCCCGGTCGTCGGCACCTGCTAAGTGCCTTGCCGATGCCACCGCCCGGCACAGTGGTGGTCTTGCTGACCGATCTGGGCGCGCTGTCCGCCAACACGTCGGCTCAGGCCGCTTGGTACAGGTATGCCCATGAACTGCGCCGCGCTGGCGCCATCCCCGTGTGTTGGGCGCCGCTGGCCAGCCGGCAAGTGGGTATGGCGGCGGCCCAGGCCCTGGCGGTGCATTGCCTGCAGCCCGGCCCGGCCCTGCGGGCACAGCGGGGGCGCTGGCGCACACCCGACCAAAGGCTGGCCGAGCAACAGCGCCTGGCCAGCCTGCGCGATGCCTTGCTGGTGCGTGCGGCCTGTTGCGTGCAGATGGAGCCAGCCATGCTGCGGGCCTTGCGCCTGGGCAGCCCGGCCCTGCGCGGTGAACCCGGGCTGGAAGGCCTGCTGTGGGCCCATCGGCCCGCGCTCACCACCAGCTTGCGCAGCCGGCCGCTCACGGCCGAGGCGGCGGCGCTGTGGCGCCCGCGCCTGGCCGATCTGCCGGTGCCTGACCGCGTGGCCGTGCTGGCCGCCATGCGCCGAGTGCATGCGGGCCGCGGCCGGTCCACCGAGGTGATGGAGGCCCTGATCTGGCGGGCCCATGCGCAGGTGCAGGCGGCTGCGCTGCCGGCAGTGCTGGCCCGGCATGTCGACGATGCCCACGCTTGGTTGGCGGCGCTGGCCAAGGCCGCCGCCGAGCCGGGTTCGCCCTTGCCGGGCCTGGCTGGCTATGCCCGCGATCTGTTGGCCCGGCAAGGCGCCGATGCCACCTGGTTGGGCGTGCAATCCCCGCAGATCGCGCCGCTGTGGGCCCTCACCGGGGCGCAAGATGCCCCGTCCGGCCTGGCCCCGGCCGACTTGCTGCGCGCTCGCCAGTCACTGTTGCCCAAGCCGCGCCAGCCCCGACGCCTGGAGTTGCGCGGCCAGCTGCTGTGGTTGGTGCCGGGTGAGCAGGCCGTCTCGGCGCGCAGTTCCTGGGTTGATGAGGTCCGCAGCACCAGCGCAGTGGCGCTGCGCCCGGCCGACGGCCGCCAGTGGGTGGTGGACCTGGTCCCCGCCGAACAAAGCCTGTTGACCCTGTCGAGCGGCAGCTTGCCGTGCGAAATCGGTTTTGACGACGCCGTGGTCAAGCTGGACAGCTTGCCGCGCCCGCACTGGGCCGCCGAATGGGGCCGCGGCCGATCGGGTGTCTATGCGCTGGCACCGCCGTTGGGCAGCTTGCAGCAACGCTTCGAGGTGTCTGACGTCGGTACCGGCGATCCGTCGCAGGCGTTCGTGCCGGCTTCGGCCCAACAGGTGCAGGGCCGTGGCATCCCGCTGCATGAATCCACCCACTGGCGCGTCGGCATAGACCGTACCCACGGCCTGTTCGCAGATCCGGCAACCGGCCGCATCACCCAGCGCTTCCGCTGGATCCCCCCCGGCGAATTCTGGATGGGCTCGCCCGACGACGAGCCCGAGCGTTACCCCGACGAAGGCCCGCGCCACCGCGTGCGCCTGAGCCAGGGCTTCTGGCTGGCTGACAGCGCCTGCACCCAGGCCCTGTGGCAGGCGCTGATGGGCAGCAACCCCAGCCACTTCAAGGGCGATGACCAGCGGCCGGTGGAAAACGTCAGCTTCGACGAGGTGCAG
>JANNZD010000496.1:0-4950 GCA_031410435.1 Betaproteobacteria bacterium | reverse complement strand
TGGCGCAGCAGGCCATCGGCCAGGATCGGGTCGTCGTGCAGGATAGGGCCGCAGTCGTTCGGGCCGGGGAAGTCGGCCGCGACATACACCGCCACCACGCCGGGCTGGGCCCGCAACAACGCCAGGTCGATGCCGAGCAGGTGGCCATGGGCCACCGGCGACAGGCCGAGCGCGGCATGCAGGGTGCCGGCCAGCTCGGGCAGGTCGTCGATATAGGGCGCGGCGCCGGCCACATGCAGGTGGGCCGATTCATGCGGCCGGCTGATGCCGACCCGGTCGCCGGCCTGCTGGCGCCGGGCTTCGGTGGCGGGCAGGGCCTGGGCCGGCGCCAGCATCTCACGCGGATGGTTCATGGCAGGCTCCATACCGAGGTCTGGGCCGGCGCCAGCGCTGCGTCGGGGCGGGTCTCCAGCCACCAGCGCCAAAGCAGGTTGCGTGCCGCGCGGCGGCGGTAGCTGGCCGAGGCGCGCAGGTCCGACAGGGGCGTGAAATCGGCGTCCAGCGCGGCCATCGCGGCGTGCACGCCGGCTTCGTCCCAGGCCTGGCCGCGCAGCGCGGCTTCGGCGCCCGGGGCCCGCTTGACGATGCCGGCCATGCCGCCGAAGGCCAGGCGCAGGTCGGCCACGCGGGCGCCGTCCAGGCGCAGCCACAGGCCGGCGGCCAGGCCCGAGATGTCGCAATCGTGGCGCTTGCTGAGCTTGTAGACCCGCAGCTGTTCACCCGCTTGCGGCAGGGCCAGGTGCAGCGCCTGCACAAACTCGCCCGGCCGCAGCGAGGTCTTCATGTAGTCGAGGTAGAAGTCCTGCAGGGGCATGTCCCGGGTCTGCTGGCCCTGGCGCAGCAGGATCTGCGCCCCCAGCGCGATCAGCACTGGCGCGCTGTCGCCGATCGGCGAGCCATTGGCGATATTGCCGCCCATGGTGCCGGCCTCGCGGATGGGCAGGGACGCGAAGCGCCGGCCCATGTCATGGGCCGCAGGCCAATGCCGGGCCAGCGCCGACCAGGCCGCCTGCAGCGAGGCCCCGGCGCCGATCTGCAGTCGGCCATCGGCTTCGGTGATGGCCTTGAGTTCGGCCACCTCGCCCAGGTAGTGGATATCGCCCAGCGCACGCAGCTGCTTGGTTACCCACAGGCCGGCATCGGTGCTGCCGGCCAGCAGCCGGGCCTGCGGCTCGGTAGCGCGCAAGGCCGCCAGCCCGTCCAGGCTGCGCGGTGCGTGGAAGCGGCTGCCAGCCTGGTAGACCAGCGGCGGGTCGGCTTGCAGGGCATGCAGCTGCTGCGCCAGCGCGGCGCTCTGCAGCGGCCGCGCCGGCAGGCTGAACATCTGTTGCCCGGCGTCCAGGATCGGCCGGTAGCCGGTGCAGCGGCACAGATTGCCCGACAGGTCATCAGCGATCTGGGCCCGGCCGGGCGGGGGCGCACCCGGCCCGGCCGCAGCATGGCGCTCGGCGCAGGCGGCCAGCGACATCACGAAGCCCGGTGTGCAGAAGCCGCATTGCGAGCCGTGGCAGGCCACCAGGGCCTGCTGGGCCGGGTGCTGGCCGCCCAGGTCCTCCACGCTGATCAGGGCCTTGCCGTCCAGCGTGGGCAGAAACTGGATGCAGCTGTTGATCGGCTTGAAGCCGACCCGGCCGTCGGCCTGCAACTCACCCACCAGCACGGTGCAGGCGCCGCAATCGCCCTCGTTGCAGCCCTCCTTGGTGCCGGTGCAGCCGGCATGCTCGCGCAGCCAGGCCAACACCGAGGTGGTGGGCGCCAGGCCCTGTACCGAGACCAGGGCGCCGCGGTGCACGAAACGCACCGGACGGGTGGCTTGGTCGGCGGGCAGGCGGCTGTCGGGCAGGGTGCTGGCTTGGGACATACCCGTAAGGTAGCCGCTCCCAGGGTTGGTGGTATACATTTTCAGACATAACCTGTATCAAAGAGAAGGTATGGCGGCGGCAGCGGCTTTCGACAAGATCGAGCTCTCACTCATCCGGGCCTTCCATACCGTGATCACCGAGCGCAGCGTATCGCGCGCCGCCTTGCGGCTGCAGACCAGCCAGCCGGCGGTGTCGGGTCAATTGAAGCGGCTGCGTGGCCTGATCGGCGACCCGCTGCTGGTGCGCGCCGGCAATGCCATGGCACCCACCGCGGTGGCGCTGCAGTTGCTGCCTGCGGCCGCGCAGGTGCTGCAGGGCGCGCAGGCCCTGTTCGGCGGGCATGCCGCAGCCCAGGCCTTTGCGCCGGCCAGCGCCACCCAGGCATTGCGCATCGCCGCCAGCGACTACCTTGACCCGCTGTTCTTGCCCGAGCTGGTGGCCCGGGTGCGCAGCGCGGCGCCCGATGTCACGCTTGACCTGCTGCCGCTGACCCGCGACTTCGATTACCGCGGCCACCTGGCGCGTGGCGAGGTCGACCTGGTCATCGGCAACTGGCTGGCACCGCCGGCCGAGTTGCACCTGGGTCGGCTGGTCAGCGACGAGATCGTCTGCCTGGTGGGCCTGGACCACCCGGCGCTGCGCAGCCCGCGCCAATGGACGGCCGAGCGCTACCTGGCCAGCGACCACATCGCCCCGGCGCCCCTGCATGCCGGTGGCCTGGGCGTGGTGGACGAGCTGCTGCAGGGCCAGGGCAGGCAGCGCCGCATCATGGTGCGTTGCCCGCATTTCGGCCTGGCGCCGGCCATGGTGGCGCGCTCGTCGCTGGTGCTCACCACCGGGCGGCAGTTCTGCAGCCGCTACATCGGCAGCCTGCCGGTGCGCATCGTGCGCTGCCCGATGGACTTCGCGCCGCTGGCCTACTACCAGCTCTGGCATGACCTGACCCATGCGTCGCCGGCGGTGCGCTGGCTGCGCGAGCAGGTGCGTGAGGTGGCGCGCGGCCTGTCCGGGGGCAAGGGATGAATGCCCCGGTAAAGACCGCCCTGCTGGCCGATCTGCTCGACTTCACCGCCGACCCCGGCCTGGCGGACCGTGACAGCCCGGCGGTGCGCTGGCGCCCGGCGCATTGGCTGCTGATCGACCCGGACGGCCGCATCCAGGCGGTGCAGCCCGAAGCCCCGGGCGAGGACTGGCGCAAGCTCGATTGCAGCGGCCAGCTGCTGATGCCCGGCTTCATCGACACCCATGTGCACAGCCCGCAGGTGGACGTGATCGCGTCTTGGGGCACCGAGCTGCTGGACTGGCTCAACACCTACACCTTTCCGGCCGAGGCGCGCCATGCCGACCCCGGCTTCGCAGGCGCTGCGGCGGCCTTGTTCGTGGATGCGCTGCTGGCCCATGGCACGACGGCCGCGGTGGTCTTCCCCACGGTGCATGTGACCAGCACCGACGCGCTGTTCCAGGCGGCCCAGGCGCGCGGCATGCGCCTGGTCGCCGGCAAGGTGCTGATGGACCGCCACGCGCCTGACGGGCTGCGCGACGACGTGACCCAGGCGCGCGCCGATTGCCTGGCCCTGATCGAGCGTTGGCACGGCCGCGGCCGGCTGGCTTATGCGGTGACGCCGCGCTTTGCCGCCACCAGCAGCGCCGCCCAGCTGGCCATGGCCGGGCAGCTGCTGGCCGACCACCCTGGCCTGTACATGCAGACCCATGTGGCCGAGAACCGCGCCGAGGTGGCCTGGATCGCCGAGCTCTTCCCCGAGGCCCGCAGCTACCTGGATGTCTATGCCCGGCACGGCCTGCTGAGCGAACGCGCGGTGCTGGCCCATGGCATCTGGCTCGACGATGCGGACCGGCGGGCATTGCGCGACAGCGGGGCGCAGATCGCCTTCTGCCCCTCGTCCAACCTGTTCCTGGGCAGCGGTCTGTTCGGCTGGGCCGAGGCGGCGGCCGCCGGGGTGGCGGTCAGCCTGGCCAGCGACGTGGGCGGCGGCACCTCGCTGTCGATGCTGCGCACCCTGGCCGATGGCTACAAGGTGCAGGCCCTGGCCGGCCAGCGGCTCAGCGCCTGGGCCCTGCTGCATGCTGCCACCCGGGGCGCGGCCCAGGCCCTGCGCCTGGGGCACGAAATCGGCAGCCTGCAGCCCGGTGCGATGGCCGACCTCTGCCTGTGGGATGTGGCGGTGGGCCCGGTGGCCCGGCGCCGCGACGCCCTGGCCCGCAGCTTGCACGAGCGCCTGTTTGCCTGGCTGACCCTGGGTGACGAGCGCAATCTGCGTGAATGCTGGGTTGGCGGCGTGCGCCGTTACCAGCGCGACACGGCCTGAAGAACCAGAGGACAAGACGCCATGCTCAGACTCGAACTCGCCGGCATCAGCAAGCAATACCCGGCGGTGCGCGCCAACGACAAGGTCAGCCTCATGGTGGCGCCGGGCCAGATCCATGCGGTGCTGGGCGAGAACGGCGCGGGCAAGAGCACGCTGATGAAGATCATCTACGGCGCGGTGCGGCCCGACGCCGGCCAGATCCTGTGGAACGGCAAGCCGGTGCAGATTGCCAACCCGCAGCAGGCCCGGGCCTTGGGCATCGCGATGGTGTTTCAGCATTTCTCGCTGTTCGACACCCTCACCGCCGCCGAGAACGTCTGGCTGGGCCTGGACAAATCGCTGCCGCTGGCCCACGTGATCCGCCGCATCACCGAGGTCTCGGGCACCTATGGCCTGGCGGTGGACCCGCTGCGCCCGGTGCACACCCTGTCGGTGGGCGAGCGCCAGCGGGTCGAGATCGTGCGCGCGCTGCTGACCCAGCCGCAATTGCTGATCCTGGACGAGCCCACCTCGGTGCTGACGCCGCAGGCGGTGGAGACCCTGTTCGTCACCTTGCGCCAGCTGGCGGCCGAGGGTTGCTCGATCCTCTACATCAGCCACAAGCTCGACGAAATCCGCGCGCTCTGCCACCACTGCACGGTGCTGCGAGGCGGCAAGGTCACCGGCGAGGTCGACCCGACGAAAGAGACCAATGCCAGCCTGTCCAGGCTGATGATCGGCGCCGAGCCGCCCGAGCTGGCGCACCGGCCCAGCGCGCCGGG
>JANNZD010000495.1:0-3037 GCA_031410435.1 Betaproteobacteria bacterium | reverse complement strand
CTCACCGGTTTTTAAGCGGCGAGGGCGTACGAGGTATCGTTCGCAGTTACTTTGTTTCCAGTGGTTTTACGAGCGAACTGGTGCTCGGCATGCCCTGAACCGACTCCGTACCCACGTCGAAGCCAGGTCGGCCCCTGGTGAGCAGGAGTTTAGGGCAGATCCAGCCAATGCAAGAGCGCGCCAGGAGAATCCAGCAGCGCATCGGCGCCCCAGGCCTGCACTGGTTCACCCTGCCCCAGATAGCCCCAGGCTGCCGCCAGCGTGCGCATGCCGGCCGCACGCCCGGCCACGATGTCGCGTTCATCGTCGCCCACATAGGCACAGGCTGCCGGTGCCACACCCAGACGGCGCGCGGCTTCGAGAAGGGGTTCGGGATGGGGTTTGGCATGCGGCGTGGTGTCACCGGCAATCAGCACCGCCGCGCGCAGGTCCAAGCCCAGGCCCCTGACGATAGGTTCGGTAAACCGCATGGCCTTGTTGGTGACAATGCCCCATCGGCGCCCCTGGGCGTCCAGGCTGTCCAGCACCGTTTGCATCGCGTCGAAAACCCGGGTTTGCTGCAGCAGTCGCTCGGCATAGCGCGCAAGAAACGCATCGCGCAGGGCCGCGAATGCTTCATCGGCCGGGCCGACGCCGAAAGCCACCGCCACCATGCCGCGCGCGCCGCTGCCCACCATCGGCCGCAGCGCCGCATAGGGCAAGGGCGGCAAACCTTGGCTGGCGCGCAGATCATTGGCCGCGCCGGCCAGGTCCGGCGCGCTGTCAACCAGGGTGCCGTCCAGGTCGAACAACAGCAGCTCGGGCGGGCGCATCACGGGGCGGCCCGGCAGGCCAGCAGGTAGTTCACCGAGGTGTCATCGGTCAAGCTGTAACGGTCGGTCAAGGGGTTGAAGCCCATGCCCTTGAACTGCAGCGGCGTCAGCGCGGCCTCCCGACACCAACGCGACAGCTCGCTGGGGCGGATGAAGCGCGCGTACTCGTGGGTGCCCTTGGGCAGCAGCTTGAGCACATGCTCGGCGCCAACGATGGCCATCAGGAAGGCCTTGGGGTTGCGGTTGAGCGTGGAAAAGAATATCCAGCCACCGGGCTTGACCAGGCGCGCGCAGGCCTGCACCACGGAGGCGGGCTCGGGCACATGCTCCAGCATCTCCATGCAGGTGACCACATCGAAACGGGCGGGCCATTCGGCGGCCAGGTCTTCCGCGGCCACTTCTCGGTATTCCAAGCCGTCGACGCCGGCTTCCATTGCATGCAGCTGGGCCACCCGCAACGGCTTGGGCGACAGATCGATACCCAGCGTGTCAGCGCCGCGCCGCGCCATCGATTCGGTCAGGATACCGCCGCCGCAACCCACATCCAGCACCCGCTTGCCGGACAGCCCTGCCTGCTGGTCGATCCAGTCCAGGCGCAAGGGATTGATCTGGTGCAAGGGTCGAAACTCACCGTCCGGGTCCCACCAGCGGTGCGCCAGATCGCCAAACTTGGCCAATTCCTGCGGGTCAGCATTGAGGTTCATGCGGCATCGTAACGCCAGGGTTTGGGCATCAGACTCGCGCAGCCAGTGCGATCCCGGGGGAACCGGTTGAAAAGTCGTCGCCCGCCTGGGATCAAAAGCAGAAAACCCCGCCTGGGCGGGGTTTTCCAAGGGACTGCAGGGGCAGCCCCGTTTCAGCAGGCCCGCAGGCCGCCGATCACTTCTTGGCGCGGGTACCGACCACTTCGATTTCGACGCGGCGGTTCTTGGCGCGGCCTTCGGTGGTCTTGTTGTCCGCCACAGGCTGCTTCTCGCCCTTGCCTTCGGTGTAGACCCGGTTCTTTTCGACGCCCTTGCCGACCAGATAGGCCTTGACAGCCTCGGAACGGCGGACCGACAGCTTCTGGTTGTAGCCATCCGTACCCACCGCGTCGGTATGGCCCACGGCGATGATGACTTCCAGGGCGACAGCCGAGGTCTTGGCAACCAGATCGTCCAGCTTGGCCTTGGCTTCGGGCTTGAGCACCGACTTGTCGAAGTCGAAGAAGGCGTCAGCGGCGAAGGTGACCTTCTCGCTCACCGGTGCGGCCGGCGCAGCAGCCGGCGCAGGCGCCGGGGTCGGCACGACCATCGGTGCCGGTGCCGGGGCGGGCGCAGGCGCGGGTGCCGGGGCAGGTGCCGGGGCGGGCATGGGCATCGGCGCGGGCGCCGGCGCGGCGGGCTTGATCGCGCCGTCGCAGTTGGCGGCGGCCGTGGCCGGCGTCCAGAAGGCATCGCGCCAGCAAAGCTCGTTGGTACCGTTCTTCCAGACCGTGCCATCGCCGGCACGCCAGTTGTCGATAGAGCCAGCCTGGGCAAAGGCCATGATCGGCGCCATAGCGGCCGACGCGAAGAGCACCGCCACCTTATTCAGTTTCTTCATGATTCTCCTCTCGAGGAAAGCCGCAGATATCTGCGAAATGTTCAAATCGATAGCAAAAAAAGCCGGCAAACACCCGGTTTGGCAAGCGTTTACCACCGATGCCTGATTGTGCCATAGGCCCTTCAGCGAGCCGGATTTTCGGCCACAGGACACGTTCCAGGCATCCAGGTGTTGCGTTGCCGCTACAGACCATGGCCGCATAGAATCTGCGGTTGCTGCCTCCGGTGGCAGATCAATGCCATCCTGCTTCGGCGCCGCCGCGCCTGTCTGTATGAAAACCAACGCATGACGCCTTTTGCCAAGGAAACCCTTCCCATCAGCCTCGAAGAGGAGATGCGGCGGTCCTATCTGGACTACGCGATGAGCGTGATCGTGGGCCGGGCGCTGCCCGATGCCCGCGACGGCCTCAAGCCGGTTCACCGGCGGGTGTTGTTCGCGATGCACGAGCTCAACAACGACTGGAACCGCGCCTACAAGAAGAGTGCGCGCATCGTCGGCGATGTGATCGGCAAATACCACCCGCATGGCGACACGGCGGTGTACGACACCATCGTACGCATGGCGCAAGATTTCTCGCTGCGCCACATGCTGGTGGATGGCCAGGGCAATTTCGGTTCGGTCGACGGCGACAACGCGGCGGC
>JANNZD010000494.1:0-4748 GCA_031410435.1 Betaproteobacteria bacterium | reverse complement strand
ATCTAAGAGCTGACCAACCCCAAGGTCAAGACCGGCAAGAAGGCGCTGACGCAGGAGCAGACGCAATTGAAGGCCAGTCTGCTGGCGGTGCTGGATGGCGTGCGCGACGAATCCAGCAAGGACGCGCCAGTGCGCCTGCTGTTCGAGCCCAAGACCAGCCGCATCGAGCAAAGCGAGCTGATCACCACGCTGCTGGCGCACACCAGCCTGGAAAGCTCGTCACCCATCAACCTGACCATGGTGGGGCTGGACGGCCGGCCGACGCAGAAGAGCCTGCGCCAGATGCTCGCTGAGTGGGTCGAGTTCCGCCAGGCCACGGTGGCCCGGCGCAGCCGGCACCGGCTGGACAAGGTGCTGGGGCGCATCCACATCCTCGAAGGCCGGGCGCTGGTGCTGCTCAACATCGACGAGGTGATCCGCATCATCCGCCAGGCCGATGAGCCCAAGGCCGCGCTGATCGCGCGCTTTGCGCTGAGCGACCGCCAGGCCGAGGACATCCTGGAGATCCGCCTGCGCCAGCTGGCCCGGCTGGAAGCCATCAAGATCGAGCAGGAGCTGAAAGGCCTGCGCGAGGAGCAGGGCAAGCTGGAGGAGATTCTGGGCAGCCCCGCGGCCCTCAAGCGCTTGCTGATCAAGGAAATCGAGGCCGACACCAAGGCCCATGGCGACGATCGGCGCAGCCTGATCCAGGCCGAGAAGCGGGCATCTGTCCAGATCAAGGTGGTGGACGAGGCCGTCACCGTGGTGGTCAGCCAGAAGGGCTGGGTGCGCGCGCTCAAGGGCCATGAGGTGGACCCGGCCGCGCTGCAGTTCAAGGCCGGCGACGGCCTGCTGGCCACCTTTGCCTGCCGCAGCGTGCACACCCTGCTGGTCTTCGGCACGGCTGCCCAGGGCAGCGGGCGGGTGTACTCGGTGCCGGTGTCGGCGCTGCCGGGCGGGCGCGGCGACGGCGTACCCGTGACCAGCCTGATCGACCTGGAGCCAAGCACCCAGCCGGCGCATTACTTTGCCGGCGCCACCGACACCCTGCTGCTGCTGGCCAACAGCGGCGGCTACGGCCTGCTGGCCCAGGCCGGCGACATGCAGGGCCGCAACAAGGGCGGCAAGGCCTTCCTGACGCTGGACGATGCCGAGCGCCTGCTGCCACCCCGGGTGGTGCTGGGCCAGCACAGCCTGATCGCCTGCCTGGCGGCCGACGGGCGGCTGCTGGTGTTCCCGCGCGACGAGTTGAAGCTGCAATCCAACGGCGGCCGGGGCCTGACACTGATGGACGTGGACGCCGCCTGCCCGCTGCTGGCTGCCGCGCCCTGCCATGAGCAACTGACGGTGCAGGGCAGTGGCCGCGGCGGCAAGCTGCGCGATGAGGTGCTGAAGTTCAGCGGCCTGGCCGCCCATGCCGGCAAGCGGGCGCGCAAGGGCCGCAAGGTGGACGGGCTGATGAAGGTACTGGGCTTGGCCTGACATGGGTGTGCCCGGGGCAATGTCATCCCGCGGACCCGATACGCCCGACCCACGCCTGGCGCTGCCCTTGTGGCGCCAGCGCGAGTTCCGCCTGCTCTGGTGCGCCCAGGTGGTGTCCACCCTGGGCTCGCATGCGGTGGGCATCGTGGTGCCGCTGCTGATCCTGGCGCTGACCCAATCACCGGCGGCGGTGGGCCTGGCCGGCGCGCTGGGGGTGATCCCCTACCTGCTGCTGGTGCTGCCGGTGGGCGCGCTGATCGACCGCTGGGACCGCCGCCGCGTGATGATGGTTGCCAACCTGGGCGCTGCGCTGGTGGCGTTGAGCGTGCCGGTGGCGATCCTGCTGGATGCCTTGACGGTGGGCCAGCTCTACTTGGTTGCGGCGGCTCATGGCACTTTTGGCGTGTTCTTCAATATCGCCGAGACCGCGTCCCTGCCGCGGGTGGTGGCCAGGCCGCAACTGCCGCAGGCGGTGGCGCAGAACCAGGTGGGCTATGCCACCGCGGCGATTGCCGGCCCGGCGCTGGGCACCTGGCTGTACCAGAGCTTTGGCCGGGCCTTGCCCTTCGTGGTGGATGCGGCCAGCTACGCCGCCTCGGCCTGGGCGGTGTGGCGGCTGCGCACCGACCTGTCGCCCGTGCCCAATGCGGCCCCGCTGAATCTGCGGCGCGAGGTGATGGTGGGCCTGCGCTGGGTCTGGGGCGAGCGCCTGGTGCGCGACCTGGCCTTTCTCACCGGCAGCAGCAACTTCGTGCATGCGGCGCTGCCGCTGTTGTTGATCGTGATGGCCCAGGCCCAGGGCGCCAGCGAATCGCAGATCGGGCTGATCTTCAGCGCGGCGGGGGTGGGTGGCGTGCTGGGCGGCCTGGCCGGGCCGCTGGTGCAGCGGCGACTTGCCTTTGGCCACATCCTGTTCGGCACCCTGCTGATCGAAGCCCTGGTGGTCGCCAGCGTCGGGCTGGCCCATTGGCAGGGCCTGCACCACCCGTTGTGGCTGGGCCTGGGCTTCGGTCTGGTGATGTTCGTGTCGCCGATCTACAACGTGGTGCAGTTCAGCCACCGGCTGGCGCTGATCCCCGACGGCCTGCAGGGCCGGGTCAACAGCGCCTACCGGCTGGTGGCGCATGCGCTGCAGCCGGTGGGCGCCGGCCTGTGCGGCCTGCTGGTCGAGCATTGGGGCCTGCTGCCGGCGCTGGCCCTGTTTGTGGCGGTGTTCTTTGCGGTGGCGGCGGCGGCCCGGCTGGACCCGGCCATCTGGCGCGAGGGCCAGGCGGGTGGCGGCGCGTCGGGCCCGTCGCCTGGGTGACAGGCCCAGCCTCAGCCTAGGGGTTGACCCTGGGCTCGCTAGCGACATCCGGGCTGTGCCACACCTTAGACTGGCTTGTATGACAGGGAGTGCCCGCCGCGGGCTGCCGGTGTCGGTGGCTTGTGGGTGCTGGCGCTCCGAACCAGGAGACTGCTGCCCGTGCGCCCCACCAATGTGGCCGACCCGGATTACTTCCACAAGGTCGTCGATTGCCAATGGGCCTGCCCGGCCCACACCCCCGTCCCCGAGTACATCCGCCTGATTGCCCAGGGTCGTTACGACGATGCCTACATGGTCAACTGGGTGTCCAACGTCTTCCCCGGCGTGCTCGGCCGCACCTGCGACCGGCCCTGTGAACCCGCCTGCCGGCGCGGCCGGGTCGAGGAAGAAAACATCGCCAAACCGGAGCCAGTGGCGATCTGCCGGCTCAAGCGGGTGGCAGCCGATTTCAAGAGCGACGATGTGCGCGCGCGCATGCTGCGGTCTGGCAAGAAGAACGGCAAACGCGTGGCCTGCGTGGGCGCCGGTCCGGCCTCGCTGACTGTGGCCCGCGATCTGGCCGCCCAGGGCTACGCGGTGACGGTCTACGACGGCGAGAAGAAGGCCGGCGGCTTCATCCGCAGCCAGATCCCGCGCTTTCGCCTGCCCGAGAGCGTGATCGACGAAGAATGCGATTACATCCTGAACCTGGGGGTGGACTTCCACAGCGCTCAGCGAGTCGAGTCGATGGCGGCCCTGCTGGCCCAGAACTGGGACGCGGTTTTCGTCGGCTGCGGTGCGCCGCGTGGCCGCGACCTGAGCTTGCCGGGCCGGCAGGAGGCGGCTGCGGCCATCCATATCGGCATCGACTGGCTGGCCTCGGTGTCCTTCGGCCATGTCAGCCGGGTGGGCAAGCGGGTGATCGTGCTGGGCGGCGGCAACACCGCGATGGACTGCTGCCGCTCGGCCCGGCGCCTGGGCGCCGACGATGTGAAGGTGATCGTGCGCTCGGGCTTCGACGAGATGAAGGCCTCGCCCTGGGAGAAGGAAGACGCCCAGCACGAGGGCATCCCGATCGTCAATTTCCATGTGCCCAAGGCCTTTTTGCACGCGGACGGCAAGCTCACCGGCATGCGCTTCGAGGTGGTGGCTGCGGTCCATGACGACCAGGGCCGGCGCAGCCTGAAGGCCACCGGCCAACCCGATGTCGACTTTGACTGTGACGAGGTGCTGATCGCAGTGGGCCAGGAAAACAGCTTCCCGTGGATCGAGCGCGACTGCGGCATCGTCTTCGACGAATGGGGCCTGCCCAGGCTGGATGCCAAGACCTTCCAGGCCAGCGTGCCGAATGTTTTCTTCGGTGGCGATGCGGCCTTCGGGCCCAAGAACATCATCACCGCAGTGGCCCATGGCCATGAGGCGGCGGTGTCTATCGACCGCTTCCTGCACGGCGAGCCCATCAGCCAGCGCCCGCCGGCGCACCTGAACCTGCTGTCGCAGAAGATGGGCATTCACGAGTGGAGTTATGCCAATGCGGTGTCGGACGATGCCCGCTTCAAGGTGCCCTGGGCCAATGCCCAGAAAGCCTTGGCCAGCATCAAGGTCGAGGTCGAGCTGGGCTTCGACCTGCCCACCGCCTTCAAGGAGGCCGAGCGCTGCCTGAACTGTGATGTGCAGACGGTGTTCAACGACAAGCAGTGCATCGAGTGCGATGCCTGCGTCGACATCTGCCCGATGGACTGCATCAGCTTCGTGGCCAATGGTGACGAGGCCGAGCTGCGCGGCCGCCTCAGCGCGCCGGCGGGCAACACCGAGCAGGCGCTGTATGTGAGTGCCGAGCTGAAGACCGCGCGGGTGATGGTCAAGGACGAGGATGTCTGCCTGCACTGCGGCCTGTGCGCCGAGCGCTGCCCCACCGGCGCCTGGGACATGCAGAAATTCCTGTTGCAGACCACGCAGGCCGGCCCGGCCTGCCGCGACCACAAACCGGGTGCCAAGCGCG
>JANNZD010000493.1:0-3087 GCA_031410435.1 Betaproteobacteria bacterium | reverse complement strand
CCGAGTGACATCTACGCCTCGGGTGATTTCTTCGGGACCAGCCTGCCCAATGAGGCCTTGACGGTCAGCTTCACCAGCGGCAATGTCTATGCGGTTGGCGGCAATTTCTACGCCACCGATATCGGTGACAACTTCAATGCGGTGTCGGTCACCCTCACCCTGAACGACGGCACCGTAGCCACCTTCACGCCCACCTCGGTGGGCGACAGCTACCGCGGCTTCACGTCCAACGTGGCCTTCAGCTCGCTGGTGATGAGCGCGCCGGGCGCGGCGCTCAATGCCGGCCTGGACAACCTGACGGTTGCGGTGCCTGAGCCGTCCGGCTGGTTGATGATGGGCCTGGGGCTGGCCGGCCTGCTGGCAGCCCGTCGCCGCAAGGCCTGATTTTTAACGGGCGGCCAGGCCGCCAGCACTGCCGAGGGCCTGCGTGAGCAGGCCTTTTGCATGGGCGCTTCACATCACGAACAGCCCGCCCGCCAGGCGCGCAGGCCCACCCAGTTCGTCCACCGCCTGGGCGGTGCCGCGCTGGAAGGGGTGGTCATAGTCATCGCCACAGATCACCGAGGCGCCGACCGACCGGGCCCACAGGATGTCGGCCTTGGTGGCCTCGTAGGAGTGGTCGGCGTCACAGAAGAACACGGCCGGCGCCGGCCCCTGGTAGCTGCGGTAGAAGGCCTCCTTGTCCATGCGCAGCACCTGCACCGAGAAATCGGCGGTGGCTTCCTTCAGGCGATTGCGGGTGGTGTCGTACTGCGCATCGGGGCTGAGGCCGAGCGGGTTCCAGCAATAGTTGTCCACTGTGATCAGCGGTTGCCCGGGGTGCTTGAACAGGGTCATCACGATGCTGGAATAGCCGAAGAGCGTGCCGATCTCGATGATCGGCCGGGTCGGGTCGCTGTCACGCACAAGCTGCCCGAGCAGGCGGCTTTCCAGCAGCGACAACTGCCCCTGGTTGGCCAAGGCCAGGTAGGCCTGGGCTTCGCGGAAGCTGTAGCTGTGCTGGGGCGGCAACAGCTCATGCTCGTTGTTGTAGAGCTGGCAGATCTCCATGCCGCGTTGGGCCAGCTGGCGCTTGATGAAATTCTTGACGATCCCCATGCGTCCTCCTGTTTGCTGCAACCGGCCGGTGCAGGCCGTTCATTCGAAACACTGACCGACCGATCAGTCGCCCGTCCAGCCTCAGGCCAGTTGCAGCAAGGCTTGGGCCAGGTCGGCCTGCAGATCACCCACAGCTTCCAGCCCGATTGAAAACCGCACCAGATGGCCTGGCAGGCCGGACCGGTCGCTGCGCATCGCATCCAGGTCATAGGGCACGACCAGGCTGACCGGCCCGCCCCAGGAGTAACCGATGCGGAACAGCCGCAGCGCGTTCACGAACGCGTCGACCTTCGCAGCCGCCAGGGCCGGGTCCAGAAGCACCGAGAACAGGCCCGCGGCCGAGTTGCAGGTGGCGGCCCAATGGGCATGGCCGGGCGATCCGGGCAAGGCCGGGTGCAGCACCTGGGTGACCCCGGTCTGGCGGCCCAGCCAGCTAGCCAGCTCACGCGCTGCGCGGTCATGGGCGTGGTAACGCAGGCTTATCGTGGGCAGGCCGCGCAGGATGAACTCGGCGTCGTTGGCGGCCACGCCCAGGCCCAGCTGCCCGTGCAACTTGAGCATGCGCAGGTGCAGGGCCGGGTCGCGCGTGACCACCGCGCCCATCAGCACATCGGCGCCGCCCGAGGGGTATTTGGTCAGCGCATGCATCACGATGTCCACGCCCAGCTCGAAGGCCCGGAAGGCCAGGCCCGCGCCCCAGGTGTTGTCCAGCGCCACGGTCACGCCGCGGGCGCGCGCTGCTTTGATCAGGCCAGGCAGGTCGGGGAATTCCATCGTCACCGAGCCCGGCGCCTCGATCCAGACCAGGCGGGTGTGCTCGGTGATGCGGGCCGCCAGGTCCTGCGGGTCCATCGGGTCGTAGAACTGGTGGCTGATGCCCCAGCGCGACAGGACGCTGCCGGCCAGGTCGGCCGACGGCCCGTAGACATTGGCCGGCAGCAGCAACTCGTCGCCCTGCTGGAGCAGGCCGAGATTGACATTCATGATCGCTGCCAGTCCGCTGGGCGACAGGATGCAGAAACGCCCGCCCTCCAGCGTGGCCAGGCGCTCTTCCAGCAGGTAGGTGGTGGGCGTGCCGCGCAGGCCGTAGGTGTAGCCGGTCTTGCCGGTGTAGGAGCGCGCGCGCAGCGCCGCCACGTCCGGGAAGATCACGGTCGAGGCCTTGAACACCCCAGGCGGCACCGCCTGCCAGCCGGCCGGGGGCTGGTAGGGGTGCTGGAGGAGCTGGGTCAGCAATTGGTCGTCGTCGGGCATCGCAGGCGGTCTCAGAGGCGTCAGATGGGTTGGCCGATCAGGTCGTGGCCCTCGGCGCCGACGATGCGGGCGCGGGTGAACTCACCGACCTTCAGGGTCTTGCTGGCCTTCTCGGGCGGCAGCAGGCGCACGCTGCCGTCGATCTCGGGCGCATCGGCATAGCTGCGGCCGGTGCCGCCCTTGCGGCCCAGCGCCGGCGCCCGGTCCACCAGCACCTGCATGGTGGCGCCCACACGCCTTTGCAGGCGCTGCACCGACACCTGCTCGGCCACCGCCATGAAACGGGCGCGGCGCTCTTCACGCAATTCGGCCGGCAGGGCATCGGGCAGCGCATTGGCGGCCGCGCCTTGCACCGGTGAATAGGCGAAGCAGCCGGCGCGGTCGATCTGGGCCTCGCGCACAAAATCCAGCAGGTGGGTGAATTCGGCCTCGGTCTCGCCCGGGAAACCGGCGATGAAGGTCGAACGGATCACCAGCTCGGGGCAGGCCTGGCGCCATTTGAGCAGGCGCTCGAGGTTGCGCTCGCCGCTGGCCGGGCGCTTCATGCGCCACAGCACATCCGGGTGCGAATGCTGAAAAGGCACGTCGAGGTAGGGCAGGATGCGGCCGGCGGCCATCATCGGCAGCAACTCGTCCACATGCGGGTAAGGGTAGACATAGTGCAGCCGCACCCAGGCGCCGTGGGCGGCGGCCAGCTCGGCCAGCTGCTCGCACAGCTCGGTCATGCGGGTCTTG
>JANNZD010000492.1:0-7994 GCA_031410435.1 Betaproteobacteria bacterium | reverse complement strand
ACCCCGCCGTTGGCGCCGGGCAGCATGCGCGCGCCGTCCTTGGTGGGCAGCACCCACATGTTCTCCTGCGGCACCATCGCCTCGCTGAAGCGGATCAGCTCGCCGGTGGCGCGGTCATGCACATAGACATGGCCGGTCTTGCCGCCATGGATCGCCACCTTGACCATCTTGCCGGCCTTGTTCTTGGCTTCGGTCAGGATCACCGGCGAGACCGCGTCCAGGTCCCACACATCATGGGCTACGTACTGGTAGTGCCACTTGTACTTGCCGGTGTTGAGGTCGACCGCAACGATGGAATCGGTGTAGAGGTTGTCGCCCGGGCGCTCTTTGCCGTAGAGGTCGGGGCTGGGGTTGCCGACCACGAAGAAGGCGGTGTTGGTGTCCAGGTCGACGGCCGGGGCCATCCACACCCCGCCGCCAAGGGTCTTGTAGAAATCACCGCCTTGCTTGGCCAGCTGTTCCTTCTCGGCGGCGATATCGCGCTTCATGTTGCGGCCGGTGGCGTCATTGACGGCCCACACACCCTCGTGGCCCTTGTCGGGCACGGTGTCGAAGGTCCACAGCAGCTTGCCGTCGTTGGCGTCATAGGCCTTGACGAAGCCGCGGATGCCGTACTCGCCGCCGTTGGTGCCGATCAGGATCTTGCCGTTGACGGCCACCGGGGCCATGGTTTCGGAATAGCCCAGCTCGGGGTCGGCGATCTGGGTGGCCCAAAGCACCTTGCCGGTCTTGGCATCCAGCGACACCAGCTTGGCATCCAGCGTGCCCATGAAGACCCGGTCGCCCAGAATCGCCACGCCGCGGTTGTTGGGGCCGCAGCAGTAGGTCATCACCGGCCCCTGCTTGTGCTTGTAGTGCCAGAACTCCTTGCCGGTGACCGCGTCCACCGCGTACACATGGTTGTAGGAGGTGGTGATGTACATGATGCCGTCGACCACGATGGGCGCGGTCTCCATCGATTCCAGGACTTCGGTCTGGACGATGAAGGCCGGCTTGAGCTTGGCGACATTGGCGGTGTTGATCTGCGCAGCAGGGTAGTAGCGCGTCTGCGCGTAGTTCATGTTGCTGTGCAGGAAGTTGGCGCCGTCCTTGTCGGCGGCGGTCAAGCGGGCCTGCGACACCGAGATGTTCTTGGGCACCGGGCTGCCGGTGGGCGCCGCTGCGTTCTGGATCTCGGCCTGGGCGAGAACGCCCGATGTGGCCGTGGCAAGCGCTGCAGCCAGCGCCAGCTGGCGCCATTCGATACCGTGCATGGTGATCTCCTCGGTGGTGTGGTGCGTTGTCAATGGCCTGTCGTCGGGCAAGCCTGTCGGATCGTCTGATCCCCTTGCAGAATACTGCGATTGCCCGCGACAAGGTGTCGTATTGCCGGGTGATTACCATCGGGTACTTTCAACCTAGGGGGATATGTCGATGGGGACCTTGCGCCATGGGCTGCGCGCTGCGCTGGCCGCCGGCTTCCTGTTGCTGCTGGCCGGCCTGGCGGTGGCCCAGGCGGTCAGCAACACCAGCTTGAATGCGCAGCTGCTGGTGGCCGCGCGGCAGGCCGACCTGGCGGCGGTGCAGTCGGCGTTTACCCGAGGTGCGGCGCCCAATTCGCGCAACCGCCTGGGCAAGACGGTGCTGATGATCGCGGCCGAGAAGGGCCAGCTGGCGATGGCGCAGGCAGCGCTGGCGGCCGGTACCGATGCCAACCTGGCCTCGCTGGAGCGGGTGACCCCGCTGATGGCCGCCAGCTACGGTGGCCACACCACGCTGGTGCGTGCGCTGCTGGACGCCGGCGCCCGCACCGACGCCACCGACCGCATGGACAAGCCCGCCATCGTCTACGCCGCCGGCCAGGGCCAGGCCGAGGTGGTGGGCCTGCTGCTTGATCGCGGCGTGGCGGTCGACACCGCCTATGCCAACGGCCTGACCGCGCTGATGTGGGCCGCCGGCCAGGGCGCGTTGCCGGCGGTCAAGCTGCTGCTGGCGCGCGGCGCCCGGGCCGACCTGATGGACGACCGCAAGCTGACGGCCGCACAGATGGCACGCCAGGCCGGCCATGCCGAGGTGTCCGGGCTGCTGGACGGCCGCTGATCAGGCTGCGCTGCGCAGCACCAGTACGGCGTTGCTGCCGCCGAAGGCGAACGAGTTCGACAGCATGGTGCGCGCCGCCACGCCGGTGCGCGCCTGGTTGGGCACGCAGTCGAGGTCGCAATCGGGGTCGGGCAGGCGGTGGTGCAACGTGGGCAGCGCCACCGCATGCTGCATTGCCAGCAGCGACAGCACCGCTTCCAGCGCGCCGGCGGCGCCCAGCAGATGGCCGTGCATGGCCTTGGTGGCGCTGACGGGAATGGCGGCCGCGCGGGCGCCGAACACCGCCTTGATCGCCGCCGTCTCGGCCGCGTCATTGGCCTGGGTGCCGGTGCCATGGGCATTGATGGCGTCGATGGCCGCCGGCGCCAGCCCGGCCGATTGCAGCGCCGCGCGCATCGCGGCGGCCTGGCCCTCAGCCGTCGGCCGGGTGATGTGGCGGGCCTCGTTGCGCAGGCCGCAGCCCAGGATCTCGCCGGCCACCGGCGCGCCGCGCGCCATCGCCTGGTCCCAGGGCTCGAGCAGCAACATCGCCGCGCCCTCGCCCAGCACCATGCCGCTGCGATTCTTGGAGAAGGGCTTGCACGAGGTGGCCGGGTCGCTGGGGTCGATCGCGGCCAGGGTGTGCAACGCCTCCCAGGCCTTGAGTGAGCCGAAGGACAGCGGCGCCTCGCTGCCGCCGGCCAGCGCCAGGTCGAGCTCACCGCTGGCCACGCGCCGCCAGGCCTCGCCGATGGCCACCGCCGATGACGAGCAGGCGGTGCTGTAGCTCAGGTTGGGCCCCTGCAGACCATGCTCGATGCCAATCCAGGCCGCAGGCGCGTTGTGCATGCCTAGCAGCACGGTGAACGGCTTGATGCGGTCGCTGCCGGCCCCGTACAGGGTCTGGTAGCCCTCGTCCATGCTCAGGGTGCCGCCCATGCCGGTGCCGATGAAGACGCCGGCCCGGCTGCGGTCAATGTCGGCCAGGTCGCAGCGCGCGGCCTGCAATGCCTGCCGGGTGGCCACCAGCGCCATCTGGCTGACCCGGTCAAGCTGGCGCAGTTGCGGCGGGTCGAAATGGTCGGCGCCGTCGAAGGCCACGGTGGCGGCCAGCGGGGCCTGCAGGCGTGCGGCAAAGGCGGTGTCCAGCCGGTGCACCGCCGAGCGGCCGGCCAGGGCCTGGGCCCACACCGCGTCCGCGCCCAGGCCCAGCGGACAGACCAGGCCCAGGCCGGTGACGGCCACCCGCCGCATCAGGCCAGCGCTGCTGGCAGGCCGGCCGCGCCGGGCGCCACCGGGCCGGGGTGCTGGGCCCGCACCAGCGCGTCGATGAAGGCTGCCACTTCGCCCAGGGTGTGCAGGGCCACCGGTTCGGCTGGCAGGCTGATCTTGAAGTGGTCCTCGATGTTGAATAGCAACTCGGCCACGCCGAGCGAATCGACGCCCAGCGCGGCCAGGTCGGCCTCGGGCGTCAGTGCCGCGGCTGCGAGCTGGTAGTCCTTGATCAGCAACATGCGCAGGGTGTCCAGGGTGGTGTGCATCAGATTCTCAGGCGGCTTGGGAATGGCCGGCGCGCGCCGTTTGCGCTGGCGCAGCGGGCCTGGCCAGGCCGGCCTGCGCCGGGGTCGGCAGGTCAGGCAGCGCGGTGGGGCCGGGCGCAAAGCCCGACAGGTCGGCCGCGCAGCGGGTCTTGCCGCCCCATTGGGCGCCGCGGGTCAACAGCCCGGGCCAGGCCTGGGCCAGCCCCAGCAGCAATTCAGCCGGGGTGCGGCGCATGGCCAGGTGGGCCATCAGCGCGGCCAGGCGCAGGCGTGGCGCAAACTGGGTGCGCCATTGGCCGGCGTAGTCGCTGGCGATGGCGGCTTGCTGGTTGGGGTCAGGCACCCGGCGGGTCGAAGCGCCTTCCCCTTCCAGCAGGCGGCTGCACAGCAGGGTGGCCGATTGCAGCGCCATGCTGATGCCCTCGCCCAGGATCGGGTGGGCCTCGCCGGCGGCATTGCCGATGCGGAACATCGTATCGTCGGCGCGCAGCCGGATGCCCGGGGCGATCGGGCCGGCGGCCAGCCAGGGGCCGTCGCGCTCGGCGCCGCTCAGGCTGCGTCCGACAGGGCTGCACTGACGCCGCAGCCAGGCATCGATCACATCGCCTGCGCTGGTCAGCGGCTGCTGCAGGCGCAGGCGCGCCAGGCGGTCGCGGCGGATGCAGCAAGCCACCGTGGTGATGCCTGCCTCGGACACCACCATGCCGCCATAGCCGCCGTCCAGCGCCAGCACCGGCAGCAGGCCCTCGGGCAATGTGCTGCCGCGGAAGTTGGCCTTGAAGGCCAGCAGGTCGGATGCGGCATGGGCCGGGCGCTGCGCGGCGCGCTCGCTGGGCAGCAACTCCCAGGAGCCATGCGCGGCGATCAGCACTGGCGCCAGCAGGGTGGTGCGCACATCGGCCTCGCTGCTGCGCACCTGGCAGCGCCATTGGCCCGGGCCACCGTCGATCGACTGCAGCGACCAGGGCTGCCAGAGCTCGGCCCCGACCCGCTGGGCCTGCTGCAGCAGCAACAGGTCCAGCAGTTCACGCGCCATCGGTCGGCCCCAGTGCTGGCTGGCCGGGCCGCTGGCTGCAGGCAGGTCGGCCAGCGCGCTGGCATTGCCGCGCAGCAGCGCCACCTGGCGCAGCGGCGCGCCGGCCAGGGTGTCGAAGACCGGGCCGATGCCCAGCAGGTGCAGCAGCGGCAGATTGCTGGCGGCGATGCATTCGCCACAGACCTTGCGGCGCGGGAAGGCCTGCTTCTCGACCAGCGCCACTGACCAGCCGGCCCGCGCCAGCAGGATGGCGGCGGCCGACCCGGCCGGGCCGCCACCGATGATCACCACGTCGAAATTGGTACTCATGTCAGGCTCCTCTCGGCGCGGCCGACCAGGCAATGGCTGAACAGACCGGCGCGGGCTTCCGCCAGCTGCCAGCCGGCAGAGGCGCTGGGCCAGGCCACGCTCAGCTCGCGGCCGCTGAAGCCGGCGCGCACGCTCAGCACTGCGTCCGCGCGGGTCACCGCGTTGGCGCCGATCAGGCCCACGGCGCGGCTGCCCCAGAGTGCCAGCGCGGCGCGCCGCGGTTCGACCGCGATCACTCGGTTGGCGCGTGCCGCGATCGCTGCCAGCAAGGTGCGCAGCGCCGCGCCGTCGAAATGGTGCAGAAAGAGGCTGGCGATCACCAGATCAAAACGCGGTGTGGCGGGCGGCGTGTTGGCACCGGTATCGGCCGCCCAGTCCAGCGCATCGCGCCGGCAGTGGGTGATGCGCCAGCCCAGCTGGGCATAGGCGGCGAGGGTGGCGCTGCCCACCACCGGCTGGCGGTCCAGCAGGGTCAGTTCGACGTCCGGCCAGGCCGGAGCCAGGCGCCGGGCCACCGCCAGCATCAGGCTGCCATCGCCGGCGCCGAGTTCCAGCAGGCGCAGCGGGCCGGCCGGCTGCGCCGCTGGCAACAGGTCTTGCCAGGCGCGCAGCACGGTGGACCGGGTACCCATCCAGCGGTGGATGCGGCGCAGGTCCAGGCGTGAGCGGATGGCGGCTGGGTCCTGCGCGTCCAGCTGGTCCAGGGCTTCGGGCAAGACCTGGCGCGCGGCGGCCATCAATGCAACTCCAGCAAGGCGCCGTGGCAACTGAAGCCCGCGCCGAAGGACGACAACCACCACCAACCCGGCGCCGCGCCGTCGGCCAGCGCGGCTTGCAGCACAAAGTAGACAAAGGCGCTGGACAGGTTGCCGAAATCCTTGAGCACCTGTGCGCTGTAGCGCAGGTCGGCATCATCGAGCTCGAAGCGCCTGGCCAGCGCCAGCAGCACATCGCGGCCGCCAGCGTGCAGGATCCAGGCCTGGATGTCGCCCGGGTTCAGGCCGGACCGCGCCAGCACCGTGCCCAGCACCTGGTGGGCATGCTCGGCCGCCAGGGCCGGCACGGCCCGGGTCAGGATGTTGCGTTGCAGGCCGTCACGTTGCTCGAAGCGCAACGCAGCGCGCTGGGCCGGCTCGGTCAGCGACGCGCTATCGGCCCAGCGCAGGGCACGCCGGCCGGCCTGCGGGCTGCGCGACAACACTGCGGCGCCGGCACCGTCGCCGAACAGGCAGGCGCTGATCAGCACGCCGGGGTCGTTGTCCAGGTACATCGCCGCGCTGCTGACCTCGACGCAGACCGACAGCACCTGCCCGGCCGCGCTCGAGCCCAGCAGCGCGTGGCCCAGCTGGAAGTTGGGCAGCGCCGCCGCGCAGCCCTGGCCGACCAGATCGAAGGCCAGCACGTCATGGCGCAGGCCCAGGCGCTCGATCACATGGCCGCTCAGGCCCGGGCACAGGCGGCCGGTGCAGGTGCTGACCACCACGGCGTCGATCTGTGCCGGCAGCAGCCCGGCGTCGGCCAGCGCGCGCGCGCCGGCCAGCGCGGCCAGCGCGGGGGCGTGGGCCTCGAAGCGGCGCTGCAGGGTGTCGGGGTCGATCGTGAAGACCTCGGCCAGGCTGGCGACGGCCAGGTGGCGGGTGGCCATGCCGTTGTCGCGCTGCAGCACGCTGCGGGCGATCCAGTGGGCGCGCAGGTCCAGGCGCTGGAACCAGGGCGATTGCTCGAAGGCGGCCAGGCACTCTGCCTTGCTGTAGCGCTGGGCCGGTGTGGCACTGCCGAGACCTTGAAAGTACATGGGAAGTCAGGTGAGGGGACCAAGGGATCTGGCAACGCAGCGCCACTGGCCGTAGCTGGCTGGGGCGCCCGGTGTGCAAAGGCCGGCCGGGTGGGTCTGTGCGCCACCGAAGCTGGCCCTGGCAGCGCCGGGGGTTGTTGCTGCGATGGTCGGCGTTTGGGCTTGCCTGGCCGGTCGGATGGCGAGGGCTTGTGCTGTAGGACGGCAGGCCGGCGTGGCTGCGAAGGCCGCAGTGCCCTGCGCGGGGCGCGTAGGACAGTGCCGGTGCCGCCACGCGGGCCTGTCCTATGGCGCCGGGCGGGCCGGCGTCCAGACTGGCGCCATCCCCACTGCAGAAGGATGCGGCATGAAACGCGATGACCCTGCCGGCCGTTCGGCAATTGGCCCTTGGTGGCTGGCCTGGGCCTGTATCGCGCCGCTGTGGCTGGTCGCCTGCGAGGCGCGCCCGCCCGCTTCGGCGTCCACCAGTGCTGCGGTGCAGCCCGGTGTGGGGGGTGCGCCGCCGCAGCTGCCGGCCACGCAGGCCGGGACCGCCGGTACCTCGGTACCGGTGGCCGGCGCGGTGTTCGCCGACCCGCCCTCCGCTGCGCCCAGCCAGGCGGCAGCGAGTGCGGCGCAGGCGCGTGCCAACGGTAGCCTGACAGCGGCCGAAGCCTCGACTGCCATGCCGCTGCCCGGCCAGGCCAACGACCATTCGGTGCCGACGCTGCCACCCAAGCCGCCCGCCACACGCTGAATCAGCGGGCGGCGCTGCGCCGGCGTGCGGGCCTATTCGGCGGCGTGGGCCAGGCCCAGGCGCTCCACCACCTTGCGCTCGGACTCGTAGCCGGCGCGCAGCACGCGGCCATAGTCGTCGGGCCCCAGGTAGGCCAGTTCCTGGTCGTAGATCGCCAGTTCGGCCAGGAACTCGGGGTCGTGCATCGCGGTGCGGAAGGCCTCGTGCAGGGTCTGCACGATGGCCGGGGGTATGCCCGCCGGCCCGGCGATGCCGTAGGGCGAGTTGGCGACGATGCCGTGGCCCAGCTCCTTGAGCGTGGGCACGCTTGGCCAGCGCTTGGTGCGCTGCTCGCCGAAGGTGACCAGCAGGCGCAGCTTGCCCGAGTCGACAAAGGGCGCGAAGCCGTTGCTGTTGATGCCCACCATCACCTGGCCGGCGGTGACCGCGATCATCTGCTCGGCGGTGCCCTTGTAGGGCACATGGATGTAGCTGAGCTTGCGCTTGCCGAAGAGCTCGTCGATCACCACATGCGGTGTG
>JANNZD010000491.1:0-8104 GCA_031410435.1 Betaproteobacteria bacterium | reverse complement strand
TCGGTGATGTTCTTGACCACGCCGTGCACGATGGCGCCTTCGGTCAGGGTCTCGAGCAGCTTGGCGCGCTCTTCGCCCATCGACGCTTCGACCACCGCGCGGCGGCTCAGCACCACGTTGTTGCGCTTGCGGTCGAGCTTGATGACCTTGAATTCCAGGGTCTTGCCTTCGTACGGGCTCAGGTCCTTGACTGGGCGGGTGTCGATCAACGAACCCGGCAGGAAGGCGCGGATGCCATTGACCAGCACGGTCAGGCCGCCCTTGACCTTGCCGCTGACGGTGCCGGTGACGAAGTCGCCGCTGTCCAGTGCGGTCTCGAGCGACAGCCACGAGGCCAGGCGCTTGGCCTTGTCGCGCGACAGGATGGTGTCGCCGTAGCCGTTTTCGATGGCATCGATGGCCACCGAGACGAAGTCACCGACCTCGACCTCGAGCTCACCCTGGTCGTTCTTGAACTCGGCGATGGCCACATAGGCTTCGCTCTTCAGGCCGGCGTTCACCACCACGTGGTTGAACTCGATGCGTACCACCTCGGCCGAGATCACCTCACCGGCGCGCAGGTCGCTGCGGGCCAATGATTCTTCGAACAGGGCGGCAAAGCTCTCGGTCGCGAAGGGGCTGTCGGGGATGTGGTCGAGGGATTGGGTTTGGGCCATGCGATGGGTTCCTTGGTGCCGACGAAAACCAAGTGAGAAGAAGCCGGCGGGGTGAATGCAACAGGGTTGCGGGTGGGTTGAACAGAACACCGGGCCCGATCTGCCTGACGGCATGCGGGGGGGGGCGCGGTGGGCGGTCTTGCGAGGCGGTATTGCGAGGCGGTATTGCGAGGCGGTATGGCGTCAGTCCGGGCCATGCTGGCCTGCCCTCAGGCTTGCGCCCTCAGGCCTGCCACTGCGGCCCGCGCTGTGCCCACCAGCTCAGGACCCGGCCGACCGACTCGTCGATCGTCAGGCCCGAGTTGTCGAGCAGCAGCGCGTCATCGGCGGGTTTCAGCGGGGCGATCACGCGGCTTCTGTCGCGTGCATCACGGGCCTCCAAATCCGCGCGAAGGTCTTCGATACTAGCAGGAAATCCTTTTGAAATCAATTGCTTATGCCGTCGCTCGGCGCGCATCGCGGGGCTGGCGGTGAGAAACAGCTTGAGCTGGGCAGCCGGGAAGATCACCGTGCCCATGTCACGCCCGTCGGCCACCAGGCCGGGCAATTGGCGGAAGGCCAGCTGCAGCGCCAGCAACGCACCCCGCACCGCAGGCCAGGCCGAGATGCGCGAGGCCATCGAGCCCACGGCTTCCTGGCGCAGGTCGGCGGCCACGTCCTGCCCGTCCAGCAGCACGCTTTCGCCGTCAAAGCGCAGCCGCAGCCCGGCCGCCACCCGGGCCAGGCCGGGTTCATCGTCGGCTGGCACGCCCTGGCGCAGTGCGGCCAGCGCGGTGGCCCGGTAGAGCAGGCCGGAGTCGAGCTGGTGCCAGCCCAGGCGCGCGGCCACCTCGGCCGCCAGGGTGCCCTTGCCGGACGCGGTCGGCCCGTCGATGGTGATCACCGGGATGTCGCTTTCGGCGGTTTGCGCTACCGCGAACAGGGCCTCGAAATAATCCGGAAAGGTCTTGCCCACGCATTGCGGGTCGAGGATGCGCACCGGCACCTCGCTGCCCGGCGCGGCCACCAGCGGATTGAAGGCGGCCAGCGAAAGGCACATTGCGATGCGGTGGTCGTCATAGGTGTGGATCGCAGCGGCCCGCCAGGCCTGGGGCGCGCTGACCTCGATGGCGTCGGCCGACTCGACCACCGTGGCGCCCAGCTTGCGCAACTCGGCCGCCATCGCGGCGATGCGGTCGGTCTCCTTCACGCGCCAGCTGGCGATATGGGTCAGCCGGGTGGTGCCCTGGGCATAGAGCGCCATCACCGCCAGGGTCATGGCCGCGTCCGGGATGTGGTTGCAATCCAGCGTGATCGGCCGCAGAGGCCAGGCGCCGCGCTGCACCGTCAGGCGGCCCGGGCCGCCGGCCACCCGGGCGCCCATGGCCCGCGCCGCGTCGACAAAGCGGATGTCGCCCTGGATCGAGTCCAGACCCAGGCCCTCGATGGTGATCGGCCGGTCGACTGCGGCGATCGCGCCCAGGGCGATGAAGTAGGAGGCCGACGAGGCATCGGCCTCGACATGGATTTCGCCCGGCGAGCGGTAGCGGCTGCCGGCCGGGATGGTGAAGCGCTCGAAGCCCTCGCGCTGCACCGCGATGCCAAAGCGCGCCAGCAGGTTCAGCGTGATCTCGACATAGGGCTGGCTGATGAGTTCGCCGTCCACCTCGATCACGGCCGCTGCGCCGGCCGGGTCGGCGCAGGCCAGCGGCAGGGCCAGCAACAGCGCGGTGAGAAACTGGCTGGACACATCGCCGCGCACCCTTATCGCTTGGCCGGTCTGCAGCCGCCCGCCGGGCTGGCCTTGCAGACGCAGCGGCGGAAATCCGGCCTGGCCCAGGTAGTCGACCTCGCAGCCCAGTTGGCGCAGCGCGTCCACCAGGTCACCGATCGGCCGCTCATGCATGCGCGGCACGCCGCTGAGCCTGAAGTCGCCGCCCTGCAGCGCCGCCAGCAGCGCCAATACAGCGCACAGCGGCCGCATCGCCGTGCCGGCATTGCCCAGGAACAGCGCTGCCTGGCGCACCGTCAACTGGCCGCCCAGGCCGGTGACGTCCAGGCTGCCGTCGGCCTGGGGCTGCAGTTGGCAACCCAATTGGCGCAGCGCGGCCAGCATCACCTGGGTGTCGTCGCTGTCGAGCAGGTCGCGCACCCGGGTGCTGCCCTGGCACAGGCCGGCCAGCAGCAGCACCCGGTTGGAGATGCTCTTGGAGCCCGGCAGGTGCACCGTGCCGCCGGCAGCGCGCAGCGGCGGCAGGTCCAGAAATGGGAGCTTGTACATGGTTCGCGGATGCGGGCCCGGCGGGGGGCCCGACGGGGCTTCAGGTGCCGGACGGGCCTCGGGTCGTGCCACCGATCTGCCAGGCGCTGCGTGCCACGGCCGGGCTGCGGATCAGGTCTTCCAGGGCCTGGCCGTTGCCGGCGCCCATCGCATGTTCCAGCGCGTCCAGTGCAAAGCGGAAGCGCTGGCTCTGCTTGAGCACTTCCTCGCGGTTGGCCATCAGGATGTCGCGCCAGACCGCCGGGTCGCTGGCGGCGATGCGGGTGAAATCGCGGAAACCCGGGCCGGCCAGCGACAGGTAGTCGCGCCCGGCGGGCTGGTTGGCGATGGCCGAGAAATAGGCAAAGGCCAGCAGGTGGGGCAGGTGGCTGACGGCGGCAAACGCAGCGTCATGGTTCTCGGGCGTCATGCGCAGCACCTGGGCGCCCAGCGCCTTCCACAGATCGGTGGCCTTCTGGATCAGTTCGGGCTGGGTCTGCGGCAGCGGCGTCAGGATCACCTGCCGGTTGTTGTAGAGCGCAGCGTCGGCATGGGCCACGCCGGATTGCTCGCTGCCGGCGATCGGGTGGGCCGGCACAAAGCTGCCCACCTGGTCGCGCAACATGCGCCTGGCGGTGTCCACCACATCGCGCTTGGTCGAGCCCACGTCCATCAGCAGCATGCCGTCCTTGACGCCATGGCGGATCGCGCCAAAGGTGGCCTCGGTGGCCGACACCGGCACCGCGATCAACACCAGGTCCGAGCCCGAGACCGCCAGCAGCGCGGATTCGGCCGCCACGTCGATCACCCCCATGCGGCGGGCCAGGTCGGTGGTGGAGGGCGATTTGCTGTAGCCCACCACCCGCTTGACCAGGCCGGCCCGCTTGAGGGCCAGCGCAAAGCTGCCGCCCATCAGGCCGCATCCGATGACACCGAGTTGGTTGAACATGGCGGGGTGGGGTGCTGGCCGGGTCAGTGGAGGTCGATCGGGTAGGTGCCGAGCACCTTGAAAAAGGCACAGGCCTGGCGCAGTGCGCGCAGGGCCGTGCCCACATGCGGCTCGTCCGGGTGGCCGGCGATGTCGATGTAGAAGTAGTACTCCCACTGGCCCGAGCGCGCCGGGCGCGACTCGAAGCGGGTCATCGACACACCATATTCCTTCAACGGTACCAGCATGTCATGCACCGCGCCGGGCTTGTTGTCCACGCTGACCACCAGGCTGGTGCAGTCGTGGCCCGAGGGTTTCGGCGCGGGCTGGCGGTCAGGGTGGGTGACCACCGCAAAGCGGGTGCGGTTGTGGGCATCGTCCTGGATCGCCGGGGCCACCAGGTGCAGGCCGAATTCCGACCCGGCACGGCTGCTGGCGATGGCGGCCAGCGACGCGTCCAGCCCGGCCAGCCGGGCACCTTCGGCATTGCTCGACACCGGCCGCCGCTCGACATCGGGCAGGTGGTGACTGAGCCAGCCATGGCATTGGGCCAATGCCTGCGGATGGGCGCACACCGCAGTGATCCCCGCCAGATCGTTGGTCTTGCGCAGCAGGTTGTGGCGCACGATCAGGCTGGTCTCGCCGATGATGAACAGCGGCGTGCTCAGGAACAGGTCGAGCGAGCGTGCCACCACGCCTTCGGTGGAGTTTTCGACCGGCACCACGCCAAAATCCGCCGCCCCGGCGGTGGTGGTGCGAAATACCTCGTCAAAGCTGGCACAGGGCACCCGCACGATCGAGGTGCCGAAGAAGCCGAGTGCGGCCTCCTCGCTGAAGGTGCCTGCGGGGCCCAGGTAGGCGACCCGGGTCAGGGTTTCCAGCGCGCGGCTGGCCGACATGATCTCGCGCCAGATCGGCGCCACCGAATCGTCTTTGAGCGGCCCTGGATTGACCGCCTTCAGCCCGTCGATCACCTGGGCCTCGCGTTCGGGCCGGAACACCGGCGAGCCCTCGCTCTTCTTCAGCTCGCCCACCTCCACCGCCACCTGCATGCGCCGGTTCAGCAAGGCCAGCAGTTCGCGGTCGATCGCGTCGATGCGCTCGCGCAGCGCCAGCAAGGTGGGCGGCGGCGCCGCATCGGCCGGGGCGCTGGTGCCGGCCTGCTCGGGCGGTATGGGGTTCATGCGCAGTCCGGCGGCTTTACTTCTTGGCGCCCGAAGCGGCTGCCTTCGGCGCTGCGGCGGGTGGGGCGGCCGCGCCGGCCGGCGCCGGCAGGTTCAGGCGCTTGCCGATGGCCTGCTCCAGGGTCTTGAGCTTGGGGGTGATCTGGCCCTGCAGGTCCGCAACCAGTTTTTCGGTGATCTGGCGCTGCATTTCGGGTTCCAGCGACACGAACTTGCGAAAGCCCGGGGATTCCAGCGCCTGGACAACCTGGCGCAACTCGTCCTCGCTGAGTTTTTCTTCCAGGATCGGCCCGACGATGGCCGGCGCCGACTTCAGCATGCGGTCGCGGATGATCGGCCCGACCTCGTCAGCGTACTTGTTGAACTCGGCCTGGATGTCCTTGCCCACCGCTTCGCGCTGCTCGGCGGGTATCCGGGTCTGCAGTAGCGGGCGCAGCTGGGCGCTCATCTGCGCCATCGGCTGCTCGGTCAGGGCGCGCGCCAGGGCTTCGAAGCCGCCCTGTTGCTGTTGCATCACCTTCTGCACCAGTTCCTTCTTGGCGGCACTGGCGTTGCCTTGGGCACTGCTCAGGCTGGCAAGGGTGGCCAGCGCCAGCGCCAGGGTGGCGCGGGCAAGCCTGGGATTCACGGTCATGGAATATCCGGGTTGGGTGTGGAGGGGTCGCCATCGCTGGCGTGGTCGGCATCGCCGTCGGCGGTGGGCTCGATGCCATCGCCGGGCAGGTCGACATGGGCGTCGTTCTCGACGATGCGCTGCAGGCCCGACAGCTTGCTGCCGTCGTCCAGCGCGATCAGGGTCACGCCCTGGGTGGCGCGGCCCAGTTCACGGATTTCGCTGACCCGGGTGCGCACCAGCACGCCCCGGTCGGTGATCAGCATGATCTCGTCGGCCGGGCGCACCAGCGTGGCGGCCACCACCCGGCCGTTGCGTTCGCTCTGCTGGATCGCGATCATGCCCTTGGTGCCACGGCCGTGGCGGGTGTATTCGACGATGCTGGTGCGCTTGCCATAGCCGTTGGCGGTGGCGGTCAGCACGCTCTGGGTCTCGTCCTCGGCCACCAGCATGGCGATCACGGTCTGGCCGTCTTCGAGCATCATGCCGCGCACGCCACGGGCCTGGCGGCCCATGGGCCGCACATCGTCCTCGTCGAAGCGCACCGCCTTGCCGTTGTCGGCGAACAGCATCACGTCGTGCTTGCCGTCGGTGAGTGCGGCGCCCACCAGCTGGTCGCCTTCATCCAGATCGACCGCGATGATGCCGGCCTTGCGCGGGTTGCTGAACTCGTCCAGCGCGGTCTTCTTGACAGTGCCCAACGCGGTGGCCATGAAGATGAAATGGTCTGCCGGGAAGCTGCGGAACTCGCCGGTGAGTGCCAGCACCACCGTGACCTTCTCGCCCGGCTGCAGCGGGAACATGTTGACGATGGGCCGGCCGCGCGAGTTGCGCGAGCCCTGCGGCACTTCCCAGACCTTGAGCCAGTAGACCCGACCGCGGTCGGAGAAGCACAGCAGCCAGTCGTGGGTGTTGGCGATGAAGAGCTGGTCTATCCAGTCGTCATCCTTGGTCTGGGTGGCCTGCTTGCCGCGGCCGCCGCGCTTCTGCGCCCGGTACTCGGCCAGCGGCTGGCTCTTGACATAGCCGGTGTGGCTGAGCGTGACCACCATGTCGGTGGGGGTGATCAGGTCTTCGGTGCCCAGCTCCTGCACGTTGTGCTCGATCACACTGCGGCGCGCGCCCAGCTTGGTCTGGCCGAATTCCAGTTTCACCGCCAGCAGTTCTTCCGAGATGATGAAGGTCACCCGCTCGGGCTTGGCCAGGATGTCGAGCAGGTCGGCGATCTCGCCCATCACCTCCTTGTACTCGCCGATGATCTTGTCCTGCTCCAGGCCGGTCAGGCGCTGCAGGCGCATCTGCAGGATCTCGCTGGCCTGGTCGTCGCTCAGGCGGTACAGGCCGTCGGGCTGCAGGCCCATGCTGGCGGGCAGGCCTTCCGGGCGATAAGCCGCACGCCCGCCGGGCGTGTCGCCCTCGGCGCGGGTCAGCATCTCGCGCACCATCGACGAATCCCAGCTCTTGGCCATCAACGCGGCCTTGGCCACCGGCGGGGTCGGGCTGGTCTTGATGGTCTCGATGAACTCGTCGATATTGGCCAGCGCCACCGCCAGGCCTTCCAGCACATGGCCGCGCTCGCGCGCCTTGCGCAGCATGTAGACGGTGCGCCGGGTCACCACCTCACGCCGGTGCTCGAGGAAGATGTCGAGCAAGGTCTTGAGGTTGCACAGCTTGGGCTGACCGTCGATCAGCGCCACCATGTTGATGCCGAAGGTGTCCTGCAGCTGGGTCTGCTTGTACAGGTTGTTCAGCACCACCTCGGGCACCTCGCCGCGCTTCAGGTCGATCACCACCCGCATGCCGGACTTGTCGCTCTCGTCCTGGATATGGCTGATGCCGTCGATCTTCTTCTCGTGCACCAGCTCGGCAATGCGCTCGAGCAGGGTCTTCTTGTTGACCTGGTAGGGGATTTCGTCAACGATGATCGACTGCCGGGTTCCACGGTCAATGTCCTCGAAGTGCACCTTGGCGCGCATCACCACCTTGCCGCGCCCGGTGCGGTAGCCCTCGCGCACCCCGTTGATGCCATAGATGATGCCGGCGGTGGGGAAGTCGGGCGCCGGCACGATCTCCATCAACTCGTCAATCGAAGCCTCCGGGTTCTTCAGCAGGTGCAGGCAGGCGTCGACGATCTCGTTCAGGTTGTGCGGCGGGATGTTGGTGGCCATGCCCACCGCGATGCCGGCCGAGCCATTGACCAGCAGGTTGGGCAGGCGCGCCGGCAGCACCGTCGGCTCTTTCTCGCTGCCGTCGTAGTTGGGGGCGAAATCGACGGTCTCCTTGTCGATGTCGGCCAGCATCTCGTGGGCGATCTTGGACAGGCGGATCTCGGTGTAGCGCATGGCCGCCGCGTTGTCGCCGTCGACCGAACCGAAATTGCCCTGGCCATCCACCAGCATGTGGCGCAGCGAGAAATCTTGCGCCATGCGTACGATGGTGTCGTACACCGCCGTGTCGCCATGCGGGTGGTATTTGCCGATCACA
>JANNZD010000490.1:0-15976 GCA_031410435.1 Betaproteobacteria bacterium | reverse complement strand
CAGCCGGGTCATCTGCTGCACCCGGTACAGGTTGATCGGCAGCAGCAGGGCGCTGACCAGCACGGTGGTCAGCGAGGGGTGCAGCACGCCGAACACCAGGAAACCGATGTTGCCGCCCACCGTCAGCCAGCGCAGCGGGATCATGGTCTTGACGAAGGCCCCGGCCAACACCAGCAAGGCGCCCAGGGCAGCCCCCAGGTAGGCGACGATCTGCACTGGCGAGGCCAGGATTTCGCTCAACTGTTCCGACGCCAAGCTGGCAATCTGCGGCCACAACATCCCGAACCCTTGTTTTTGTAGGCCGACCCGGGCGCTGACCGGTGGCTTTCGTGTTCATGCCGAACTGCCTTCAGGCCCGTGCGATCGGCGCGGACAGCCGTTGCGGGCAGGGCTTTTTTTGCTCGATTTCATTTTGCCGCATGGCCCGGGTGCGGGCAAGAAAGCGGGCGCTGCCTTACGCCATTCGGGGGGGGCGTGCCGGCCGGCGGCGGGGCAGATGGGGGATGATCCGGGCCATGCCTTCGATTCAGCCCTCCTGGGTGGTCTGCGAGCATTGCGGCCAGGCCCATCGCTGGCGCACGCTGGCTCCGCGTGCGCTGGCCCGTTGCGTGCGCTGTGATGCGGTGCTGGGCCGCGGCCACCGGCTGGGCCTGCAACACCTGCTGGCGCTGAGCCTGGCCGCGCTGATCGTGCTGCTGATCGCGCTGAGCAGCGACCTGGTCGCCATCCGCCTGGCCGGCAGCGAGCAACGCACCCATTTCCTGATGGCGCTGGCCACCACCTGGCAACATGGCGAGTATGCGGTGGCGCTGCTGGCGGCCGTCACCGCGCTGCTGGCGCCGGCGCTGTTCATCCTGTTGCGCCTCTACCTGCTGCTGCCGCTGCTGTTCGGGCGCCTGCCACCGGGCCATGCGGCCTGCCTGCGCTGGTTGTTCCTGGCTTCGCGCTGGAACACCGTGGAGGTGCTGACGGTCAGCGCCTTGCTGGCCCTGGTGCGCATTGCCGACCTGGCCCAGGCCACGCCCGGGCCGGGCCTGGCCGCATTCGGCGTGTTGGCCCTGCTGCTGGCGGCGCTGGAATCGGCCGGCCTGCGCCACCTGTGGTGGCATGTGCCATGAACTCGGCCATGCCGAATCCGCCAGACGGCCGCGCACCCGCGCCCGGCCCGGTGCGTTGGCTGGGTTGTGAGTGCTGCGGCCTGGTGTCGGCGCTGGCCGATGCCCGGCCGCTGCCCTGCCCGCGTTGCGGCCATCGCCTGCATTGGCGCAAACCCATGAGCATCCAGCGCACCTGGGCCTGCCTGATCGGCGCAGCGGTGCTCTATGTGCCAGCCAATGTGCTGCCGATCATGCGCACGACCCAGGCTTTTCAACGCACCGAGCACACCCTGCTGGGCGGCATCGCCGAGCTCTGGCATGACGGTGCCTGGGGCCTGGCGCTGATCGTCTTCATCGCCAGCATTGCCGTGCCGCTGCTCAAGATAGGCGCCCTGGGGTTGCTGGCCTGGAGCGTTCAATTCGCACCCGGCTGGCGCCGCCTGGAACGGGCCCGGGTCTTCACCCTGATCGAGACGGTCGGCCATTGGTCCATGCTGGATGTCTATGTGGTGGTGTTGCTGGCCGGCATGGTGCGCTTCTCGTCGCTGGCCAGTGCCGAGCCCGGCCCCGGCCTGGGGGCCTTTGCCGCGGTGGTGGTGCTGACCATGCTGGCCGCCCATGCCTTCGATGCCCGCCTGATCTGGCAGGATGCGCCGAACAGCGATGAGTGAGCCCCTGCCCGACCTGCCCCCCCGGGCCACGCCAGCTGGCAGTGGCCCGGCCCTGCCGCCGGTGCTTGACCTGCCGCCGCCCGACAGCGCGTTGCTCGACAACCCGCCGCCCGAGCCGCGCGTGACGGTCTCGCGCCGGCCACGCCTGTCCCTGGTCTGGTTGGTGCCCCTGCTGGCGCTGGGGATCGGTGCGTCGCTGATGGTGCACAGCATCCTGCAGACCGGCCCGCGCATCGCGATCGAGTTCCCCACCGCCGAGGGCCTGGAGGCTGGCAAGACCGAGCTGCGCTACAAGGAAGTGGTGATCGGCAAGGTGCTGGCGGTGACGCTGCGCGCCGACCGGCAGCGTGTCGTCGTCACCGCCCAGCTTGACCGAGCCGCCGCCGGTCTGGCGGTCGAGGACACCCGCTTCTGGGTGGTGCGCCCGCGCATCGGCGCCGCCGGGATCAGCGGCCTGGGCACCTTGCTGTCAGGCGCCTACATCGGCGCCGATGCCGGCCAATCCAATGAAAGCCAGGCCAACTTCGTCGGCCTGGAGGCCGCGCCCTATGTGCTGCGTGGCGAGCCCGGCGCGGGCTTCGTGCTGCGTGCCAGCGATCTGGGTTCACTCGACATCGGTTCGCCGCTGTACTACCGGCGCACCCGGGTGGGCCGGGTGGTCGGCTACACCCTCGACCCCCAGACCGACGAACTGCTGGTCAAGATCTTTGTCGAGGCGCCCTACCAGACCCTGGTCACCTCCCAGGCCCGGTTCTGGAACGCCAGTGGCGTGGATTTGTCCATCGACGCCAATGGCCTGACCCTGAACACCCAGACTGTGGCCACGGTGCTGGCCGGCGGGGTGGCCTTCGAGGCGGCGATGGACCAGGCCCGGGGCGAACCGGCCCCTGCCGGCAGCGTGTTCACCTTGTTCGACCACCGCAAGGCGGCGATGGCGCCGCCGCTGGGCAACGCGCTGCCGGTGCGCTTTGTCTTCGACGGCTCGCTGCGCGGCCTGGGCACCGATGCCCCGATCGAATTCCTCGGGGTCGAGATCGGCAAGGTGCGCGGGGTCTCGCTGCAGTACGACAAGGCGCGCGCGCGTTTCCCGGTGCAGGTGTTGGCTGACCTCTACCCCCTGCGGCTCGGTGCGGTGCGAGGCGCGCTGGCCCAGCGCGGCAGCGCCCAGGCCAGTGCGGCCGGCGATATGGCCCTGTTGCAGCACCTGGTCGACCGGGGCCTGCGGGCCCAGCTGCGCACCGGCAATCTGCTCACCGGCCAGCTCTATATCGCGATGGATTTTCAGCCACGCAGCGCGCCCGCCAAGCTGGCCCTGCGCGAGGGCGTGCTGACCTTGCCCACCGTGCCGGGCGCGCTGAGTGCGTTGCAGACCCAGGTGTCCGAGATCGTGAGCAAGCTCAGCAAGCTGCCGCTCGAGGACATCGGCCGCGGTCTGGCCGGCACCCTGCAACAGGCCGGCACCAGCCTGCGCGAGCTGACGCCCGAGGCCCGTGCGCTGCTGGCCGAGGGCCAGCGCACCTTGCAGGCGGCCCAGAGCCTGGTGCAGCAACTCGGGCCCGAAGCCCAGCAATCGCTGGCCGAGTTGCGCCGCACCATAGCCGGCGCGCAGACCGCGCTGGAGCGCATCGACCAGAACCTGATCGACCCCGCCGCGCCGGTGCAGCGCAACCTCGAGGCGACACTGCTGGAATTGCAGCGCGCCGCCCAGGCCCTGCGCGGGCTGGCAGACACGCTGCAGCGCCACCCGGAATCGCTGTTGCGCGGCATGCCCGCCGACCCGCTGCAGTCACCCGGACGATGAGGCCAGCGATGCATGATCTGAAAAACAATCCGGGCCGCCGCCCGCTGCGGCCAGCCCGTTGGGCGGCACCCACCGGGCTGGCGGCCGCCCTGCTGTTGCTGGCTTGCAGCACGCCGCCCACCGTGCGTTGGCACAGCCTGCTGCCCGCGCCGGCGGACCCGGCGGGCGCGCCGGCGCTGCCAGCGTTGAGCATCACGCTGGCGCCGGTGCGGGTGCCCGTGCAGGTCGACCAGCCGCAGTGGCTGCTGCGGCGGCCCGATCAATCCTTGCTGCTGCTGGAAAACGAGCGCTGGGCCAGCCCCCTGCGCGACGAATTGCGGGCCGCCCTGCGCGACCGGCTGGCCCACCAGTGGGCGGTGCAGGACGCCCCGGCCGCAGCCCTGCGGGTCGAGGTGGAAGTGCTGCGCTTCGAGTCCGTCCCCGGCCAGGCGGCCTGGCTGGAGGCGCACTGGACGCTGACCCCCTTGCGCACCGGCAGTGCGGCCCCCGCCGCCGCCCCGCCACAGGCCGCCCGCAGTTGCCGGGCCACGCTGCGCGAGGCGGTGGCCGACGGCAGCCTGGCGCTGGCTGAAGGCCACCGGCGCGCGGTGCAGCGGCTGGCCGATCTGCTGGGCCAGCAGTTGCAGGCCGGCGGCGGCTGCCCAGCGGCCAGCGGGGCCTGAGCCGCGTGGCTGTTTCCCCCTTGCGGCTTGCCGCTTTTTCGCTGCCCGCGGAGGCTTGATGAAACCCAGGTACTACCAGGTCTGTCTGTGGCTCACCGTGGTGGAGTGCTGTGTCGCCTTCAGCATCGCGTTGGCCCTGTGGGTCAACCTGATGCCGATCTGGATCCGCATGCCCGATGCGCAGAACCTCAGCCAGTTCGAGAAATACATGACCGCCGGCTATGGCTTCTGGGGCGCGATGTGGGCCATCCCCAATTACGTGATGCTTGGCACCACCGACATGCTGGCGCGGCGCAAGTTTGCGCTGCTGGCCGGCGGCATGTATGCGCTGTGGTGGTTCTTCTGGTGGGAGCAGATCGGCAACGGTACCTGGCACGGCTATGTGCTGGTGGGCTACCTGCCGCTGCGCTTCTACCAGCTGCTGGCCCATCTGCACTACGGGCTGCGCCCGGTTTCGGCTTGAATCGCCATGGCCCCAGCCCACGCGCCCGCCTACCCGCACGACCCGCTGCAGGAGATCGCCGACGATGTGTTCGCGGTGCGCGGCAGCCTGTTGATGTTTCCGTTGATCGGCATTTCGCGCAATATGGTGGTGCTGCGCCATGCCGGCGAGCTGTCGCTGGTCAACCCGATCCGTCTGAATGACGCCGGCATCGACGCGCTGCAGCGCCTGGGCAAGATCCGCCGCCTCATCTGCCTGGGCGCGCTGCATGGCCTGGACGACGCCTGGTGGCGCGCCCACTTCGACATCGAGTGCTGGGCCCGCCCGGGCAGCCGCAAATACCCGCCGCCGGCGGGCTTTCGCTTGCTCGATGAACAGGCGGCGCTGCCCTTCCCGGACGCCCAGGCCTTCTGCTTTCACGGCAGCCAACCCGAGACTGCCCTGCTGTTGCGGCGCGGACCGGGCCTGCTGCTGACCTGCGACGCGATCCAGCACTATGGCGACTACCACCGCGCCAGCCCGGCCGCCAGGCTCTTGCTGCCGCTGCTGGGCTTCCCCAAGACCACCCTGGTCGGGCCGATCTGGCTGAAGGCGGTGACGCCCCCGGGCGGCAGCCTGCGGGCGGATTTCGACCGTTTGCTGGCGCTGCGTTTTGACAGCCTGTTTGCCGCCCATGGCAGCTTTCTGCCCACCGGCGCACATGCCGCGGTGCAGGCGGCGGTGCGCAAGACCTTTGGCTGACGGCCTGGCCCGGGCCCGCAGCAGGTTCAGGCCAGCGCCGGGGCGCCCAGGCTGAGCAGCAGGGCCTGGGCCTCCTGCACATCGCGGGTCGCCAGGCCTTCGGCCACGCGGCTCAATGCCGCACTCAGTGCGGCCTGCGCCGCGCCGGGGTCGCCGCGCAGCAGCAGCAGCCGGGCCTGGCTGGTGGTGCCGCGCAGGGCCCAGAGCCTGGCGCCTTGGCGGTCGGCGATGGCCAAGCATTGCGCAAAACAGTCCAGCGCCTGGGCCTGCAGCGCGGGCGCGGCGGGGCCTTGCGTGCCCGACAGCAGCAGCAACTCGCCGCGCAGCCGGTGCAGCTCGGCCGCGTAGAAATGCTCGTCGCTCTGGGCGACAAAATCCAGGGCCTCGGCCACGGTGGCCAGGCCCTGGGCCACTTCGCCGGTGCGCAGGTAGGCCGCAGCCAGCACCGCCAGGGCACCCGAGCGCGACACCCTGGCGCCACCGGCGCGGGTGGCCTGCTCGCCCTCCCGGATCATCTGGCAGCCCTGCTGGGCCTGGCCTTCCTCATGCTGGGACCAGCCCAGGAACAGCGTGGCCCAGGCCGCAAGCACCTGGAAACCGTGCGTCTGCGCCAGCGCCAGAAAGGCCAGCGCCCGCTCGCGGGTGGCGCCTGGCTCGCGCCGGGTATGGTGAAGCACGGCACAGAAGAACAAGGCATAGGCCTGGCTGAAGGCATGCCCGCCCGCGCCGGCGAGGTCCACGGCCCGCTGCAATTGCTGCAGCGCCTGGTCGGCCCGGCCCAGGTGCAGCAGCGCCCAGGCGCCGTAGCACAGGCAGCCCACGCCCGGGTCGAGCCAATACTGCACGATATGGGCGCGGTGCCGGTCGCGGTCGTAGAGGCCCCAGCCGGCTTCGCAGTGCTGCAGGGCCTGGGCAAATTCGCCCATGTGCAGGCAGATGATGCCGCTGGCGCGGTGCGCCTGCAGCGCAAAGCCGTCGTCCTGGGCATGCCGGGCCAGGGCCAGCAATTGCGCGGTCATCAAGCGCGCGGCGCCGTACTCGGCCTGCACCTGGCGGCTGGACCAGGCACCGAACATGGCCTGGAAGAGCTGGCTGGATTCGCCCAGCGCCTCACACAGTTCGAGGGCGCGCTCGCTGGCCCAGCGCACCTTGGGCGCGGCCCAGCTCGAGGTGACCGCCAGCGGCACCCCCAGGGCCAACAGCAGCGACAGCTCCTGGCGGTCGCGCGCCGCGCCCTCGGGCAGCGATTGCAGGATTTCCAGGGCCTTGGAGACATGCTGGATCGCTTCCTGGTTGGCCGAGCCTTCCATCGCCTGCAGGCCGGCGCGCTGCCAGAAGCCCACCGCCTCTTGCACCAGGCCGGCCTGGGTGCAATGGTGTGCGGCCAGGGCCGGCTGGCGCGCGGCCTGGTCGGCCCATTGGGTGGCAAACAGCCGGGCAATGCGGGCATGGGTCTGCTGGCGCTTGCGGATCAGCAGCGCTTGGTAGGCCGCGTCCTGCATCAGCGCATGGCGGAAGACATAGATCACCGCCTGGTCTTCACCGCTGTGGCGCAGCAGCACACCGGCGTCGCACAGGCATTGCAGATGGGCGTACAGGGCGTCGTCGTCGGCGTCTGCCAGCGCGCGGATCGCCGTCAGGCTGAACTCGCGGCCCAGCACCACCGCCACCTCGGCCAGGCGGCGGGCCGGGCCCAGGCGGTCCAGGCGCGAGGCCAGTGAATCCTGCAGCGAGAAAGGCACCGCCATCTGCGGCAGGTCGCCGGCCAGCTCGAAGCGGTCTGGGGCATCGCGCAGCAGGCGCGACTCCAGCAGGTCCTTGGTCATTTCCTCCACATACAGCGGCACGCCGTCGGTTCGGCTCACCAGCTGGTCCAGCACCGCCGGCGGCAGGGGCTTGCCCGCGATCTGCAGCGCCATGCGCCGGATGTCCTGCGGCGACAGGCGGCCGAGCGGCAGGGCCCTGCAGCGCGCATCGGCCGGCCAGGGCGGTACAAACTCCGGCCGGCTGGTCAAGGCCACCAGCATCGGCTTGCCCTGCAGCCGGTCCAGGGTCAGCGACAGCAAGGCCAGCGTCGAGGGGTCGGCCCAGTGCAGGTCTTCGAAGACCAGCAGCACGGGCCGCCCGGCGCTGCTGCTGAGCAGCCAGGACGACAGGGCCTGCAAGGTGCGCGATTTGCGCTCCTCGCGGCTGAGCACCGGCTGCATCAAGCCGTCCGGCATCGGTATCGACAGCAGGCCGGCCATCAGGTAGAGGTGCTCGTTGTCGGGCAGGCCGGCGCTGTGCAACAGCTGGCTCAGGCGCGACAGGCGCCGGGCCGGCGGCTCGTCAGCGGCCGATTGGATGGCCCAGTTGAGCTGCTCGATGATCGGGTAGAAAGGGCTATTGACATGGAAGGCCGAGGCCCGGAACACCAGGCGCGTGGCCTGGGATTCGGCGCTGCGCAGGCTCAGGGCCTGGATCAGGCGCGACTTGCCGATGCCGGCTTCGCCGCTGAGCAACAGCGCCTGGCCGCGCCCGGCGCAGGCCTGCTGCCAGGCGTGCTGCAGGGCCTGGAACTCGGGCCCCCGGCCCTGCATCGGCATCAGGCCTTGCTCCAGCAGGGCATCGAAGCGGTGCCGGGCGCGCAGCTTCCTGACCCGGTAGAGCTGCATCGGCTGGGCAATGCCCTTCAGGTCGTGCAGGCCCAGCGATTCGCATTCCAGCAGGCCCTGCACCAGGCGATGGGTGTCGGCACTGATGGCCAGGCTGTGCGGCGGCGCGGCGCTTTGCACCCGCGCGCCGATATTGGGGGTCTTGCCCAGGGCCAGTTGCTCGACCCGCAGGCCCGCGCCGACCGAGCCGATCACCACCGGGCCGGTGTGCACGCCGATGCGTACCTGGACCGGCACGCGGGTGCGCAGCGCGCTGATGTCGTCCAGGATCTTCAGGCCGGCCTGCACCCCGCGCAGCGCGTCGTCCTCGTGCGCGGCGGGGTAGCCAAAGTAGACCAGGATGCCGTCGCCCAGGTACTGCGCCACATAGCCTTCTAAGGCCTGCACCACCTGGCGGATGGCCTGCTGGTAGGCGCCCACCAGTTCGTGCAGATCCTCGGGGTCGAGCTGCTCGGACAAGGCGGTGGAGCCCACCAGGTCGCAGAACATCACGGTCAATTGACGCCGGTCGCCTTCGGTCAGCGCCGGGGCGGGCACGGCTTCGTGCGCTGCTGCAAGGCTCGCTGGCGGGGCCGGGTCGGCCCAGACCAGCACCTTGCCGCCTTCGTCGATGGCCACCCGCTCGGCGTCGATCAGCTCCTCGCACAGGTCCCGCAGGGCGGCCGCGTCGAGGTCGAACTCGCGTGCCAGGCCCCGGTAGGTGATGCGCTGCTTGCGCTGCAGCAGCGCGCGGGCGGCGTCGACGACTTCGGTGAACTTCACGGTCTGGCCCTGTGACCTGGTGGCGCCGATCCGGCCTTCAAGCGGTGATGCCTGGCGGGGCCCGAAGCGGGCGCCGACGAGGGTTTCTGAGCGCCCGTCTCGGCCCCTGAAGTGTCGAGAATAGCGCAACCGAATGCAAGGTTCTGCGCCACGGCGTGTACACCTCGCGGCAGGTCGTTTTCAGGGGGCGAACAACACCATGCGAATCTGCCTGCCGGGCTCAGCCACGCGTTTTGAGCGCGCGGAACGCGCGCGCACCCTGTTCGCGCAGCGCCAGGCCTATCAATGGGTGCATGCGCCCGGCCTGCCGCCGCACTGCAGCGGGGTGCCGCTGGGTGAATGCTTCACCGCCGAGAAGCGGCTGTGGATGGCGCTGACCGTGATCGAAAGCGTGGCCGATCTGGCGATGGCCGCGATGACCCGGCTGTTCAAGAATCTCAGCACGGTCAACAGCTTCAAGTTGTACTACCCGCTGCGGCCCATCCCCGAGGTGGCCAAGCGCTGGGATCTGGATGCCGAGTTCGCGCGTCAGCGCCTGGATGGCATCAACCCGATGTTGATCCGGCTGGCCACCCAGATCCCGGCCAACTTCCCGGTTACCGACGAACTGGTGAAGGGCGTGATCCCGCCCGACACCAGCCTGGCCGAATTGCTGGCGAGCAAGCGCCTGTTCTTGCAGGACTACGAGATCCTGCAGGGCCTGGAGCCCGCCTTCGGCCGGTTTTGCGTGGCCCCCATGTGCCTGTTCTGGTTGAACGCCGAGGGCCAGCTGCTGCCGCTGGCGATCCAGTTGGGCCAGTCACCGGAAGAGGCCAAGACCCTCTTCACGCCCCAGGACGATCATTGGACCTGGTTGCTGGCGCGCAGCTTTGTGCAGTCGGCCGACGGCACTTACCATGAGATCGTGGCCCACCTGACCCGCACCCATATGGTGATGGAGTCGTTCTGGGTGGCGGCCTGCCGCACCCTGCCGGCGCAGCATCCGCTGTTTGCGCTGCTGCAGCCGCACTTCACCGGCACCATCGAGATCAACCATGCCGCGCGCACGTCCCTGCTGGCGCCCGGGGGGCCGATCGACGAATCCATCGGCATCGGGGCGCGCGGCTGCCTGACCCTGCTCGGCCTGGCCTATGAGCGCTGGACCTTTGCCGACACCAACCCGGTCGCCGACCTGCGCCAGCGCGGGCTGCTCAGCCCCGAGGTGCTGCCCCACTACCACTACCGTGATGACGCGCTGCAGCTGTTCGACGCCATCGCCACCCTGGTGCGCGACCTGCTGCGTTGCTATTACCCCGATGACAGCAGCGTGCTGCAGGACCCGGAGTTGCAGGCCTGGGCGCAGGAGCTCGGCAGCGCGGACGGCGCAGGCGTCAAGGGCCTGCCCTTTGACGGCGGCGTGATCGCCAGCTTCGATCAGCTCTGCGGCCTGGTGGCGCAGATCATCTTCAATTGCAGCGTCGAGCATGCGGCGGTCAACAATGGCCAGTACGCGCAATTCGGCTGGATACCCAACACCCCGGGGTCGATGTACCTGGCGCCGCCCATCGACAAGGGCCCCCGCAATGAAGCCAATTTCGTCTATGCCCTGCCCGATGGCTGCGGCGTGGGCCAGCAATTGACCCTGGTGCAACTGCTGAGCAAGCGGACCAACCACCCGCTGGGCTGCTATCCCGACGGCTTCTTCAACGGCGTGCAGCCAGTGCGCGACGCCATCGACCGCTTCCGCGCCCGGTTGGACGACATCGGCCGGGCGATCCAGGCGCGCAACCAGCAGTTGGCGGTGCCCTATGTGTTCCTGACGCCCTGGCAAGTGGCCCGCTCGATCGCGATCTGACCGCCGCGCAGCCAGCCTTCACTCAAGGCGGTTTGGCCAGCGGCGGCACGCCCTGCCAGTCCTTGGCCTGGCGCGAATCGGGAAACGCCTTGGGGATGCCGGTCAGCAGATAGGACAACAGGCGCGCCCGCACCGCCCAGACGCTGGCGATGCGCAGGTGGTTCAGCGAATGGGCGTCGTCTATCGACCTGGCCTTGGGCACCGGCAGGGTCTTGGGATGGTGGGCGATGTCGAACCAGGTCAGCATGCCCTCCTTGTGCGACAGGGCTTCGACGACCTCCAGTTCTGCCAGGTCCATGTAGGGAAACAGGCCCAGGTCCCAGGGCACCGAGGACGCCACCCATTCGGGCTGCAGGTAATCGTCGGGCGGCGGCAGGCGCAACTGGATCTGCAGGCGGTAGCGCATCACCTCGCCCGATTGCAACCGCGCGCGGGTGCTGTCCTTCAGGTAGTTGCGGTGCCGGGTTTCGTCCGCCAGCGGGTTCTGCAGCCAGGCGTGATGGCGGTCCTGCTCGTCGGGGCTGCCGCTTTCGGGTTCCTCGAAGGGCAGTGGCACCAATCGGTAACGGGCATAGCGCAAGACCTTGTCGCGGCCGATGAAGCCGAAGGTGGTCTGGGTCTGGTAGATCAGCTTGTGCGGCGATTCGGGGTCGCGCCGCACGCTGTCGCCGCCGCCCTGGGCCGCCTGCGGGTGCCGGCTGAGGTAGGGCACATAGTGCTTGCCCTTGCCCGCCATCGACCGCCGCATGAACTGCATGAAGGTGCGCGCGTTCCAGAACAGCGGCATGCGGCCGGTGTTCATCATGATGTCCATCGGCGACTTGCCGCGCGTGTCCGAGAACTTGATCGACGCGCTGCGCACCACCAGCATCGCGTCGTCCTTGAACGAGGCCGCGCCGTGGCGCACCCGGCAGTCGAAGTGGCGGCCCTGCTCGAAGAAATCATGGGCCGGCATGCGCCCGTCGGCGGCGATACGCAGGCGCCCGCGCAGGGTGATGCCGTTCTCGTGCGACATGCGGGTCTTGCCGAACAGGCTGTTCAGCGCCACCAGCAGGGTCACGCCAAAAGTGGCGAAGGCCAGCACCAGGCGGCGCACGATGCCGATCAAGGCCATCAGGATGGGATGTTCGATCATCGCTTGGGCTCCGCGGGCGGGGTCGCGCCGTCAGCCTCACTGCCCCTCTGGCGCGGCACCGACCCGGACGGCGCAGTCTACTGCCGCGGCGGGCTTTGCCAGGCGCTGACGCCGCGATGCAAGGCGGCTGCCGCTCAGCGCCGCTTCGAGGGCACCCAGTTGCCGTGGAAGCCGCCCGGGATGATGTGCGGGATGGTGACGGTGGCCACCGGTGGGCCGGTGAAATCGGCCGCATCCAGGATCACCAGGTCGGTGGTCTGGCGCACGCGGTTCACCACATAGCCCATCAGCCAGCCCTCGGTTTCGCCGCCTTGGGGCTGCCTGGGCTCGAACACGAACTCACCCACATGGTGGCCGCTGCCGAAATCGTGCACCAAGCGCGGGCCGCCGTGCAGGTCGTGGCGCAGCAGCAGCTGGTCGGGCACGAAGGCGCCCTCACTGCGCTTGAGGCCGGCGGTGTAGGCATATTGGTAGGGCTGGCCCAGGCGGCGCTCATCCGGCCGCGGGAACTCCTGCGCCTGGCTGTCCAGCACCTTGCGGGTGACCTGGCGGGCCGCCAGATCCACGGTCCAGCGCTCGAAGGCCGAACTGGCAGCGTCCGGCCCGATGCGGCTGTGCTCGAACATCGAGGCATGCGCCACCAGGTCGAGCGTGATGCTGCCGTCGGCATTCTCGAAGGCATTGCAGGGGTGGAAGACATAGCAGGGATCGACATCGCACCAGACGATGCTGCTGCCGGGGGCGTCCTTGCGCAGCACGCCCACCCTGGCGGCGTGCGACGGGTTCCAGGCATAGGGGAAGCCATAGCCCTTGAGCAGGGTGGCCATCGAGAAGGTGACCGGCAGGTCCAGCACCAGCACATACTGGCGCGTGATCATGCAGTCATGCACGCTGGGGCCATGCTGCACGGCGATGGGCTCTTCGCGCCGCACCCGGCCGTCGGTGCCCACCACCACATGGCGCAGCACATTCTGGTCCATGCCTTCGTAGCAGATGGCATGCAACTCGCCGGTGGCCGGGTCGCGGTGGCCGTGGGCGGTGAACGAGCCCTTCAAGCTGCCCTCGAAGGGGTTGTGGGCCACGGTGTTGAGCTCATCGTCCAGCTCCACCGGGTAGCCGCCGGCCTCCACCAGGGCCCAGGTCTTGCCGGCATGGCCCATCACATTGGTGTTGACGGTGTCGTTGAAATGGCGTGGCCCGGGCGCCGGTGGCTCGCCCAGGGCCTGGCTGACCGCGCTGGAGCGGATCCAGCGGTTGCGGTACCACATCGCCCGGCCGCCCTGCAGGCGCACACCATGCACCATGCCGTCGCCCAGAAACCAGTGGTGGCTGGCGGCCTTGACCGGGGCGATCGGGTTGGGGCCGATGCGCAGGTAGTGGCCGTCCAGCGCGGGCGGGAGGGTGCCGGTGACCTGCAGCTGGTCGAGCGTCAGCTCGCGGTCCATCGGCGCGTTCAGCCCGGTGACGAAGGGGTTGGGCTGCTCGGGCTCGGCCAGCCGGTTGCGGTTGAAGCTGGCCACGGCCAGCACGCCCTGGGTGACGGTCTTGCGGATCACTTTCTCGATCGGACTGGCCATGCGCTACTCCTGTCAGGCGGGGGGGGGGGCGCGCGGTCGCCTCAGAAGCGGAATTCGCCGCGCAGGTTGATCGTGGTGTAGGTGCGGGTGGTGGTGTCGCTGCGCTGGCTGCCTGCGGGCAGGCCGCTGGCATCGGTCAGCAGGGTGGTGCTGCCGGTGTCGTAGGGCCGGGGGCTGGCATTGCTCAGGGTCAGGCGCAGGCTGGCATCGGGGTTGAAGCGCCATACCGCATTGGCGTCGATCACCCGCTTGACGCCTTGGCGCGAGACCTGGTTGTCGATCTGCGTGATCATGAAGCCGGGGGTGAAGTTGAGGTTGGCGCCCAGCGTCAGCGGCGTGCCCTTGATGGGCCAGTCGGCGCCCAGGTTGGCGGTGTAGGGGGCCTGGCCCTCGAGCCGGTTGTTGGGGCCCTGCACCTGGTTCACGGCACTCCACATCAGGGTGAGGTTGCTGCGCAGCGAGATCGGCAGGTCGGTGCTGACCAGGTCGGCCAGCCGGCCCTTGGCCTCCAGCTCGACGCCGGCCACATCGGCCTGGCCGATGTTCTGCGGGCGCGATACCCAGCGCGGCGCGCTGGCGTAGCTCACCGTCTCCAGGCTGCGCACATTGCGGATCAGCTTGTCGATCCTGCGCAGGTAGAGGTTGGCGCTGAGGATGCCGCCGGCGTCCAGGTAGCGCTCGATGCCCACCTCCAGCCCGGTGGCCAGCTCGGGCAGCAGCGCCGGGTTGCCGGCACGGTCGGGGCTGGTGGGCTGGTTGGTGCGGCTCAGGTCGGGGTAGAGGGTGGACACGCTGGGCCGGGCGATCAGCTGGCCGGTGTTGGGCGCCCGATAGCTGCGGGTCAGGCTGGCGCGGATCTGGTCGCGCGGCCGGTCGGGCAGCTTCCACACCATCTGCGCCAGCGGGGTGAACACCGCGCTGCGGTTGTGCACCCCGCCGCTGACCGCCTCGCTGCGGGTGGTGATCGCCTCCCAGCGGGCGCCGGTGTAGAAGGAAAAGGTCTTGCTCCAGTCCCATTCGTCCTGGGCCCACAGGGCGACGCGCTGGCTCGTGGCCTGGATGTCCTCGCCAAACTCGGCCAGCGTGGGCACCCCGTCGGTGAGGGTGCTGCGGCTGTCGTCGCGCCTTGTGCGTTGCAGCTCCAGCCCGCCGCTGGCGCTGTGGCGGTCGGCCAGCAGCTGGGCATAGCGGCTCTTGAGGTCTACCGATTGTTCGCGGGCGCGGCTGTCGTCCCGCTTGTGGCGGCCGGCGCCGGCGCTGCCGCCGGTCTCGGTGCGATCGGTCAGGCTGCCGCTTTCGGACAGCGAGCCGTTGAAATTGAACTGCAGGCGCCCGCCCGCCGGGCTGCCCATCGCATAGCTGCCATTTACCCGGGCCATCTGCCAATGCGAATCGGTCTGCCAGTCGGCCTGGCGGTAGGGCAGGGCCGGGTCAAGGGGCGCCGGGGTGGGCGGCAGGGTCTGGGCCAGCGTGGCCTGGCCGGTGCTGTGGGTGCGCACGCTGTTGAAGAAGGGCTGCAGGTCCAGGGTCTGGCCCGGCGACAGCTTGAACTGCAGGCGCCCATTGGCGAACAGGCCGGTGCGCCGGCTCTCGCTGCTGCTGTGCACCTGCTGGTCCAAGGTGGGCTGGTCCAGCGCATCCAGCGACTGGATCTGGGTGTCGGATGCATTGGCCTGGCCGCCCCGGAAGGCGGTGACGGTGAGGTTGTAGCCCAGCAGGTCGTTCTGGCCGTTGTTGATCCAGCTGGCGCCCACCTGGGGCCGCCCACCGTCGGCCCCGCCGCCAATGCGGAACTCATGGGTCTTGCGCTTGAAGTCGGCCCGCATGATCACGTTGATGGTGCCGGCAATGGCCTGGGTGCTGTGCTCGGCCACCGGGGCCCGCATCACCTCGATGCGCTCGATCTGCTCGGGCGCGATCGAATCGAGCGAGAAGCCCGGCGCCATGCGCTGGCCGTCGATCAGGATCTGGGTGTAGCCGCCGCCCATGCCGCGCATGCGGATCGGCCCGCCCCGCCCCGGTGCGCCACCCACGCTGACCCCCGGCAGGCGCTTGAGCACCTCGCCCAGGGTGCTGTCGCCCATGCGGTCCAGCTCCTCGCGGCCAAAGGTGATGCGCGAGGCGGTGGACCGGCGCCGCTCTTCATTGCTGTCGGGCGCCTGGGTGGCGGTGATCTCCACCCGCTGCGTGTCGCCGGCAGCGCCGGCCGGGCGCGCGCCGGTGGCCGAGCACAGCACGCAAGCGATTGCCGGCACCATCAACGTGATCATGCGCAGCGACTTCAAGCGCAAGACCAATGAGTTCCGCATCGGCGGCGGCGCCGACGGCGGTCGCGGCCAGGCCGGCGTGAGCTGGATTCACAACGGCCAGACCGACGACCTGGGCTACAACGTCAATGCCACCTTGTTCCAGGGTGGGCAGCGCGATGAATCCGACGTGCACACGGTGGCGCTGGATGGCAACGGCGCCACCACGCTGGACCAGCGCGTGCACTACCAGAGCGAAAACCAGCGCAAAGGCCTGTTTGCCAACGCCCGCTTGCAGTTCAAGTTCGCGCCCGGCAATACGCTGGACTTGCAGCCGTTTTTCAACGCGATGCA
>JANNZD010000489.1:0-1686 GCA_031410435.1 Betaproteobacteria bacterium | reverse complement strand
TTTGGTAACGTGTTAGGCAGCAGTGGCAGCGTGATCCCGAAGTTCAAGGAGCAGATCGCCAGGGGCGGGCCGGTCACCGTCACCCACCCGGAAATCATCCGCTACTTCATGACCATCCCGGAGGCGGCGCGGCTGGTGCTGCAGGCCGCGGTCATCGGCGAGAGCGGCCAGGTGCTGGTGCTGGACATGGGCGAGCCGGTGCGCATCGTCGACCTGGCGCGGGATCTGATCCGGTTGTCGGGGCACGCGGTCGAGGAAATACCGATCGTGTTCTCGGGCTTGCGGCCTGGCGAGAAGTTGTTCGAGGAATTGCTTGCCGACGACGAGGTCACCTTGCCCACACGCGTTGAGCGGCTGCGCATTGCGCGGCTCGACGACCGCCCCGAACCCGTGCGTGCGTTGCTGTGCGGGGTGCCGCCAGCCTATGCGGCCGGGGCTGAGGCCGAGGTGCGCAGGCAGTTGTCGCAGGCCGTGCCAGAGTTTCGTTCGGCGGGCGATTGAGGCCCAGCCCGTCTCTTGCAATCCCCCGTCGTGGCGCTGCTCCGGCCATGCCGTTCTGATTGCGCGCACTGCTGGGGCTGGCCGGCGTGCGCGATCTGCAGGGACACCCGGTGGCATGTGAGTCGGTTGCCTGTTCCATTGATCCCAAAGTCTGTTTGCCAATACATACAAAAACTTGTATATTCCGGGCGTGACCGATCCCAAGTCCATTGAGTTCCGGGGCAACTACCTTGATGACCTTCGTGCCTTCCCGATCGGGGCCAGGCGAGAGGCAGGCCATCAGCTTGACCAAGTACAGAGTGGCCAGGACTGGAAGCCCATGAATACCTGGGCCAAGGTGTCAAGGAGATTCGGATTCGGGATGCTGCCGGTGCGTTTCGAGTTATCTACGTCGCCAAGTTCGTCGATGCCGTCTACGTGCTTCATTGCTTCCAGAAGAAGACAGAGAAAACAAGCAAGACCGACGTGGACCTGGCCGCCAAGCGTTTCCGTGACCTGTTGAAGGAGCTAGACCAATGAGCAACCACCGATTTGCCAGCGTCTGGGATGCCATCGAGGACACCCCGGAAGAAGCGGAAAACATGAGGCTTCGTTCTGTCTTGATGACCGCGCTGAAAAAGCACCTCACCCGCACCGAAATGAGCCAGGCGCAAGCCGCCAAACTCTTGGGCGTGACTCAGCCCCGTGTGTCTGACCTGATGCGAGGCAAGATCAACCTGTTCGGCCTTGATGCACTGGTGAACATGGCAACGGCTGCCGGGTTGCACATCGAAATGCAGGTTTTTGAAAGTGCCTGATCAAGACGTGCAGCGGTCCGCAAGGCAGCGGACCGCGACGGCCCGGTCACCGTGACCCACCCGGAGTAAACCAAGGCTTGATACAGAGTTGCATTGCCACACCGCTGCATGCGGCTTGGCCTGATGGCCCTCGCCGCAGGTCTGAGAGAGGTACTAGCCAGCCAACGGGTACCATTCGTTGAAATAAGCACTTTGTATTGCAAATTGATCGTTAATTGATCAAAATGCAAGGATGTTGAAGCGCCATTTGCAGCCCATCGTGGAGCGCCGCCTGGCGCAATTTCCGGCAGTGGCGCTGCTCGGGCCGCGTCAGGTCGGCAAGACCACGCTGGCCCAGGCGGTGGCTGCCAGCCATGCGGGTGCCTTGCTGCTGGACTTGGAGCGCGAG
>JANNZD010000488.1:0-5932 GCA_031410435.1 Betaproteobacteria bacterium | reverse complement strand
CGCTGAGCATGCGCGCCACGCCGGCCTTCTCGCGCGGGTTCCACAGCGTGTCCATCACCGCCGGGTCGATGGGCCGCGGCAAGGGGCCGCGCACGCCGCGCTGCATGCCCAGAAAGCGCTGCTGGATCGAGGTGAACAGCCAGGCCGCCTCATCATCGGTATCGGCCGCCACCACGTTGATGCCGACCATCGCATGCGGCCTGGGCCAGTCGGCCGACGGCCGGTAACTGCTGCGGTAGATCTCAAGGGCCTGCAACAGGGAGTCGGGCGCGAAGTGCGAGGCGAACGCAAACGGCAGCCCCAGATAGGCGGCCAGCTGGGCGCTGTACAGGCTGGAGCCCAGCAGCCAGATCGGCACCCGGGTGCCGATGCCGGGGATGGCGCGCACGGCGGGCTCGGCCTTGCCGGCCTGCGGCGCGGCCAGGTAGCCCTGCAGCTCGATCACGTCCTGCGGAAAGTCGTCCTCGCTCTCGGTGGCCAGGTGGCGGCGCAGCGCCCGGGCGGTGAGCTGGTCGGTGCCGGGTGCGCGGCCCAGGCCCAGGTCGATACGGCCCGGGTAGAGCGTGGCCAGCGTGCCGAACTGCTCGGCCACCACCAGCGGCGCATGGTTGGGCAGCATCACCCCGCCCGAGCCGACCCGTATCGTGCGGGTGCCGCCGGCCACATGGCCGACCAGCACCGCGGTGGCCGAGCAGGCCACGCCGTCCATGTTGTGGTGTTCGGCCAGCCAGTAGCGGCGGTAGCCCCAGGCTTCGGCGTGGCGGGCCAGATCCAATGTATTGCGAAGCGCCTGGGCAGCATCGCTGCCCTCGACGACCGGGGCCAGGTCAAGCACGGACAAAGGGATCATGGGCCAGATGATGCCGCCACTTGGCTGGCTTTGCCGGTGCCAGGGCTTGCGCAGCCCGACACGGCGGCGCCTGCGCGCCAGGGCCGACCCCCATCGGGTGCAAGATCGGCGCTTGCCGCGCCCAGGCGCGGCGCGGCTTTCAGGAGAGCGGGATGACCGGGTTTTGCTTGTTTTCGCGGCGCCAGGTGGCGGCAATCGGTGTCCTGCTGTTGCTGGGGGCCTGCCAGGCGCAGACCGGCGCTGTGCAGGGCGCCACGGACGAAGAAGCCCTGCTGGCCCGCATCCTGGCCGGGGCGGGCGAGGCCCGCTGCAGCCAGGATGCCCAGTGCCGCAGCCTGCCCCTCGGCGAGAAGCCCTGCGGCGGGCCCGAGCGTTGGCTGGCCTGGTCCAGCCTCAGCCCGCAGGCCGACCAGCTGGCGCGCTGGGCCACCGACCTGGCAGCACTGGCGCGCCAGCGCAACCAGCGCAGCGGCTTGGTCGGCAATTGTCAGTTCCAGCCCGATCCCGGGGTGCGCTGCCAGGCCCAGCGCTGCGTGTTGCAGGCGCCCGCGCAGTCGCCCGCGCAGGCGCCCCCGCTGGCGCGCTGATCAGGCCGCCAGCAGGCGGGCGGCCGCGCCGTCGATGCTGGCCTTCAGCTCGGCATAGCTGCGGTTCACAGGGTACTGGGGGAACTGCGCGATGATCGATTCGGGCGGGTGGATGAAGAAGCCCGCATCGGCCGCGCCCAGCATGCCAGTGTCGTTGTACGAGTCGCCGGCGGCGATCACCTGGTAGTTCAGGCCCTTGAGCGCATTCACCGCATGCGCCTTCTGGTTGGGCTGGCGCAGCTGGTAGTCGGCCACGAAGCCGTCGGCGTCGATCACCAGCTTGTGGCAGAACAGGGTGGGGCGGCCGAGCTGGCGCATCATCGGGTCGGCAAATTCATAGAAGGTGTCCGACAGGATGATCACCTGGAAGCGGCTGCGCAATTCGTCCAGAAAATCCTTGGCGCCGTCCATCGGCGCCATGCCGCCGATCACCGCCTGGATGTCGGCCAGCTTCAGTCCATGCTGCTTGAGCAGCGCCAGCCGGTAGCGCATCAGCTGGTCGTAGTCGGGCTCCTCGCGGGTGGTGCGGCGGAACTCGGGGATGCCAGTGCGCTCGGCGAATGCAATCCAGATTTCAGGGATCAAAACGCCTTCGAGATCGAGGCAGACGACTTGCATGGGCGAAGGCTCCGGTGGGCAGCGGTAGGGGGGCGCGGCATCGTAACCGAGGGCTGCGCGCCCGGCCCCGGGGCCTGTGTCGTTCAGCCGGGCGTCAGGCCGGCCACGCGGGCCGATTCAGGGGCCGGTTCACGGGCCGCCGGCTCGGCACCCGGGCGGGGCCGGGTGGCAGCGTCGAAGCGGGCCAGGTATTCGGGCCGCTCGGTGCCAAACCAGCGGTCGCACCAGGTGAACCACAGGCCGTAGTTGCCGCTGGCGGTCTCGTGGTGCAGGTGGTGGTGGGTGGTGGTGGTGAATTGCCGGCCCAGCCAATGCCGGGCAAAGCCGCGCGGCATCGTCTCCACGGCCGCATGGCCGTGGGCATTGCGCAGGATCTGGTGCAGGCCGAACAGCACGATCACCCAGAAATGCAGCGGCAGCACCAGCAGGGCGATCGGCGTGACCCCCACATTGACCAGGGCTTCAACCGGGTGGAAGGCATAGGCGGCCCAGGGCGAGGGGTTGCGCGAGCGGTGGTGCACGCCATGAAAGCGCCGGAACATCGCCGGTGAATGCAGCCAGCGGTGGGTGAAATAGAAGTAGACATCGTGCCAGACGATCATCACCGGCAGGCTCAACAGCAGCCAGGCCCAGCCGTATTGGGACGGCTTGCTGTAGACCACCATGTGGCCCGAGATCACCATCGCGGTGATCGCCAGCCCTGCGCCGGCAAAGATCGCCATCGAGCTGAGCGAGTAAACGATCTCGCGGCGCACATCGCGGGCCGTGGGCCAGCCGGCAATCAGGCGGTGCGCCAGGCGGCGCCGCAGCAACACATGCAGCAGGGCCCAGAGCAGCAGCGCGCCCAGCAGGTAGCGCACAAATTCCTTGGTGAAGCTGGCCAGGTAGACCTGGGTCAAGCGGCGCCACAGGTCGGGGTCGGGCCAAAGGGTAAGCAGGTTGTGGGCAAGGGTATCCATGGCGCGTCGGGTGGGTAGGCGTAGATTCTCGCCCAGGCCTGCGGCGCCCGGGCCGCCCCCCTACTCGACCTTGCCGATCTGGCGTACCGCCTGGGTCATCAGGCGCGCGTCGGCGTCCCAGTAGGCCTGGAACTCGGGCGCATCCAGGTATTCCACCGGGCTGCCGGCGCGCTGGATGGTGGCCACCACCTGCGGGTCGACCGCTGCCTTGCGGGCCGCCGCGCGCAGGCGCTGCACCACCGCCTCCGGCGTGCCGGCGGGCGCGAACAAGGCCGACCATTGCGCAAATTGCACCGGGTGGCCGGCCTGCTTCAGGCTGGGCAGGTCGGGCAGGGCGGCCAGCGGCTTGTCGCCCCAATGCGCCAGCGCGCGCAGCTTGCCGGCCTTGATCTGCTGCAGCACGCTGGCCGGGCCGCTGGCCACCGCATCCACCTGCCCGCTCAGCAGGGCCAGCACCGCCGGCCCGGCGCCGGTGTAGGGGATGTGCACCATGCGGAAGCCGGCCTCGGCCTTGAGCATCTCCATCGGCACATGCATGGTGCCGTAGTTGCCCGAGCTGCCGTAGTTGTAACGGCCGGGCTTCTTCTGCAGATCGGAAATGAAATCGGCCAGCGTGGCCCAGGGCGCATCGGCGCGCACCACCAGCACCGTGGGGTCGGCGGTGAAGCGGGCGATCGGGATGAACTGCTTGAGCGCATAGGCCGGCTTGCGCGCCAGGATCACATCGGCCTCGGGCAGGATGGAGATGGACGACAGGCTCATCAGCAGGGTGTGGCCATCGGCGGCAGCGCGGGCCACGCTGCCGATGCCCAGCGCACCACCGGCACCGACCCGGTTTTCGACGATCACCGTCTGCTTCAGCTCGCGCCCCAGCGCCTCGGCCACCGGCCGGGCCACCGTGTCGGCCACGCCGCCGGGCGGGAAGGGCACCACCAGGGTGATCGGCTTGTCGGGCCAGGGCGCCTGGGCCCAGGCCCCGGCGCCGGCCAGCACAGCGGCCAAGGCCAGGGCCGGCATCGCGCTGCGCCGGTGCATCACGCGCCCTCAGCGACGAAACGGTTCTGCAGCCGGCCGATGCCGTCGATCTCGATGCGCACCAGATCGCCATGGCCCAGCCAGCGCGGCGGGCTCAGGGCCATGCCGACACCGGCCGGGGTGCCGGTGGCGATCAGGTCGCCGGGGTAGAGGGTGATGCCACGCGAGCAGGTTTCGATCAGCGTGGCGATGTCGAAGATCAGGTCGGCGGTCTGGCCGTCCTGGCGCAGTTCGGCGGTGCCGCCGGCCGGGGTGACCCAGCAGCGCACCCGGGTGTTGCTGCCGTCGAGTTCGTCGGCGCTGACGATCCACGGCCCCATCGGGCAGAAGGTGTCGAAACTCTTGCCCAGGTCCCATTGGCCGTGGCGCATCTGCACATCGCGGGCGGTGACATCGTTGACGATGGTGTAGCCGAACACATGGGCCAGCGCGTCGGCGCGGCGGATGTTGCGGCCGCCCTTGCCGATCACCACCGCCAGCTCGGCCTCGTAGTCGATCTGGCCCGAGATCGCGCCGGGCAGGCGCACCTCGGCGTCGGGCCCGACCACGCATTCGGGCACCTTGGTGAAGACGATGGGCCAGGCCTGCGCGTCCGGGTTGTTGGCCTTGAAGACGCTGTCGCGCAGTTCCTTGGCATGGGCGTGGTAATTGCGGCCGACGCAGAACAGGTTGCGCCGCGGCCGTGGCAGCGGGGCCAGCAGCTGCACATCGGCCAGCGCAAGGGCCGCGCCCACCGGCCCGGGCCCTGCCTGCCCGGCCGCCGCCGCCTCGATCAGCGACAGGGCGCCCAGCGCGGCTGCGCCCGCCGCCAGGCCCAGCGGCTGGACTTGCAGGCCGTCTGGCGAGACCAGGCCGACCTGGGTGCGGCCGGCATGGCGGAAGGTGGCAATGCGCATGGGGTTCTCCGAGTGAATCTGACCAAATGCTACCATTTAGGCCCAATTAGCCCTTGCCCAGCCACCATGGATGCCGCCGCCCGCCTGCGCGAGGTGATCGCCGAGAACCTGCGCTCGCGCCACTGGCTGGCCGGCCACCGCATCCCCACCGAGCGAGAGCTGGGCCTACGCTACGGGCTGAGCCGGTCCACCGTGCGGCGGGTGCTGCAGGATTTCAAGCTGAAGGGGCTGATCACCCAGACCGTGGGCAGCGGCACCTATGTCAGCGAGCGGGTGCAGGCGGTGCTGAGCGACCTGGCCGCGCGTGCCCCGGGCGGTGCCGCGCAGGGCGTCAGCCCGGCCGAATTGATGGGCGCACGGCTGGTGCTGGAGCCGGCGCTGGTCGAGCTGGTGATCGGCAATGCCACCGCCGCCGACTTTGCCCGCATGGACGATTGCAATGCGCGCGCCGAGGCCGCCGGCAGCCTGGAGGAATTCGAGCATTGGGACGGCCAGTTGCACGAGGCGATTGCGATCTCGGCTCACAACGGCTTCATCGCCCAGGTCTTCCGCCAGATGAACGAGCTGCGGGCCCAGGGCGAATGGGGCATGCTCAAGCGCCGCAGCGCCACCCCCGAGCGCCGGCTGGCCTACCAGCAGCAGCACCGCGCGCTGGTGGCGGCGCTGAAGGACCGCGACGCCGAACGGGCCCGCGCGCTGTGCCTGGCCCACCTGCTGCAGGTGCGTACCAACATGCTCGGCTATTGAATCGGCGGCCGAACAGGCGGCTGCAAGGACCCGCGCTGCCCGCCCCGCCGCATTGAACCAATTTGGGCGGTTATGCTGCCCAAATCAACCCATCCCTGGTGGAGACCCCCGATGCCCGACCTGCCCCGATCAAGATCCCGCCGCGCCTGGCCCGGCCTGTTGTTGGCTGCTTGCCTGGCCGCCTGCCTGGCTGCGGCCCTGCCGGCGCAGGCCCAGGACTACCCGAGCCGGCCGGTGCGC
>JANNZD010000487.1:0-2803 GCA_031410435.1 Betaproteobacteria bacterium | reverse complement strand
GACCCGCGCCAGTTGCGCCAGCCGGCCCAGCTGCTGCGCGCGCAGGCCGCCCACCCCATAGGCCTGGATGTAGTCGGCGATCTGCCGGTTCATCAGCATCGGCACATGGCCGAAGACATCATGGAAGACATCGGGCTCTTCCAGGTAATCCAGCTGGTCGGCACGGCGGATGAACTGGCCGGCCGGGAAGCGCCGGTGGGCCAGGTGCTCGAAGAACACCTCATCGGGCACCAGACCGGGCACTGCCACCACCTGCCAACCGGTGTGGCGCATCAGCACCTCGCTCAAGCGCTCGAAGTCGGGTATCTGCTCGGCACCTATCGGCAGGGCCTGCATGCCGGCGATGAATTCGTTGCATGCGCGGCCCGGCAGCAGCCGGGTCTGGCGTTGGAACAACGTGCGCCACACCGCATGGTCGGCGGCGCTGTAGTGCTGCCAGCCCTGAGGGATGGTCCAGTCGGCCCGCGCGGGCGCGGCGCCTGCAGCCAGGCCATGCTTGCTGGACAGGGCGGTGGTTGCGCTCATGGTGTGGGCGACGGTGGGGCGAAGCGCGCGAAGGCGGCGTCTGCGCGTCGGGCGAAGTCGATGTCGCGCTGCGTCAGGCCCTGGGCATCATGGGTGGTCAGTGTGATGTCGACCCGGTTGTAGACGTTGAACCATTCCGGGTGGTGGTCGGCTCGCTCGGCCACCAGGGCCAGCTCGGTCATGAAGCCAAAGGCCTGGCTGAAATCGGCAAAGCGGAAGCTGCGCTGGATCGCGCCGCGCCGGGCGTCGTGCTGCCAGGCCGGCAATGTGGCCAGCAGGGCCCGGGCGGTGTCGGGTTCGAGCGCTTTCATGCGGGTGTCCTCGCTGCCAGCAGGGTGCCGGCACAGTCGCCAAAGCCGATGCGGCGGGCGCCGTCGCGTTCGCAGAAGGCGCGCAGGATCACCGTGTCGCCGTCCTGCAGGAACGTGCGGTTCTCGCCGTTGGCCAGCGTCAGCGGCGCCTTGCCGCCCTGGCTCAGCTCCAGCAGCGACCCGCCCTGGCCGGGCGCCGGGCCCGAGATCGTGCCGGTGCCGAGCAGGTCGCCGGGCTGCAGGTTGCAGCCGTTGACCGTGTGGTGGGCCACCAGTTGGCCCAGCGTCCAGTAGGCATCGCGGAAATTGGACTGCATCAGGCGCTGCGCCGGCAGCCCGGCCGCACGCATCGCCGGGGTCTGCAGCCAGACTTCGAGCTGGATGTCGATATGGCCGGTGGCGCGGTTGGCCGGGCTGTCCAGGTAGGGCAGGGGCTGCGGGTCGCCAGCCGGGCGCTCGAAGGCGCTGCGGAAGGGCGCCAGCGCCGCCAGCGTGACGATCCAGGGCGACACGCTGGACGCAAAGTTCTTGGCCAGGAAGGGGCCCAGCGGCTGGTATTCCCAGGCCTGCAGGTCGCGCGCGCTCCAGTCATTGAGCAGCGAGACGCCGAACAGCTGCTGCTCGGCCTGGGCCATGGGCACCGCCTCGCCCAGCGCATTGGGGCTGCCCACATAGGCGGCCAGCTCCAGCTCATAGTCCATGCGGGCGCTGGGGCCGACGCTTGGCGCGCTGGCGCCGGGTGCCAAGGTCTGGCCCACCGGCCGGTGGAAGGCGGTGCCGCTGACGATGATCGACGAGGCCCGGCCGTGGTAGCCGATCGGCACCCATTTGTAGTTGGGCAGCAGCGGGTTGTCGGGCCGGAACAGCTTGCCCACGGTGTTGGCATGGTGGATGCCAGTGTAGAAGTCGGTGTAGTCGCCGATGCGGCAGGGCAGGGCCATTTCAGCCTGGGCCTGCGGCAGCAGGCAGGCCGCCCAGGCCACCTGTTCGGCGCTGCCGGCGCGCAGGCCTTGCGACAAGGCCTGGCGCAGTGCCGCATGGGCCGCCGGGCCAGCGGCCATCAGCGCGTTCAGGTCATCGCCGGGCCGCAGGCCGCAGGCCTGCAGGTCCAGCACCTGGTCGCCGATGGCCACGCCGATGCGCCAGGCCGGCTGGGCCGCGCTGCGGAAGCGCCCGTAAGGCAGGTTCTGGATCGGGAAATCGCTGGCCGGCTGGTTGGCGGATGCCACCCAGCTCAACAGGCCGGGGTCGGTGCTGTCGTCCTGCGCGAGGCTCATGCAGAAAACTCCTTGGCATGCAAAAAGGCGGCATGGCGCGGCGCGCGCTTGGTCAGCGCCCACTCGTCCAGCATCTGCCATTTCACCGCATCCAGCTGGGCCAGCTGGGCCGCTTCCTGCGGATCGGGGCAGGCCAGCTCCAGCCTGTGGCCATTCGGGTCGAAGAAGTAGATCGAATGGAAGACGCCGTGGTCGGTGACGCCCAGCACCTCGACACCATTGGCTTCCAGATGGGCCTTGAATTGCAGCAGCTCGGCGCGGTCCTTGACCTTGAAGGCGATGTGCTGCACCCAGTCGGGGGTGTTGGGGTCGCGCCCCATAGGCGGCTGCGTCGGCAGCTCGAAGAAGGCCAGCACATTGCCGGCGCCGGCGTCGAGAAAGACATGCATGTACGGGTCGGGCGTCTTGGTGGACGGCACCTCGTTCTCGGCGATGGCCAGTACGAAATCCATCTTCAACATCTGGCCGTACCAGAGCACGGTTTGCTTGGCGTCCTGGCAGCGGTAGGCCACATGGTGGATGCGGTCGATTTTCATGGATGAACCTCCGTTAAGGGTCAGGCGGTGGCGAGCACGCCGCGGCGCACCTGGTCGCGCTCGAGCGACTCGAACAATGCCTTGAAATTGCCTTCGCCGAAACCGTCGTCGCCCTTGCGCTGGATGAACTCGAAAAACACCGGGCCGAGCACGG
>JANNZD010000486.1:0-1729 GCA_031410435.1 Betaproteobacteria bacterium | reverse complement strand
CGCGGGCGGCGGGGCCTCGCGGGTGACCGTGATGGCCGGGGCCAGCTGCGGCGTGGTCACCTGCACTTCGGGCGGCGGCACGAAGGACGGTGGGGGCAGCGCCAGCTTGGGCGGGGGCGGCAGGTTCTCGGGCGGCGGCGGCGGTGGCGGCTTGACCTCGTCGATGATCTTGGTCTCGATCGGCGCCTTGATCACCTCGACGATCTTGCGGCCCAGGCCGTTGACCAGCGCATAGCCCAGGACCACGTGCAGCAACAGCACCACACCGATGCCGATCGGGTGCTTGTTGAGTTGGCGTTGCCGCTCGGCGTAGTTCATGGGGGATGGGGCACGGTATCGGACCTGGACGGATCGCAGTATTCGATGATTGCAATCGATTGCAAATTAGCATTTACCCTAGCAATTCGCTACTTGACTGGCTCTCCTTACAACCGTTTGTGGCTTTGCCGGTGATGGTAGGTGCCTGAAGGCCTGGTGCAGGCTATGCTGCTGCTGCCGGGCGCCGCTGGCGCGCCGAGGCCAAGCTACCTACGGAGACTGATCGATGTTCACCACCACCATTGCGGGCAGCCTGCCCAAGCCGGCCTGGCTGGCCGAGACCGGCAAGTTGTGGCCGAAATGGCAGGCTGCCGGGCCCGCGCTTGAGCAGGCCAAGCTCGATGCCACGCTGCTGTGGATCAAGGCCCAGGAGGACGCCGGACTGGACGTGATCGGCGACGGCGAGATGTCGCGTCAGCACTTTGTCCATGGATTCCTCGAGCAGGTTTCAGGCATCGACTTCGAGCACAAGGTCGAGATGGGCATCCGCAACGACCGCTACAAGGCGATGGTGCCGCAGGTGGTGGCGGCGCTGGCGCTCAAGGGCCGGGTGCATGCCACCGAGGCCCGCTTTCTGCGGGCCCACACCACGCGCAAGATCAAGTTCACGCTGCCTGGCCCGATGACCATCGTCGACACTGTGGCCGACCGCTTCTACGGTGACCGGGTCCAGCTGGCCTTCGCCTTTGCCGCATTGTTGAACCAGGAGGCATTGGCCCTGCAGGCCGACGGCGTGGACATCGTGCAGTTCGACGAACCGGCCTTCAACGTCTACATGGCCGAGGCGGCCGACTGGGGTGTCAAGGCGCTGGAACGCGCGGCCCAGGGCCTGCGCTGCACAACCGCCGTGCACATCTGCTACGGCTACGGCATCCAGGCCAATATCGACTGGAAGAACACCTTGGGCCAGGAGTGGCGCCAGTACGAGCAGGTGCTGCCGGCCCTGGCGGCCAGCACCATCGACCAGGTCAGCCTGGAGTGCATCCACTCGCATGTGCCGGCCGAGCTGATGGCCTTGCTCAAGGGCAAGGACGTGATGGTGGGCGTGATCGATGTGGCCAGCGATGTGGTGGAAACCGCCGAGGAGGTGGCCGACACCATTGGCCGCGCGCTCCAGTTCGTGCCGCGTGAGCGCCTGCTGCCCTGCACCAACTGCGGCCTGGCGCCGATGTCGCGCGCGGTGGCCGAGGCCAAGCTGGCGGCTTTGGCCCAGGGCGCGGCGCTGGCGCGCCAGCGTTATGGCGGCTGAGCGGAGATCTGGGCTGCGGGTTTGGGCTCGTTGCGGACCTTGCTTGGTGGCCTTGAAGCAGGCATTCGACGAACCCGGCGTGAGCGCCAGGCTGGCCTGGCGTGTTCTGCTCCGTGTCCCCCGCCGCCGGCAAGAACTTGCCGACGGCTCCTCCTCTACCTG
>JANNZD010000485.1:0-9296 GCA_031410435.1 Betaproteobacteria bacterium | reverse complement strand
TGGCGGTCGTAGTCGAGCCCAGTTGGGCATTGGGGCAATCGCCGGGGCCGGTTTTACCCCACCCCCCCAGGCGGGGGTGTTTTGTTTTGGTTGGGGGTGGAAATATCGGTTGGCAAAATGCAAAATTAAACCCCCCCCGTGTGGGATTGTGGACACGCCGCCCCCGCTAGTGGCCCACTTGCCCACAGGGCTCGACTACGACCGCCAATTGTGAATGTCGCTTTCCACACTAAACGACGAAGGGCCGTTCTGCTTCTAATACATCCTGCCCAATAAGTTCAGCAGGTCCAGCTCTTATTCCTGACGTAGACCGAGGCGAGCCCCCTGGGCGAGCCGTTGTGATGCAGTGAGTAAATTTCTCTGGTGCCGTCTAACTCCCGGTTGATCGTCGAGTGGCTGAAATCCAGCTGCCGGGCAATCTCCGGGCCGCTAAGCTTGGCTTGAAGCAGGGCCTGGATCGACATTCGATCAGTCTCAGTCAAGTGCGCGTAGTGGGTTCCCATTTGGGCGGCACCTTACAGGATGGGCGATGGCGCACTTCAAATTTGAGGCCGCCAACTGAGCTAAATCGCCCACCCTGGCGCTGAATGCCGGGGCGTCAAATTTGTGACCGCCCCTATTCGTCTGGCGGCACAGACAGGCAAACGTCCAGCCGTCCGTCAGGCGGCGGTCGCCGCTCTGAAATTGTCGGTCAAACCCTGCCAGCAATCGGTGTAGGCTTGGTCCAGCCTGCCATGTTGCAGCGCCCAGGCGCTGGGCAACATGCGGTAGCGGCTTTCCAGCATGAAGGCCAGGGTGTTGTCCAGCTTTTGCGGCGCCAGCGTGGCGCTGGATGCCTTGGCAAAGGCGTCGCTGTCGGGACCATGCGGCACCAGGGTGTTGTGCAGGCTGGCGCCACCGGGCTTGAAGCCTTCGGGCTTGGCGTCGTACTGGCCCTGCACCAGGCCCATGAATTCGCTCATCAGGTTGCGGTGATACCAGGGTGGGCGGAAGGTCTGTTCGGCCACCATCCAGCGGGGCGGGAAGATGACGAAATCGCAATTGGCGGTGCCCGGGGTGTCGCTGGGGCTGGTCAGCACAGTGAAGATGCTGGGGTCTGGGTGGTCGAAGCTGATCGAGCCCAGGGCCATGAAATGCGCGGTGTCGTATTTGACCGGCGCCAGGTTGCCGTGCCAGGCCAGCACATTGAAGGGGCTGTGCGCCTGGGCGCATTGCCAGAGCCGGCCGCCATATTTCTTGACCAACTGCCAAGGCCCGGGGTCGGCGTCAAAGGCTGCCACCGGGGCGAGAAAGTCGCGCGGGTTGGCCAGGCCGTTGCTGCCGATCGGCCCCAACTCGGGCAGGCGCATTGGCGCGCCGTAATTCTCTGCCACATAGCCGCGCGAGGGGCCGTCGGGCAAGGCCACCGAGAAGGCCAGCCCGCGCGGCAGCAGTGCGATCTCGCCCGGGCGCACCGCCAGCTGGCCCAGTTCGGTGGTGATCAGCAGGCGGCCGTGTTGCGGCACCAAAAGCAGTTCGCCATCGGCATTGACCAGCGCCCGCCGGCCCATCGACGCATTGGCGCCGTAGACCAACGCGCCCATGCCGGCCTGCATCTCGACATCACCATTGGCCACCACGGTGGCCAGGCCGTCGATGAAGTCCACTGCCGGGGCGTCGGCGGCAGGCAGCGGGAAGGGCGACCAGCGCAAAGGGTCGGGCGCCACGGTCACGCCGCTGGCCGCGCCGCTGGTCCAATGCAGATGGGCATAGGGCTGGTAGGCGCCGGTCACCACCGAGGGTTGGCGCCGGTACAGCCAGCTGCGCCGGCTCTCGGCCCGGGGGGCGGTGAACGCGGTGCCCGAAACCAGTTCGGCATACAGGCCGTGGGCTGCCCGCTGCGGGCTGTTGCGGCCTTCGGGCAGGGCGCCGGGTACGGCCTCGCTGGCGAAGTGGTTGCCAAAGCCGGATTGGTATTGCAGCTTGTCGATCATGGTGTTTCGTGGCGGCAGGGGCGACGGTGATTGAGAGGCCTTCGGGCGTTCAGTCCAGCCGGATGCCGTTGGCTTTGATCAGGCGGCCCCAGCGGCTGCGTTCGGCCTGCACATAGGCGGCCATCTGCTGGGGCGTTCCGGGCAGTGCCTCAAGGCCCAGGGTCTGGAACCGGGCCTTCACATAGGTGTTGTCCAAGGCCTGTTGCAGTGCCGCGCTCCATTGCGCCAGCACCGGGGCCGGGGTGGCGGCCGGCGCCACCAGGCCTTGCCAGGCATAGGCCTCGAAGCCAGCCAGGCCCTGCTCGGCCAGGGTAGGCAGGTCCGGCAGGATCTTCAAACGCGCCGGGCTGGCCACGCCGATGGCCTTGAGCCGGCCCGAGGCCAGGTGCTGCAGTACCGACGCGGTGTCCATCATCGCGAACGGCACCTGGCCACCGATCAGGTCTTGCACCGCTGGCGCTGCACCCCGGTAGGGCACATGGGTCATGGGCAGGGCCATGCGTTCGCGCAGCAGTTCGCCCGCCAGGTGGTGCGGGCTGCCGGCGCCGGCCGACGCGTAGTTGAGTTGCCCGGCCTGGGTTTTGGTCCAGGCGGCGAAGGCCTTGAAGTGGGGGGCTGGCACACCGGGGCCCACCACCAGCAGCAGGGGGAAGCGGGCCAGCAGGCCCACCGGCGCGAAGTCGCGCTCGGCGTCATAGGGCAGCTTGCTGAACAGCGCCGGGTTGGCCGCCAGGGTGGCAAAGTCTGCGGTCAGCATGATGTTGCCGAGGTCCTTGCTCTTGGCCACGTAGTCAGCGGCGATATTGGTGGCCGCGCCCGGCTTGTTGTTGATGACCAGGTTGCGGCCCAGGTACTTGCCCATGGGCTCGGCCAGAGTGCGGGCCACGATGTCACTGCCGCCGCCGGCGGGGTAGCCCAGCACCCATTCCAGCGCTTTGCCGTCCTGGGCCTGGCCGGCCTGGGGCAGGCTGCTGGCGGCCAGGGCCAGGGCGGTTTGCAGCAGGTTGCGGCGGGTGGGGGAGGGGTTCATGGCGGTGGGGTTCTGGCGCCGATTCGGGGTCGGCTGGGTTGACGGGGCGCCGCGCGCGGCAGGGTCGATCACGGCATTCGGCAGGCGTCAGGCACTATTTTCTGATCGGTCCGGTTCCGGCAGCTGCCGGGCTGCTTGCAGGGCCTGGCGCAGCACGCCCAGGTCACCGATGTGGTTGGCCAGCAGCAGGATCAGACGGGCGTTGACCAGCCGGCTCTGCGCGTCGCTCAAACCGTGGTGGGTGTTGATCAGCGCCTCGTAGAAATCATCGCCAGGGGTGTAGGCGTTGCGCTCGCGGGTGCCGGCTTGGCCGAAGTTGGCCTGGGTTTGCAGCGGGTTCATGGGGGCGGCTGGTGGGGCAGGGCAGGTCAGGCGGGCAGGGTAGGTCAAGCATGCTGGCCGATGGCGCGGGCCAGCGCGGCCTGCACGGCGGCAAGTTCCGGGCGGCGCCAGCGCGCGGCCACATGCTGGTCGGGCCGCAGCAGGTAGGCGGTGCCAGGCTGGGCGTCGCAGCGCTGCGTGGCCAGGCCCTGGGCATCCACCAGCAGCAAGCACCCCGCCGGCGCCGCGCCAGGCTGGCGTGCGACCAGCAGGGTCTGCACCGGCAGGGGCGCGGCCGCCAGTGCCGCGATCCAGGCCCGCTGTGCGCTGCCCATGTCGGCGGGCCGTTCAGCAAACAGCAGCAGCTGAAAGGCACCGCCGGCCTGTTGCAGCAGCCAGGTCGGCGAGCCATCGGCCTGCAGCAACGGTGCGTCGGCCAGCGGTGCGCCGGGCTGCATCCAGCCATCGAAGGCTTCTGCATCTTCGGTGCTGAGCGGGGACAGGTGCAGGTGGCAGGGCACCGACAGGCGCCCGGAATTGACCAGTGAGCGGCCGAAGCCATGCTGGCGGGCCAGTGACAACACCGCATCGCGGAAGTCTCGCGAGACCTGGCTCTTGGGTGTCATGAAGTCGGTGGATCGGGTGGAATTGAGCAGGTTCTCGTCGGCGGCCTGTACCCGCTCGCTGTCGTAGCTGTCGAGCAAGGCTTCGGGCGCCAGGCCGGCCAGCACCAGCTTGAGCTTCCAGGCCAGGTTGTCGGCGTCTTGTATGCCCGAATTGGCGCCGCGCGCCCCGAAAGGCGACACCTGGTGCGCCGCGTCGCCGGCAAACAGCACCCGGCCATGCCGGAAGCGCTGCATGCGTCGGCACTGGAAGGTGTAGACGCTGACCCATTCCAGCGTGAACTCGCGGTCCGGCCCCAGCATCGCGCGGATGCGCGGGATCACCCGCTCGGGCTGCTTTTCGGTCTCGGGGTCGGCGTCCCAGCCGAGCTGGAAGTCGATGCGCCAGACATCGTCGGCCTCGCGGTGCAACAGCACGCTCTGGCCCGGGTGGAAGGGCGGGTCGAACCAGAACCAGCGCTCGGCCTTGCCGGCTTCGAACATCGGGGTCTTGAGCACCACGTCGGCGATCAGGAAGCGGTCCTGGAAGACCTTGCCCTCGATGTCCAGTCCGAGCTGGCGCCGTACCGGGCTGCGAGCGCCATCGGCCACCACCAGCCAGTCGGCGTGCAGCGCATAGTTGCCGTCGGCGGTGTCGACATCGACCTGCACGCCGTCGGCCTGCGGCGTGACCCGGGCCACCTTGTGGCGCCAGCGCAGGTCCAGCCCCGGCAACTGCGCCGCGCGCTCCACCAGGAATTGCTCCAGGTAGTACTGCTGCAGATTGACCATGCCGGGCCGGCGGTGGCCGGGCTCGGGCAGCAGGTTGAAGTGGAAGACCTCGGTCTCGCGGTGGAAGGTGCGGCCGATGTTCCAGGTCACACCCTTGTCCACCACCGCCTGGCCGCAACCCAGGCGGTCCAGGATTTCCAACGTGCGCTTGGCATAGCACAGCCCGCGCGAGCCCACGCTGACGGTGTCGTCATCGTCCAGCAGCAGCACTGCCAGGCCCTGCTGGGCCAGGTCGATGGCGGCGGCCAGCCCCACCGGGCCGGCCCCTATCACCACCACCGGGTGGCGCGCAGGCCGGCCCGGCGTGTCCAGTTCGGCCGGCCGGCGGTAGGCAAAGCGCGGGTAGGCGTAGGTGCTGAGCATGGCCGAAAAACGCTCAGGCTATCAGGCCTCCAGCGCGCGCCACATCTGCAGGTCGCGCTCGGCGGTCCAGATGCGCGGGTCCGGGTATTGCGTCACCTCGTCAAAGCAGCGCGTCACGTCGAAGGGCATGCAGTGCTGGAAGATCACCCAGTGGCCGTATTTCGGGCCCAGCCTGGCCAGGGTGTCTTTGTAGACCGCGTTCAGGTCCTTGCCGGCTGCCACGCCCGCCTGCACGCTGGCGTAGACGTCGGCGATGAAGCTGCGGGTGCCGTTCAGCCCGGCGGCCACCGCTGCGGGCGTGGTCAGCGCGGCACCCCGGCCGGGCACCAATTGGACGGGCTGCAAGGCGGCGATGTTGTCCAGGGTCTGCGGCCAATCCTTGAAATAGGCGTCACCGGCATAGGGTGTGGCGTCGAATTCCACCAGATCGCCCGAGAACAGGATTTTTTGCTGCGGCAGCCAGGCCACCGTGTCGCCCTTGGTGTGGCCGCGGCCCAGCTGCAGCAATTGCACTTCCAGCTGGCCCAGCCAGATCGTCATCTTGCCGCTGAAGGTCAGGGTCGGCCAGGTCAGGCCGGGCGGCACGCTTTCGACGTTCTGGAACAGGCGTGGAAAGCGGCCGATCTCGCTGGCCTTGTCCTGCTCGCCCCGCTCGCGGATCAGGTCGAGGGTGTCATGGCTGGCAATGATGTGCTCGGCGCCATAGGCCGATGCGCCCAGCACCCGCACCGCGTGGTAATGCGTGAGCAGCACGTACTTGATCGGCTTGTCGGTGACCGCGCGGATGCGGCGGATTACGTCCTGCGCCATCACCGGGGTGGCCTGGGTATCCAGCACCAGCACCGCGTCGTCGCCAATGATGATGCCGGTGTTGGGGTCGCCCTCGGCGGTGTAGGCATAGGCGTTGTCGGACAAGCGGGTGAAGCTGACCTGCTTGATCTCCAGGTCGGCCTGGCTGGCAAAGGCTTTGCTCATCGGGGGATGTCTCCTGGGCTGCCCGGCGGGGCGGGCTGGCGAACGGTTGCTGTGTGGCTGGCAAGTTTGACGCTAACACGCTGCGGCCGGCAGTATCGGCGGCAAATTAGTTTTTGTCAAACATGTTCGTTTTAAGCGAATTAAGTGACCTGTCCGTGCCAGCGTTGTTCTGTGGGCAAGCCAGCTGCCATGCGCCACCTGCTGTTGCCCTGGGGGATGGCCACCAGCCTGCTGGGGGCGGCCTGCGGCGGCGGGGGCGCGCAGCCAGAGCGCCAGGCGTGCGCGATTCGGGCAGGGGGGGTGGGCCGATAGACCTTGCACCGCCCCACGGCCGGCCTTAAGCCGATTCGGCCCAAAAACTTCGGCCGTGTCACGCCCGCTCCGGGCCAATGGCGCGCCGTTAAGAGGCAGGAGATGCCCATGCCCAAGACCCAGCACCTGCGGTTGCGCCGCTCGGTATTCGACCTGCAGAACGAATACGACCAGGGCCACAAGCAGGCGCTCGAGAATCTGGTGCGTGCCTGGCGTGGCCTGCAGGCCCTGCCAGCCGATGACAAGCGCGCCTTCTTTGCGCTGGGGGGCCACCACGGTGAGCCCTTCCAGTACCGGCCGGCGGTGGATGCGCTGTCACCCACCGACAGCTACCGCTACTGGGGCGGCTGGTGCAACCACGGCAATGTGCTGTTCCCCACTGGGCACCGGGTCTACCTGCTCAAGCTCGAGGACGCGCTGCGCAGCAGCGTGCCCGACCTGGCCCTGCCGTTCTGGGACGAAACCAGCGCCGATGCGCTGCACCAGGGCATCCCGCGCATCCTGACCCAGGCCACCTTCGAGCTCGATGGCCAGACCATCCCCAACCCCTTGCGCAGCTTCAAGTTGCCGCAGGCCCTGAACGACGCGCTGGCCGGCGACGACCAGGCCGATGCCAAGCCTGCCGGCTACGAGACGGTGCGCTATCCCTTGTCCGGCCTGGTGGGCACGCCGGCTGCGGCGGCAGCCAGCGCTGCGCACAATGCCCAGTTTCCGAACGACAACGAAAACCTGGACCTGCTCAACCAGAACGTGATGGCCTGGCTCAAGGGCGACTAGCCCACGCCCAAGGACCCCGACCCGGATGCCAATGGGGCAGCAGCAAGGCGCTGGCGGCTTCAGGGGCGGTGGCGGCGCAGGGGCTGGCGGCAACGGTGCCGCGCACGGCCCCTTTGCCCGCCCGGCTGAAGTTCAGCACCGCCGTGGTGGATTGAAGCAGGCAAGGGGCCCAGCGGCCGGCGTCCCGCCCTCAGCCCCTGGCCTTGCCGCGGCTGCGGCTGCGGCTGCGGCTGCGCGCAGGTGGCTTCGGCGCCGGCCGGCGCTGGCTGGGCCGCGCTGGACCTCTGCGTGATGCTGTGGGCAATGCACGCAGCGATCCAGGCCTGGCGCCGGCTCACACTGGCCTTGCCGGGGGGGCCTGGACCGCCGACAGCCTGTGCCTGGCCATTCTGGTGGGGATGCAGGCTGGCCTGCTGCCCGGGCAGTCCCTGCGCCGCGGGCTGGCGGTGCGGCGCCCGACCAGCATGGGCAGGATCTGAATCAAGCCGGCGCCAGGTAGCGCGCCGCCAGCCGGCCCAGCGCCGCCGTGTCCAGGCCCAGGTCGCGCCGCAGGAAGCCGGCCAGGCCGCCGGGCCGGGTGTCGATGGTGGCCAGCGCGGCAGCCAAGAAATCCGCCTGCACCCGCCACAGCACGTCCAGCACCTCGGGTGGCAGGTCGGATTGCAGCGGCAGCGGGCGCCGGTAATGGCGGTTGGTCAGCAGGTAGTCCTGCAGCACCACCGGGCGCGGCACCCCCAGGGCCAGCAGGATCAGCGCGGCAGCCACGCCGGTGCGGTCCTTGCCGGCGGTGCAGTGCAGCACCAGGGGCGTGTCGTCCTGCAGCAGCAGTGCAAACATCTCGGCATAGCGCGGCGCCTGGGCGGTGACCAGCGCACGGTACAGGTCCTGCATCAGCGCCTGCACCAAGGGCACGGTCAGGCGCTGGCCTGCGGCGGTCAGGTCTTGCATGTCCTGCACCACGCTCGGCTCGATGGCCAGCGCATGGCGGGTGATGCCGGGCCATTGGTAGGGCTGGGCGGCGCCCTCGGCCTGACCGCGGAAGTCGACCGAGCGGCGCAGGCCCAGGCGGGCCAGGGTGGCCAGGTCGGCCTCGGTCAGGCCGGCCAGGTGCTCGGCGCGGAACAGGCTGCGCCAGCGCAGCGGCCGGCCGCCTTGCCCGGTGTAGCCGCCCAGGTCGCGGAAATTGCTGGCGCCTTGCAGCGGCAGGACGCGGTCGGGATGGTCAGGCATGGCCTGATTGTGATCGGCCGGCGCGGTGCGGGCCCGTGCCCATTGCCGACCCGCCCGCCACTTGGGTTCTACTGCGCAAGTGAATCCCTTCAAGTCGTCCCTGCCGCTTCGATCCCCCGGGCCTGGCCTGCTGCGCCTGGGCCCGCGCCAGCAGGTCTACTGCGCCTTCTTTCTCTACGCGGTGGCCATGGGCGGCATCTATCCGCGGGTCGGCGATATCCAGCAGGCGCTGGACGTCACCGAGCGGGTGCTGGGTCTGGCGCTGATCGGCATCGCCAGCGGCACGATGGTCTCGCTCACCCTGGCCAGCCGCTGGCTCGACCGCTGGGGCCACGGCCGGGTGCTGCGCTTCGGCCTGCCCCTGCTGGCGGCGGCGTTTGCGCTGGCGTCCTGGGCCGGCGGGGCGCTGGCGCTGTACCTGCTGCTGGTGCCGGCCGGCTTGGTGATCGGTGCGGTGGAGATTGTCGTCAACCTGGAGGCCGACCGGGCCGAGCACCAGCTGGGCCAGCGCCTGATGAGCCGGGCCCATGCATGCTGGAGCATCGGGTTTTTCAGCGCCGGCCTGCTCGGGGCCGGCTTGGCGCAGCTGGGCGTGTCGGTGCAGGCCCATCTGGCCGGCATGGTCGGGCTGGTGGCGCTGGCCAGTACGCTGCTGCTGCGGGGTTTCGCGCCGGCCGAACACCGGCCTGACGCCCATGCCGGCACCGCCCCGCATTGGGCCCGGCCCACCCGCCACACCGGTCTGCTGCTGATGGCCACGCTGGCCGCGATGGTGCTGGAGGGCGCCGGCATCGAATGGTCGGCGATCTACATGCGGGATGTGTTTTCGGCCCCGCCGTTTGCGGCCGGTGCGGCGGTGGCGGTGGGCGCGCTGGCCCAAGCTGCGGCGCGCTGGGTGGCCGATGGCTTCGTGGCGCGCCA
>JANNZD010000484.1:0-2786 GCA_031410435.1 Betaproteobacteria bacterium | reverse complement strand
CCTTGCCGTCGGCACAAGCCCGCGCACTGCAAGACGGCCAGTCGGAAGCCGCCGCTGTGCTGGGCTTTGCCAGCGCCATCGGCACCTATGGGGGCTTCGTCATCCCCAAGGGGCTTGGCACCGCCCTCGCACTGACCGGCAGCCCGGCCGCCGCGCTGTGGGCCTTCATCGCCTTCTATGTCTGCTGCATCGCCGTGACCTGGTGGTTTTACAGCCGCCGCCACGCGCCCATGCCCTGCTAGGTTTTCTCAAGGACCCGACCATGAGCCACTTTCTCGACCGCCTGACCCACTTCAACCTGCCCAAAGAATCCTTCTCGGGCGACCACGGTGTAACCACCGGTGAAGACCGCAGCTGGGAAGACGCCTACCGCAACCGCTGGGCCCACGACAAGATCGTGCGCAGCACGCACGGCGTGAACTGCACCGGCAGCTGCAGCTGGAAGATTTACGTGAAGGGCGGCATCGTCACCTGGGAGACCCAGCAGACCGACTACCCGCGCACCCGCTGGGACATGCCCAACCACGAGCCGCGCGGCTGCGCCCGTGGCGCCAGCTACAGCTGGTACCTGTACAGCGCAAACCGGGTCAAGTACCCGATGGTGCGTGGCCGCCTGCTGGAGCGCTGGCGCAACGCGCTGAAGGTGGCCAAGACCCCTGTCGATGCCTGGGCCAGCATCGTCGAGGACGATCAGGCCCGGCGCGACTACCAGCAGGTGCGCGGCATGGGCGGCTTCGTGCGCAGCAGCTGGGACGAGGTGAACCAGCTGATCGCTGCGGCCAATGTCTACACCATCAAGAAGCATGGCCCCGACCGGGTGATCGGCTTCTCGCCGATCCCGGCGATGAGCATGGTCAGCTATGCCGCCGGCAGCCGCTACTTGAGCCTGATCGGCGGCGTCTGCATGAGCTTCTACGACTGGTACTGCGACCTGCCGCCGGCCAGCCCGCAGGTCTGGGGCGAGCAGACCGACGTGCCCGAATCGGCCGATTGGTTCAACAGCAGCTACATCATCGCCTGGGGCAGCAATGTGCCGCAGACCCGAACGCCCGATGCGCACTTCTTTACCGAGGTGCGCTACAAGGGTGCCAAGACGGTGGCGGTGACGCCCGATTACAGCGAGGTGGCCAAGCTGGCCGACATCTGGCTGCACCCCAAGCAGGGCACCGACGCCGCGCTGGCGATGGCCATGGGCCATGTGGCGCTCAACGAGTTCTACTTCAAGCAGCGCTCGCCCTACTTCGACAACTACGCGCGCCGCTACACCGACCTGCCGCTGCTGGTGATGCTGAAGACGCACACCCTGCCCGACGGCAACCAGACCCTGGTGCCCGACCGCTACCTGCGCGCCAGCGACTTCAACGGCAAGCTGGGCCAGAGCAACAACCCCGAGTGGAAGACGGTGGCCTTCGATACGGCCGGCCGCGCGGTGCTGCCCAACGGCAGCATCGGCTTCCGCTGGACGCCCGAGGGCGGTGTCGACCAGGGCAAGTGGAACCTGGAGAACAAGGAGGCCCGCCATGGCGCCGAGGTCCAGCTCAAACTGTCGGTGATCGAAGATGGCGCGCAGGCGCATGAAGTGGTCGCTGTCGGTCTGCCTTATTTCGGCGGCGTGACGACCCCCCACTTCACCTCGAACGCGCAAGACGGCGCGGTCAACTTCGTCAAGGTGCCCGCGGTGCGCCTGCGCCTGGGCAAGGAAGGCGAGGCCCGCGAGGCCCTGGTGGCCACGGTCTTCGACCTGCAGGTGGCGCAGTACGGCATAGCCCGCGGCCTGGGCTCGGGCGCCAAGAGCTATGACGACAACGCCGCCTACACGCCGGCCTGGGCCGAGACCATCACCGGCACCCCGCGCGACCAGATCATCACCGTGGCCCGGCTGTTTGCCGAGAACGCGCACAAGACCCAGGGCAAGTCGATGGTGATCATCGGCGCGGCGATGAACCACTGGTACCACGCCGACATGAACTACCGCGGCGTGATCAACCTCTTGATGATGTGCGGCTGCATCGGCCAGAGCGGTGGCGGCTGGGCCCATTACGTGGGCCAGGAAAAGCTGCGGCCGCAGACCGGCTGGACCGCGCTGGCCTTTGCGTTGGACTGGATCCGCCCGCCGCGGCAGATGAACAGCACCAGCTTCTTCTACGCCCACAGCGACCAGTGGCGTTACGAGAAGCTGGGCATGGAAGAGATCGTCTCGCCGCTGGCGGACAAGGCGATGTATGGCGGCAGCATGATCGACTACAACGTGCGCGCCGAGCGCATGGGCTGGCTGCCCAGCGCGCCGCAGCTCAAGACCAACCCGCTGCAGCTGGTGAAGGACGCCACCGCTGCCGGCATGGACCCCAAGGACTACCTGGTGCGCAGCCTGAAGGACGGCAGCGTGCAGATGAGCTGCGAAGACCCGGATGCAAAGCAGAACTGGCCGCGTGTGCTGTTCGTCTGGCGCAGCAACCTGCTGGGCTCGTCGGGCAAGGGCCACGAGTACTTCTGCAAGCACCTGCTGGGCACCGAGAACGGCATCCAGGGCAAGGACCTGGGCCCGGACGATGCCAAGCCTTCGGAGGTGAAGTGGCACGAGCATGCTCCGGTCGGCAAGCTCGACCTGGTGGTGACGCTGGACTTCCGCATGAGCACCACCTGCCTGTACAGCGACATCGTGTTGCCCACGGCCAGCTGGTACGAGAAGAACGACCTCAACACCAGCGACATGCACCCCTTCATCCACCCGCTGTCGGCCGCGGTGGACCCGGTGTGGCAATCGAAGAGCGACTGGGAGATCTACA
>JANNZD010000483.1:0-15115 GCA_031410435.1 Betaproteobacteria bacterium | reverse complement strand
GCCACGGTGGCCTTCAGGTCGGCCATGCTGTAGGTGTAGGTGCCCAGCAGGGTGATCTCGGCCAGCGTCAGCTTGCGCATGTCGATCTCGCTGGCCCAGTCCTGCAGGCCGATGTGCATCACCACGCCACCGGGCTTGACGGCGGCCAGCGCCGACTGACGGGTGACCGCACTGCCCACCGCGTCGATCACGTAGTCGAAGCTGTTGGCGGCGGCGGCACTTTGGCGCGGGTCGAAGGTGTTGCAGCGGGCATGTTGCGCCACCGACGCGCGGCGGCCTTGGTGCACCTCGGCCAGGTCCAGTCGGTCCACCCCGTAGTGGCGCAGCAGCAGCGCGGCCAGCATGCCGATGGCGCCGCCGCCCAGCACCAGCACCCGGCATTCGGGTAGCGGCCGCACCAGCGCCTTCATCGACAGGTTGAGCGCATGCAGCGCGGTGGCGGCCGGCTCGGTGAGGGCGGCGGCCACCGCGCTCAGGCTGTCGGGCAACGCGATCAGGCAGCTGCCGGGGATGCTCATGCGCTCGGCAAAGGCGCCCGGGCGCTGCATGCCCACCATCGTGCGCGCCTCGCACAGGTTGTCGCGACCCTGCAGGCAGTAGTCGCAGCGGCCGCAGGTGATCAGGGGGTTGCCGGTGACGCGCTGGCCCACCTGCCAGCCGGCCGATGCGCTGTGCAGCACCGTGGCCGCGAACTCATGGCCCAGCACCAGGCCGGGCTGGCGCCGCGGGTCATGGCCGTGGAAGGCATGCATGTCCGACCCGCAGATGCCGGCGGCGTCGATGCGCAGCAGCACCTCGCCATCGGCCAGCGCGGGCTCGGGGCGCTCGTGCAGCTGCACCTCGTTGGGCTGGGTGTAGACCAGGGCTTTCATGGGGTGCTCGCTCAACTTGAGGTGTAGCCGCCATCGACCATCAGGGTCTGGCCGGTGATGTAGGCGCTGGCGTCACTGGCCAGGAAGACGATGGCGCCGAAGAGATCGTCCAGGCGGCCGTTGCGGCCCACGGCGGTGCGCGCCGCATGCTGGGCCGCCAGGGCCGGGTTGGCAAACACCGGCGCGGTCAAATCGGTAGGGAAGAAGCCCGGGCCGATGGCATTGCAGGTGATGCCCTGGCCCGACCAGGACTGGGCGATGGCGCGGGTGAGCTGCACCACGCCGCCCTTGCCGGCGCCATAGGGCGCGCTGTCGGCAAAGGCGCGGGTGCTCTGCAGTGACGCGATGTTGAGGATGCGGCCCCAGCCGCGTTCTGCCATCGCCGGCGCCAGGGCCTGGGTGAGAAAGAAGGGGGCGCCCAGGTGCAGCGCGATCTGCAGGTTCCAGCCCTCGGGCGTCACCTCGCCAAAGGGCTGGCGCAGGTTGATGCCGGCGGCATTGACCAGGATGTCGGCCCGGCCGGCGCGCTGCAGGATGGCGGCGCCGGCGGCGGGCAGGGCCTCGGTACGGCCCAGGTCCAGCGCCAGGTGGTCAGCCTCCATGCCTTGCGCGCGCAGGCCGGCGGCGGCGGCGGCCAGCTCGGTCTCGCGCCGCGCCACCAGCAGCAGCGACGCACCCGCGCGCCCCAGCGCGGTGGCCATGGCCAGGCCGATGCCTGCGTTGCCGCCGGTCACTACCGCGCGGCGGCCTTGCAGGCTGAACAGGCTGTCGATGAAGCTGCTCATTGGGTGGCAGCCGTCCGGCGCAGGGTCACAGCTGCACCGGCTCGCCCAGGTCGAAGGGCTGGCCGGGAAAGTACTTGGCCAGGCGATCGTCAGCGGTGCGCGCATGGCCCTCCATGCCCTCCAGCCGCGAGATGCGGGCCGTCACCGCGCCGATGTCGCGGGCGGCCTCGCGGGTCATGCGCTGCCAGGTCAGGGTCTTCATGAACTTGTGCACCGACAGCCCGCCCGAGTAGCGTGCCGCGCCCTTGGTGGGCAGCACATGGTTGGGGCCGCTGGCTTTGTCGCCATAGGCCACGGTGGTCTCCTCACCCAGGAAGAGCGAGCCGTAGTTGCTCAGCGTGGCCAGCCACCAGTCCAGGTCTTGCGCATGCACCTCCAGGTGCTCGGGGGCGTAGCGGTCAGACAGCGCGGCCAGTTCGTCCCGCGTGTCGCAGACGATCACCTCGCCATAGTCGCGCCAGGCCGCGCCGGCGGCGTCGCGGGCGATCGGCGGCAGGGCTTTGATCAGCGCCGGTATGCGGCGCATCACGTCCTCGGCCAGCGCGCGCGAGCTGCTCATCACCCAGGCCGGCGACTCATGCCCATGCTCGAGCTGGCCGACCACGTCGCTGGCGACGATTGACCCGTCGGCTGTCTCGTCGGCGATCACCGCCACCTCCGACGGCCCGGCGAACACATCGATGCCGACCTGGCCGAACAGCGTGCGCTTGGCCTCGGCCACGAACTTGTTGCCCGGCCCCACCACCACATCGGCGGGCTTGCCGGTGAACAGGCCGCGGGCCAGTGTGGCGATCGCCTGCACGCCGCCCAACGTGAGGATCAGGTCAGCCCCGGCCGCCTTGAAGGCATACAGCACATGCGGGTGCATGCCGCCGCCGCGGAAGGGTGACGAGCAGGCCACGATGGTCTTGACGCCAGCGGCCTTGGCGGTGCTCACGGTCATGTAGGCCGACGCGATGTGGGCATAGCGCCCGGCCGGCGCATAGCAGCCCACCACATTGACCGGCACCACCCGCTGGCCGGCCGTCACACCGGGGTGCAGCGGCACCGTGAACTCCTGCAGCGAGCGCCGCTGCGCGGTGGCGAAGTCGAAGATCTGGCGCACCGCGAAATCGATGTCCCGGCGTACCGCGCTGGGCACCTCGCGCAGCGTGGCATCGATCGCGGCATCGCTCATCAGGATGTCGCCGCGCCAGCCGTCCAGGTCCTGGGCATAGCGCCGCACGGCGGCTTCGCCCTCGGCGGCGATCGCTGCCAGCATAGTCGCCACCACCTGCTGGGCGGTGGCGGTTTCGGTCTCGGGCGTCTTGCTCGCCCGCTTCAGGAAGTGTTCAGCCATGGTGGGTGTGAGGGGTTATTTGGTGATCATGAACATCGAGATCTGCGGCACGAAGCCGATCAGCGCCGACACCATCACCATCACCAGCGCAAACGGCAGCGCGCGGGCGGCGATGCTGGCCACCGGCACGCGGGTCAGGCCCGACATCACGAACAGGTTCAGGCCGAAGGGCGGGGTGATGAAGCCTAGGCCCAGGGTGGTGATCATGAACACGCAGAAATGCACCTGCTGCAGGCCCACCGCCTGGGCCAGCGGCCACAGCAGCGGGCCCAGCACCACGATGTTGGGGCCGGTCTCCATGAACATGCCGGCCACAATCCAGATCGCCAGCAGCAGCAGCACGATGCTGGTGCGGTCGGTGCCGAAGCCCATCACCCAGGCGACGAAGGCCTGGGGCACGTTCAGCACGGTCAGGGCCTGCGAGAACAGCAGGGCCACCGCGATGATGGGCAGAACCACACCGCAGACCCGGGCCGAGGTGCCCAGCATGGCCGGGAAGTCGGCCAGCGTCAGCCGCCGCTGGGCCAGGCCGGTGGCCACCGCCACCGTGACCGCCACCGCGGCCGACTCGGTGGGCGTGAACACACCCGAGTAGATGCCGCCCAGTATCACCAGCGGGATGGCCAGCGCAAAGCGCGCCGCCCACAGCGCCTGCCACCAGAGCCGCAGGTCGAAGCGGCCGGTGGACCGCTCGTAGCCGTGGATTCGGTTGATCACCGCATTGGTGAGCATCACCGACAGCAGCACGATCACCCCGGGCACGAAGGCCGCCAGGAACAAGGTGGAGCTCGACACCCCCAGCACCAGGCCGATGATGATGTAGGCGATGGACGGCGGGATCAGGATGCCGGTGCAGGCGCCCGAGGCCACCAGCGCGCAGGCATAAGGCTTGGGGTAGCCCTTGGCCACCAGCCTGTCCATCGTCAGCCGGCCCACCGCTGCGGCATCGGCCGCGTCCGACCCCGAGATGCAGGCAAATAGGCCGCAGCCCATCACCGTGGACGTGCCGAAGCCCGAGCGCAGCGAGCCGAAGCTGGCCTCGGCAAAGTTCAGCAGCTTCTCGCCCAGGCCGGTGCGCACCATCGCATCGCCGGTCAGTACGAACAGCGGGATGGCGATCAGCGCGAAGCTGTCGACACCCTCGAACAGCGCCTCGCCCACCAGCGTGAGGGGCAAGGCCTGGGTCAGCCACAGCATCGCCACCGTGCCCAGGCCCATGGCCACCCAGAAGGGCACGCCGACGATCAGCAGGCCGACCAGGCCCAGCACGGACAACACGACGGGGCTCAAGGTCTCATTCCTCGAACATGGCCTTGCCGACATAGACCTCGCGGCCGGCGCGCAGGTCGCGCACATCACGCACGATGCCCTGCGTGCTGCGCAGCAGGATCAGCGCAAAGCCGATCGGCACGGCCGCCTCGAACCAGGCCTTGTTGATGCGCAGCACCGGGGTGGCGCCCTCGAACTGCAGCAGCTGGCGGATGGTGTGCAGGCTCCAGTACAGCGCGATGCAGGCGAAGGCGATGGTGCAAAGCTCGGCAAAGATCATGAAGGCCGCCTTGCTGCGCGGCCCGACCCGGCCCAGCACGATGTCGAAGCGGATATGGGCGCGCTCGCGCACGGCGAACGCCGCACCGATCCAGCCCAGGTAGATGAAGGCATAGCGCGCGGCCTCTTCGCCCCAGGCGGACGAGAAGTTGAAGACGAAGCGGCGCACCACCTCCTGCACGATGACGATGCAGCAGAAGGTGTAGCAGATGAGCATCGCCCAGCGCTCGGCGTTGGCGTCGAGCAGGCGCAGCCCGCGCATCACAGGCGGAAGTCGGCGACGCTGATCGGGCCCTTGGTGTTGGCCGCCTTCTTGAACGCGTCGAAGGCCGCCATCGAGCCGGCGAACTGCAGCTTGAACTCGTCATACTCCTTGCGCGCCTCGCCGCAGGTGTCGACCCACTGCTTCATCTCGGCGTCGCTGGGGTTGTAGAACTGGCAGCCGCCCTCGCGCAGCATGCGCATGCTCTCGGTGCGGGCCTTCTCGATCTGCGCGAAGGTCTCGACCTGGGTCTGCTCGTTGGCGGCATCGAAGGCATGGCGCAGGTCGTCGGGCAGCTGCTGGTACCAGGCCGCATTGGCCGCGAACATCTGCGCGTCCGGCACCGAGCGGATGTAGCTGATGTGCGAGAGCAGGTCATGGAAGCCGAAGGTGGCCAGTGCGGCAATCGCCGGGTCCAGGCCGTCGGCCACCCCTTGCTTGATGGCGGTAGCGGTCTCGCCCCAGGGCACCACCGTGGGGTTGGCGCCGGCCAGCCGGTAGAAGGTCTGCAGCAGCTTGCTGGGCGGCACCCGCATCTTCATGCCCTGCATGTCGGACGGGGTCTTGATCAGCTTGAAGCCCTTGCGGCTGGCGATGGTGCGCGGGTCGACCGTGAAGTAGAACAGCGGCTTGTAGCCCTTGGCCATCACCTTGGGCGTGATCTCGTCGTTCCAGGTCTTGCTGGTGACCAGGTTGGCAAAGCGCTGGTTGTCGCCGCACCAGTAGGGGATGTTGATCAGGTCCACCACCGGAGTGTAGGGGCTGAAGTTGGACAGCGACACCGCCCCGCCGTGCACCGTGCCGGCCTGGATCTTCTGCGCCAGCGCCGCGCCTATGCCCAGTTGGCCGGCCGGGTGCAGCTTGGTGTAGATCGCGCCCTTGGACTGGGCCTCGATGTTGTCCTTGTACCGGGCCTGCATGATCGGGTACCGGACATAGTCCTCGAGCTTGTACTCGGTGGCGAACAGCATCGTCACCTTGGCGGCCTTCTGCTTGCGCTCCTCGTCGGCGGCGGTCTGGGCCAGGGCCCGGCTGTCGAAGAGGTAGCCGCCGGCCAGGCCCAGCACCGCCGCGGTGAAGCCATGGCGGCGCGCCGCCAGCAGGAAGGCGCGGCGCTCGGCCGGGGTGGGTTGCGGGCGGTCTGGGTGGCTCATGTTGTCTCCAGTAGGGGTGGGATCAGTGGCCGCCGTGGGGCGGCGCTGCGGGGGCCGCCGGCGTGCGGCTGGCCTCGTCGGCAAACAGGCCGATGGCAAAGGCGGTGACAGCGGCCAGCACCAGGGCGAATTCACCCACTTCGCCCAGCGGGCCGCCGGTGACGCGGTGGGCCAGCTTCAGGCCCACCACGTACACCGCGTACAGCCCGGCCAGCAGGGCGGACAGGCGGTAGGCCCAGCGGCGGATCGTGAGGACAGGCATGCAGGCGATGTCAGTTGAACTTGTAAGCGCTTGCAGATGATTCGTGGGATGCCTCGGGCTGTCAAGCCGCTGGGCAGGCCTTTGGCGTCGGTGGTTTCCCTGCAATACAGCGCAAGGGACAGCCGACTGAGCGATGGCTAGAATGACTGCAAGCGCTTACAGGCATGTCCTCCACCACCCCCACGCTAGAAGACGTCGCCCGGGATGCCGGGGTGTCCACGGCCACCGTGTCGCGCACCCTCAACCTGCCCGGCGCCGTGCGCCCGGTGCTGCGCGAACGGGTGCTGGCGGCGGTGGCGCGGCTGGGTTATGTGGCCCATGCCGGGGCGCGGGCGATGACCTTGCGGCGCAGCGGCACCGTCGGCGTGGTGGTGCCCACCATCGACAACGCGATCTTTGCCAGCGGCCTGCAGGCCTTCCAGCGCCGCATGGCTCAGGCCGGCCAGGTGGTGGTGCTGGCCTTCAGTGACTACGACCCGGCGCAGGAGGAGGCGCAGGTGCAGGCGCTGCTGTCGCGCGGGGTGGACGCGCTGGCCCTCACCGGCGTGAGCCAGCGGCCGGACTTGCTGGACCGGCTGGCCCGCCGCGGCCTGCCCTGGGTACACACCGGCGCCTTCCCGGGGCCGGCGGGCGCGGCCTGCGTGGGCTTCGGCAACCGCGCGGCGATCGCCCGGGCGGTGCACTACCTGTTGCACCTGGGCCACCGCCGCATCGGCATGGTGGCCGGCGTCACCGCTTGCAACGACCGCGCCGCCGATCGGGTGGCCGGCGTGCGCGAGGCGCTGGCCATGGCCGGGCTGGGCCTGGCCGCGCCGCACCTGTGCGAGGCGCGCTACACCTTGGCCGATGCGCGGGTGGCCACCGGCCAGATCCTGGCCGGCGCCGCGCCGCCCACCGCGCTGCTGTGCGGCAACGACGTGCTGGCCTTCGGTGCGATGCTGGAATGTGCGGCGCGCGGGCTGGACGTGCCGGGCGATCTGTCGGTGGTGGGCTTCGACGACCTCGACCTGGCGCGCCAGTGGCGGCCAGCGCTGACCACCGTGCATGTGCCCACCGAGGTCCTGTGGACCCAGGCCGCCGATTACCTGCTGGCCCGGCTGGACGGCAGCGTCACGGCGGTGCTGCAGCGCGAGGTCGAGGTGGAACTGGTGGTGCGCGATTCGACCGGGCCGGTGCCTGGCGGCCCGCCGGCTACAGCCACTCGTCGCGCAGCCAGTACCAGCGGTAGAGCGCGGCCTGGCCGGCCCGCCTGAAGGGCGCGAAGCCGCGCGAGCGCACCAGGTTCAGCACATTGGGGTATTCCAGCGGGCTGTTGTAGATCGGCAGTTGGAAGGCGGCATCAGAACGCCCCGCGATGCGCTGGGCCAGCCGCCGCCCGGCATGGGCCGAGAACGACACCCCGTTGCCGCCATAACCCAGCGCATAGAACACGCGCTGGCTGGCATCCGGTTGGGTGACGCGCGGCATCATGTCGTGGCTGACGTCTACCCAGCCCCACCAGGAATGGTCGATGGCGATGCCCTTGAGCGCCGGGAACTTGCGGTGCAGGCCGTCGACCAGCACCGCCATGTGGCGCGGGTGGGGCGCGTCGGCGCCGGTGATGGCGCTGCGGCTGCCGATCTGCACCCGGTTGTCGGGCAGGCGGCGGTAGTAGAAGCGCAGCGTGCGGGTATCGGTGATGACCTGCGTGGTCTTGAAGCCCGTGTCCGCCAGCTCCTGCGCGGTCAGCGGCCGCGTGACCAGCGAGTTCGACAGTACCGGCATGATCTTGGAATCCAGGCTCTTGTGCAGGCCGTTGCTGGTATAGCCGCCGGTGGCAAAGCCCACCGCCCGGGCACGCACCGTGCCGCCCGGGGTGGTCAGGGTGTGCACGCCGCCGCTGGTTTTGATGCCGGTGACCGGGCTGGCCGGGTGCACCTTGACCCCCAGCGCCCGGGCCAGGCGCAGGTAGCCGAAGGCGAGCTTGAGCGGGTGCACGCCGATGCCGTCGGGCTCGTGCATCGCGCCATGGCTGTCGGCATCCATCACATAGCGCTGCTTGACCTCGTCGGCGCTCAGCATCTGGGTGTCGTAGCCGAAGACCTCGCGCATCACCCGGGCCTCCTGGCGCAGGAAATCCAGCTTCTTGGCGCGGTGGGCAATGTAGAGATGGCCGCCGGGCTGGGCATCACAGGGCACCTCGGCCACCAGGGCCTTGAAGGTCTCGAAGCCCAGGCGGATCTCGGCGTCTAGCTTGAGCGCCACATCCTTGCCCCAGCGTGCGATCCACTGCGAGCGGTAGAGCCGGCCGCTGGCGTTCTGGCCCTGGCCGCCATTGCGGCTGGTGCAGCCCCAGGCGGCCTGGTTGGCCTCCAGCACCGTGGCCTTGATGCCATGCTCGCGCGCCAGGAACAGGGCGGCGGCCAGGCCGGTGAAGCCCGAGCCGACGATCACCACATCGGCATCGGTGTCCTGGCTGATCGGGCCGTCGTCCTCGGGCGGCGGCCCGGCGCTGGCCACCCAGTAGGTGGGGGCGTAGTCGCGGCCGTGGCCGGGCGTGCGGTCGACCAGCGGGTCGTAGCGCGGGTCGTAGGGCGCGCGCCGGGTCAGCGGCGGGATCAGGCGGTCCATGGCCGGGGGGCTCAGGGCTTGAAGGCCGGGCGGTCCTTGCGGAACGCGTTCTTCACCGCGATCTTGCCGCCGCGGAAGGTGAACACATCGACCATGCGCGCCTGCACCCGCTGGCCGTCGGCACGGGTGCCGGTGAAGGTCGATTCGCTGAAGCCCCGGTCGCCGCAGACCACATGCACGCCGTCGGTCCACGAAGCGTCGGGGAAGGTCTGCCAGGCCAGCGCAAAGCCCTCGCGCAGGGCGGCAGTGCCGACGAAGCTGCGGCCCTGCAGATCGGGGCCGGCTACCCCGTGGAAGGCGCCGTCTTCGGTCATGAAGGACAGCAGCGCGTCCAGGTCATGGCGGTTCCAGGCGGCGGCAAAGTCGGCCAGCATCTCGGCGCTGACCTGGGCAGGGGATGAACTCAAGGGGGCTCCTGGTGGATCGCGGCCGCCGGGGCGGTGTCGGCGGCGGGCGGGCGCCGGTCTGGTGGCTACATGGGCCAGGAGCTTAGGGTGGCGGCCGGCCCAGCCATAGAGCCAGTGAGGCCCGACCTGCCGAGCCAGGCCGCGCAAGCGAGGCAGGCAGCGCCTAGACTGGGCTGCCGCACGGCGCTGATCAGCCGGTCGGCGCCGCACCCTCCCCGACCTGCCCGATGCGAATCAGCCGACCCACTCTTTGGGATGAACTCTTCCAGTTGCCCGACCAGCCGGCACTGACGCTGCAGGCGCGCCTGCGCTCGGCAGTGGTGCGCGAAATCCTGGCCGGCCGCATCAGCCCGGGCGCGCCGCTGCCGTCCTCGCGCGATCTGGCGCGGCTGATGCGGCTGAGCCGCAACACCGTCACCGCTGCCTACCAGCAACTGGTGGACGAGGGCTATCTGCAGGCCCGGCCGCGCAGCGGCATCTTCGTCGCGCATGGGGTGGTGCCGGCCTCGGTGCCACCGCCGCCGGCACTGGCCGGCGCGGTGGGCGGGCAGGCGCCCGACTGGTCGGCCCGGGTGCTGCGGTCCCTGACCGGCCGGCCCACGCTGGCCAAGCCCGAGCGCTGGCGCGACTACCGCTACCCCTTCGTCTATGGCGGGCACGACCCCCAGCTCTTCCCCACCGAAGACTTCCGCGAATGTTGCGCGCGCAGCCTGGCCCGGGCCCAACTGCCGAACTGGACGCCGGATTTCGAGACCGACGACGTGCCCGACCTGGTCGAGCAGATCCGCCTGCAACTGCTGCCCAAGCGCGGCGTGTTCGCGCTGGCCGAGGAGATCGTCGTCACGGTGGGCGCCCAGCAGGCCTTTCATCTGCTGGCCGATGCGCTGTTCGGTGTGCAAAGCCGGGTCGGCTTCGAGGAGCCGGGCTACCCGCATGCCCGCAACAGCTTTGCGCTGCGCGAACCGCGCTGGGTGCCGGTGCCGGTGGATGGCGAGGGGGTAGTGCTGGACGCGCTGCCGCCGCTGGACTACCTCTTTGTCACCCCGTCGCACCAGAGCCCGACCACCGCCACGCTCAGCCTGGCGCGCCGCCGCCAGCTGCTGGCCTGGGCCGAGCGCGACGACATTGTGGTGATCGAAGACGACTACGAAAGTGAGAACCTGTACGAGGGCGCGCCCATGCCGGCCCTCAAGAGCATGGACCGCAGCGGTCGGGTGGTCTATATCGGCTCGCTGTCCAAGAGCCTGTCGCCGGCGGTGCGCCTGGGCTATGTCGTGGCGCCGCGCGCGCTGGCGGCCGAGCTGCGGGTGCTGCGCCACGCCATGGTGCGCCACCCCAGCGCCTTTCTGCAGCAGGCCTATGCGCTGTTCGTGTCGCTGGGCCACCATGAGTCGCATGCTCGCCGGGTCAACCAGGCCATGCAGGCGCGAATGGCGCTGGCGGCCGACGCGCTGCGCCAGCACCTGCCCGATTTCCAGTTCGCGCTGCCCCAGGGCGGCGGCTCGCTCTGGGTGCAGGCGCCGGCCTGGGTGGACGCGGCCGAGCTGGCGCTGATCGCCCGGCGCCACGGGGTGCTGATAGAGGCCGGCGACGTGTTCTTCGCCAAGCCGCCCTATCCCTGCCCCTACTTCCGCTTGCGCCTGTCGTCGATCGCCACCGGCCAGATCGAGGCGGGCCTGCGCGCGCTGGGCCAGGCCGCCACCGAACTGGCGCAGGCGCGTGGGGTGGCGCGCAGTGCCCCGGCGCTGCCACCCTGAGTGGCGCTGCACCGCAGGGTGGCTTTCTGGCCTCAAGCGTGCCCGCGAACTGGCCTTGCGGCGCGGCGGCCGTCGGGGAAATACTCCGCCGGTCGTCCACTGCCGGGGCCCTGCCCGATGCCATGCCTAGCCAAACCCTGAAACAGGCCCCACGGCGGCCCGGGCGAGCGCCGGCGCTGCGCCGCGCTGGCGCGCTGCGGCGAGGGGCCTGAGATGGCCGCCACCCGCCTGACTATCGACCTGAGCCGGCAGGAGCCGGTGCCGCCCGCCGGCGTCGAGGCCGCGCTGGCCCTGCTGGGCAGCGGCAAGATGCACCGCTATGGTGAGACCGGCGGCGTGCCCAGCGAGGTCTCGGCGCTGGAGGCCGAGTTCGCCCAGCAATTGGGCACCCGCTATGCCGTGGCGATGAACAGCTGCGGGTCGACGATGTTCGTCGCGCTGCGGGCGGCCGGGGTGCGGCCGGGCGACGCGGTGCTGTGCAACGGCTTCACGCTGGCACCGGTGCCCGGCGCGATCGTGCATGCCGGCGCCCGGCCGGTGCTGGTCGAGGTGACCGAGGACTGCACCATCGACCTGGACGACCTGGCCCGCAAGGCCCAGGCCAGCGGCGCGCGCACGCTGCTGCTGTCGCATATGCGCGGCCATGTCTGTGACATGCGGCGCCTGACCGCGGTCTGCGCGGTGTACGGCGTGCAGTTGATCGAGGACTGCGCCCACACCATGGGCGCCGGCTGGGACGGGCGGGCCACCGGCACCTGGGGCCGCGCCGGCTGCTTCAGCCTGCAGAGCTACAAGCATGCCAACAGCGGCGAGGGCGGCCTGCTGGCCACCGACGACGACGACATCGCGGCCCAGGCCATCTTGCTGTCGGGCAGCTATATGTTCTACGGCGCCCACCAGGTGCGGCCGGCCGATGCGGTGTTCGAGCGCTGGAAGTACGACACGCCCAATTTCAGCCTGCGCATGAGCAACCTGGCCGCCGCGGTGGCGCGGCCCCAGCTGGGTGCGCTGCTGGCCGACCGCTGCCAGCGCTGGAACCAGCGCTACCACTGGCTGGCCGATGCGCTGGCGGCGGTGCCCCAGCTGCGGCTACCGCTGCGCCCGCCGCAAGAGCAGTTTGTCGCCAGTTCGATGCAGTTCGGGCTGGTGGATTTGACACTGGCGCGCCGCCAGGCCTTTGTCGCCGGCTGCGCCGAGCGCGGGCTGCACATCAAGTGGTTCGGCGCCGACGAGCCGGTGGGCTTCACCAGCGTCTGGCAGCACTGGCGCTACCTGGGCCCGCCGCAGCCGCTGCCGCAGACCGAGCGGGTGTTGTCCGCGCTGTGCGACATGCGCCTGCCGCTGGCGCTGACCCAGGCCGACTGCGTGGCCATCGCCCAGGTGATGGCCGAGGCCATGGCAGCGGCATGCCGCTTGCAAGCATGAGGGTAACTCCGGGTCTGCTGGCACCATGGCAATCGGGATCATGGCCCTTCCGGATGGCCGGAGCGGCATGCACACTGGGCTGCAAATCGTCGCCCGTCGCGTCGGTCTGTCCAGCCTTTTCCAACGAGTCGATTCACAGGAGAAACCGATGAACTTTAACAAGCGTCAACTGATGGGCCTGGTGTTGGCAACGCTGGCGGCCATGGGCAGCGCCCAGGCCCAGCAGAAGGAAGTGACCTTCGCGCACCAGGACATGCTGGTACCACTGCGTGTGATCATGGAATCGGGCGAGCTGGAAAAGGCCACCGGCTACAAGATCAACTGGCGCATGTTCGGCGGCGGCGGCGACGTGATCAAGGCCATGGCCAGCGGCGACGTGCAGATCGGCGAGGCCGGGTCCAGCCCCATCGTGGCCGCGGCCAGCCAGGGCCAGGACATCAAGCCGTTCTGGATCCTCGACGACATCGCCGACGCCGAGGCCCTGATCGTGCGCAACGGCAGCGGCATCAACAGCGTCAAAGACCTGAAGGGCAAGAAGGTGGCCACGCCCTTTGTCAGCACCGCCCACTACCAGCTGATGGCGGTGATGAAGACCGACGGCGTGGACGCCAAGGGCGTGAACGTGATGAACCTGCGCCCGCCCGAGATCGCCGCAGCCTGGGAGCGCGGCGACATCGATGCCGCCTTCATCTGGGACCCGGTGCTGAGCAAGATCAAGGGCAATGGCAAGGTGATCGAATCCAGCAAGACCATCGGCGCGCGCGGCTTCCCCACCTTTGACGGCCTGATCGTCAACGCCAAGTGGGCGGCGCAGAACGAGGCCTTCCTGGTCAGCCTGGTCAAGCTGCTAGCCAAGGCCGACGCCGGCTATATGGCCAACAAGGCCAAGTGGACGGTCGATTCGCCCGAGGTCAAGGCGGTGGCCAAGTGGACCAAGGCCGATGCCAAGGACGTGCCGGCGGCGATGGCGCTGTACACCTTTCCGACGCTGGCCGAGCAGGCCGGCCCCAAGTGGCTGGGCGGTGCGGCGGCCAAGGCCATGACCAGCACGGCGGTGTTCCTGAAGGAGCAGGGCCGCATCACGGAGATCAAGCCCGACTACGCCAGCTTCATCACCGACGCCTACCTGAAGAAGGCGATGGCCAAGTAGGGCCGGCGGTCCGCCACCCCGGGGCGGCAGCGCGGCTGACCGCCCTTTTTTTCAGCCCTGGTTTCCCACCGCACCGGCCAACGGAGGCTGCATGCCCACCCTCGACATCCGCGAACTCACGGTCAACTACGCCGTCAAGGGCGGCACGCTGCAGGCGCTGGCGCCGGTCAACCTGACCATGCAGGACGGCGATTTCGTCGTCGCGCTGGGCGCCTCGGGCTGCGGCAAGACCACGCTGCTGAACTGCATCGCCGGCTTCCTGCCGCCGTCCACCGGCCAGATCCTGCTGGACGGCCAGCCGGTGGTGGGGCCGGGGGCCGACCGCGGCGTGGTGTTCCAGAAGCATGCACTGATGCCTTGGCTGAACGTGCGCGACAACGTGGCCCTGGGCCTGCGCCTGCGCGGTGTGGACGCGGCCACCCGGGCCCGCGTGGCCGAAGACAAGCTGGCGCTGGTGGGGCTGGAGAAATACGCCGACCGCGCGGTGTATGAGCTGTCGGGCGGCATGCAACAACGGGTGGGCATTGCCCGCACCCTGGCCAACGACCCGGCGGTGCTGCTGATGGACGAACCCATGGGCGCGCTGGACGCCTTCACCCGCGAGCAGGTGCAGGAGATCCTGCTGGAGGCTTGGAGCAAGACCGACAAGGCATCGCCGGGCCGCTCCCAAGATGCCGGCGCCCCCTCGGGGGGGCGGTCGCCGCGAAGCGGCGGACTTGGGGGCCAACAGCAGATGGTGTTCTTCATCACCCACACGGTGGAGGAGGCGCTGTTCCTGGCCACCCGGCTGATCGTGATGAGCCCCAGCCCGGGCCGCATCTCGCATGTCTACGACGACCTGCCTTTCTCGCGCGATTTCTTGCGCCACCAGGATGCCCGGCGCGTCAAGTCGGGGTCTGAATTCATCCGCCTGCGCGAAGAGGTGCTGGCGCTGATCCACCACCGGGAGCCCGCCCATGTCTGAAGCCCTCGTCCGCGTGCCGCCGCCGTCCCAGCCTGCCGCCACGCCGCCGGCCTTGAGCGTGGAGCCGGGGGCCAAGGCTGCTGCCCTCAAGACCAGCCGCTTCAAGGTGCCCGGCGAGGGCAACAGCGCGGGCATCAGCCTCATCACCATGGTGGCCCTGTTCGCCGGCTGGTTTGCCATCACCAATCTGGGGCTGATCAAGCCGCTTTTCCTGCCCAGCCCGCAGGCGGTGTGGCTGCAGTTCTATGAATACCTGACCGGCGCGGCCAACGACAAGCCGCTGTGGCAGCACTTTGTGGCCAGCATCCTGCGCGTGACGGTGGCCTTCTGGGCGGCCTTCCTCACGGCGGTGCCGGTGGGCATTGCGATGGGCATGAGCCGGGTCGCGCGCGGCATCTTCGACCCGCCGATCGAGTTCTACCGCCCGCTGCCGCCGCTGGCCTACCTGCCGCTGATCATCATCTGGTTCGGCATCGACGAGACGCCCAAGGTGCTGCTGATCTACCTGGCCTGCTTCGCGCCGCTGGCGCTGGCCGCCCGCTCGGGCATGAAGAGCGCCAGCCAGGAGCAGATCAATGCC
>JANNZD010000482.1:0-3691 GCA_031410435.1 Betaproteobacteria bacterium | reverse complement strand
AGAAGTAGCGGTCGGTCAGGCCCGCCTCGGTGCACACCCCGCGCACCGTGGTGGCACGCAGGCCCTGCCGGCCGAACAAGGCGATGCCGGCCTCGACCAGCCGTTCACGCCGGGCGGCGCTGCGGTCGGCCGGGCCCAGCCCGCCATAGGCCCGCCCCGGGGGGGCGGGCTGGCTGCGGGGGTTGGGGTGGGCCATGGGTGGGCGTGGGCAGGAATGGGCGATACTGTACATCTGACGACACGCGTCATCAGATCAAACCAGGGCCCTTGGCGGCCCGCATGGAGGGATGCATGGGCAATCCGACTGGCCTGGACCCGCGCGGTGGCGTGGCGGTGATCACCGGCGCGGCCGGCGGCATCGGCGCGGCGCTGGCGCTGCAATTGGCCGCGCGCGGCTGCCACCTGGCGCTGGTGGATGTCAACCGCGCCGGCCTGGACGCCACCGCCGGTCAGGCCCGGGCGCTGGGCGTGACGGTCAGCACCCAGGTGCTGGACCTGTCGCTGCCCGAATCGCCTGCCGCGGTGCTGGCCGGGGTGATGGCCGCCCACGGCCGCGCCACGCTGCTGGTCAACAACGCCGGGGTGGCGCTGGGCGGCAGCTTCGACCAGGTGGCGGCGGCCGATTTCGACTGGCTGATGCGCATCAACTTCGGCGCGGTGGTGGCGCTCACCCGCGCCTTCCTGCCGCTATTGGCGCAGGCACCGGTGGCGCAGATCGTCAACATCAGCAGCATCTTCGGCATCATCGCGCCGCCCGGGCAGACCGCTTATTGCGCCGCCAAGTTCGCGGTGCGCGGCTTTTCGGAGTCGCTGCGGCATGAGTTGGAGGCCAGTGGCTCGACCGTGGGCATGACCCTGGTGCACCCGGGCGGCGTGGCCACCGGCATCGGTGCCCATGCCCGGCTGCCGGCCGGCGCCGCGCCGGCCGAGGTGCAGCAACACCAGGCCAACTGGCGCCGCATGCTGACCCTGGCGCCCGAGGTGGCTGCCGCCCGCATCCTGCGTGGCATCGAGCGGCGCGAGCCCCGGGTGCTGGTGGGCCGGGACGCCACCGGCGCCGCCTGGATGCAACGCCTCTTTCCGGTGGGCTACTGGAAGCCGATAGCCCGCAGCATCGCCCGCCGGCTGGCCCGGCCCAACTGAGCGCAGGAGCAGACCCATGCAAGCAAGCTGGCAGGCCCGCGTGGCCGCGTTCGTGGTGCGCCGCCGGGTGCGGCCGGCCCTGGCCGACATGCGCAACATCGCCGCCGTGCGCCAGGCCTTTGGCGGCACGGCCCTGCCCGCGCCCCGCGCGGTGCGCTACCAGGCAGCGACGCTGGGCGGCGTGGCCGGTGAGTGGGTGCAGGCCGAAGCCGACGCCGGCGCCCCGGGGCCCGACACCACCACCCTGCTCTACCTGCATGGCGGCGGCTTTGTCGGCTGCTCGCCACAGACCCACCGGCCGCTCACCGCGGCGCTGGCGCTGCAGGGCCTGCGGGTGTTCGTGCCCGACTACCGGCTGGCGCCCGAGCACCCCTTCCCGGCCGCGCCGCTGGACGTGCTGGCGGTCTACCGCGCGCTGCGCGCCGCCACATCCGCCGGCCGCCTGGTGGTGGCCGGTGACAGCGCCGGCGGCAACCTGGCGCTGGGCCTGCTGCAGACCCTGCGCGACGCCGGCGAAGCCCTGCCCGACGCCGCTGCGCTGTTCTCGCCGGCGCTGGACATGACCGGCGCCAGCCCGTCGGCCACGCTCAATGCCGGGCGCGATGCGATGTTCGACCCGGCCCAGCTGCTGCACCTGAGCGCCGCCTACTTGGCCGATGCCGACCCGGCCCAGCCGCTGGCCTCGCCGCTGCTGGGCAGCATGGCCGGCCTGCCACCGCTGCTGCTGCATGTGGGCGAATCCGAAGTGCTGCGCGACGATTCGGTCCGCCTGGCGCAGAAGGCGCGCGAGGCCGGCGTGCAGGTGGACCTGCAGGTCTTCCCGGTGGTGCCCCATGTCTGGCAATTGATCCACCAGCTGCCCGAGGCGCGCCGCTCGGTGCGCGCGGCGGCCGCCTTCCTTCGCAGCGCGAAGCCGATCAGCCAGCCCGAAGCGCTGGACGTGCTGATCGTCGGTGCCGGGCTGTCGGGCATCGGCGCGGCGGTGCACCTGCAGCGCGACTGCCCGGGCAAGACCTTTGCGCTGCTGGAGGCGCGCGAGGCCATCGGCGGCACCTGGGACCTGTTCCGCTATCCCGGCGTGCGTTCGGATTCGGACATGTACACGCTGGGTTATGAATTCAAGCCCTGGCGCGCGGCCAAGGCGATCGCCGACGGCCCGGCGATCCGCGACTACATCCGCGAGACCGCCATCGAGCATGGCATCGGCGCCCATATCCGCACCCGGCACCGTCTGCTCAGCGCCGACTGGCAGGCCGCCGAGGGCCGCTGGCGGGTCGAGGTGGAGCGCAGCGCGGGCCAGCGCGGCGTGGCTGAGCGCCTGACGATGAGGCCGCGCTTCCTGCTGTTCTGCAGCGGCTATTACCGCTATGACCAGGGCCACCGGCCGCCCTTCCCGGGCGAGCAGCGCTTTGCCGGCCAGCTGGTGCACCCGCAGTTCTGGCCCGAGGCACTGGACTACGCCGGCAAGCGGGTGGTGGTGATCGGCAGCGGCGCCACCGCCGTCACGCTGGTGCCCGAGCTGGCCAAGACCGCAGCGCAGGTGACCATGTTGCAGCGCTCGCCCACCTATGTGGTGGCGCGGCCGGCAGTGGACCCGATGGCCGAGGCGCTCAAGCGCTGGCTGCCGGCCGGCCTGGCCTACCGCCTGGTGCGCGCCAAGAACGTGCTGGTCGGAATTTACTTCTACCGCCTGGCGCGCAAATACCCGGCGCAGGCCAAGGCCCGGCTGATGGGCCTGGTGCAGCAGGCGCTGGGCCCGCAGTTCGATGTGGCCAGGCATTTCCAGCCCAGCTACAAGCCCTGGGACCAGCGCGTCTGTCTGGTGCCCGACGGCGACCTGTTCGACACCCTGCGGGCGGGCCGGGCCTCGGTGGTGACCGACCAGATCGAGACCTTCACCGAGCACGGCATCCGCCTGCAGTCGGGCCAGGAGTTGCCGGCCGACATCGTCGTCAGCGCCACCGGCCTGCAGCTCAATATGCTGGGCGACGTGAAGATCAGCCTGGACGGCCAGCCGGTCGACCCAGCCGGCCTGCTGGTCTACAAGGGCATGATGTTCAGCGGCCTGCCCAACCTGGCCAACACCTTCGGCTACACCAATGCCAGCTGGACATTGAAGGCCGACCTGACCGCGGGCTACTTCTGCCGCCTGCTCAAGCATCTGGACAAGACCGGCCAGACCGTCTTCACGCCGGTGCGCCAGGCCGGCGTGACGCCCGAGCCCTTTCTCGACTTCACTTCGGGCTATGTGCAGCGCGCCACCGCGATGCTGCCCAAGCAGGGCGACCGCAAGCCCTGGAAGCTGTACCAGAACTATGTGCTGGACCTGCTGGCGCTGCGCTTGGGCAAGCTGGCCGACGGTGTGATGGCGTTTGCGCGGGCCGGGCGGGGTTGAAGGTCGGGATGGGGGCTCGGTGCGGACCTTGCTTGGTGGCCTTGAAGCAGGCATTCGACGAACCCGGCGTGAGCGCCAGGCTGGCCTGGCGTGTTCTGCTCCGTGTCCCCCGCCGCCGGCAAGAACTTGCCGACGGCTCCTCCTCTACCTGCG
>JANNZD010000481.1:0-2441 GCA_031410435.1 Betaproteobacteria bacterium | reverse complement strand
ACGTTCTCGGCCACCGTCATCCACTCGACCAGGCCCAGGTCCTGGTGGATGAAGGCCACCGGCTGGTGTGACCTGTCGACGGTTCGCCATTCATGCTGGGGCCGGCCGTCGAAGACGATCTCGCCGCTGTCGGCCGGGTAGATGCCGGCCAACAGCTTGATCAGCGTGCTCTTGCCGGCGCCGTTTTCGCCCAGCAGCGCCAGGATCTCACCGGCGCGCACGTCCAGCGTCACCGCGTCCACCGCCTGGGTGCCGCCAAAGCGCTTGCTGATGGCCTGGAATTGCAGCAGCGCCGGCGTGCCGGCCGGGGCAGGTGTCACTGTGCCACCGCCGCGCGCGTGGCCAGGCGGATGCGGTAGATCGAGCTGCTGGCGGCGATGAACAGCTCATCCCCCGCCGCGCCGCCAAAGCACACATTGCCCACCTTTTCGGGCACTGCGATGCGGGCCAGGCGTGTGCCGTCGGGGTGGTAGACCTGCACGCTGTCGCCGCTGCTGGTGTAGACGAAGCCGTGCAGGTCTACCCGGAAACCGTCGGACAGCCCCGGGTTGACCACCGCGAAGATGCGCGGGCTGGCCAGGTCCTGCCCGCCCACCACATCGAAGGCGACGATGTGGTGGTGGCCGCGGCCGTCCTTGCGGGTGGCGGCCGAAGTGTCGGACACGTACAGCAGCGATTCGTCCGGCGAAAACGCCAGGCCGTTGGGCTCGTCGACGAAATCGCTGACCACGCGCAGCGCACCATTGGCCGGGTTGAAGCGGAAGACATAGTGCTTGCCCAGCTCACTGGCGGCCGCATGGCCCTCGTAATCCGACAGGATGCCGTAGGGCGGGTCGGTGAACCAGATCGTGCCGTCGCGCTTGACGACGATGTCGTTGGGTGAATTGAAGCGCCGTCCCTGGTAGTGGCTGACCAGCACCTCGTCGGCCAGCGGCGTGAAATCCGGGCCAAAGCGGGTGCGCACGATGGCGCGCAGGCCGTGCGAGCAGTGCAGCAGCGCGCCATCGGCCTCGCGGGTGTGGCCGTTGGTGTACTCCACCGCGTCGCGCCACACCGTCATGCCGGTGCTGGCATGCCAGCGCAGCATGCGGTTGTTGGGGATGTCGCTCCACAGCAGCGATTGGTCCTCGGCCATCCACACCGGGCCCTCGCTCCAGATGGCGCCGGTGCACAGGCGCTGCAACGGTCCGGCGCCAGCGGCGATGGGGTCGAAGCGGGTGTCGAAGACTTGCAGGTCCATCCCGGCAGTCTGGCAGAGACATCGTTACCGGTAACTAGGCCTTTCCCGGAGGCCGCAAGGCCGGGGGTGGCCCCTATGATCGTGGTGGCTTGGCACTTCAGATCAGGAGCACGCGTGGCGGCTTGCAGCGGTTATCGGTATCGCATCCTGCGCCCCGGCGCGCTGCGCCGGTGGTAAGCCGCCGCGTGGCCGGCGCCGGCGCTGCGCCGGGCAGCAAGCCGCGCGCGGTGACGATGGCCGACGTGGCGGCGCAGGTGGGCGTGTCCAAGATGACGGTGTCGCGGGCGCTGAGCCGGCCATCCAGCAGCGCGCACGGCAGGTCCGAGGCGCTGCGCCAGCGCATCCTGTCGGCCTGCGAGCAGATGGGCTATGTGATCGACCACACCGCGCGCACCTTCAGCAGCCAGCGCTCGGGCTTCGTGGCGGCGGTGATCCCGTCCTTGAACAACAGCAATTTCTCCGAGACCGCGCAGGGCATCAGCGCGACGCTGGCCAACAGTGGCCTGCAACTGCTACTGGGCACGTCCGACTACCGGGTGGAGACCGAGGAGCAACTGCTGCGCTCCCTGCTGATGCGCCGGCCCGAGGGCGTGATCCTCACCGGCGGCAGCCACACCCTGGCGGCGCGGGCGATGCTGCAGGCCGCCGGCGTGCCGGTGGTGGAGACCTGGGATTTGCCGGCTGAGCCCATCGAGCACAGCGTGGGTTTTTCCAACGCCGCCGCCACCGCCGCGCTGGTGCACCATCTGCACGGCAAGGGCTACCGGCACATCGGCTTCATCGGCGGCACATCCAACCGGGATACGCGCGGTGCCGACCGGCGCCGGGGTTATATGCAGGCGGTGGCTGAGCTGGGCCTGCCGGCCGGCCGGGTGATCAGCTTCGGCCAGCCGCCGATCTCCATGGCCCAGGGCGCGCAAGCGGTGCAGCAATTGCTGCAGCAATGGCCCGCCGTGGACGCGGTGGTGTGCGTGTCCGACCTGTCGGCCTTTGGCGCGCTCAGCGCCTGCCAGCGCCTGGGCTGGCCGGTGCCCGGGCGCATCGCGATTGCCGGCTTTGGTGATTTCGAGGTGGCCAAGAACTGCCACCCGCGGCTGACCACGGTGGCGGTGGACTGCGCGGCCATCGGCCAGGCCGCTGGGGAGCTGCTGCTGCGCGCCATCGGCGCCGCGCGCAGTGCCGGCCAGCGCCTGCCGCCCGA
>JANNZD010000480.1:0-2835 GCA_031410435.1 Betaproteobacteria bacterium | reverse complement strand
GCGATCACCACGCCGAAGGCCAGCAGCCAGCGCCCGGCCCGGCGCAGCACCCGGGCCACCAGGCCTTCATAAGCCTTGGCGGTGCGCCGAAAGCCGCGGTTGAACAAGCCGAAAAAGCCGCGCCGCTCGGCATGGGCGCTGGCCGGCTTGAGAAAGGTGGCGCACAGCGCGGGGGTCAGGGTCAGCGCCAGGAAGGCCGAGAACAGGATGGCCGAGACCATGGACAGCGAGAACTGGCGGTAGATGCTGCCCACCGCGCCGCCGAAGAAGGCCATCGGCACGAAGACGCTGACCAGCACCACGGTGATGCCGATCACCGCGCCGGTGATCTGGCCCATGGCCTTGCGGGTGGCGTCTCGCGGGCTCAGGCCCTCCTCGGCCATCAGGCGCTCGACGTTCTCCACCACCACGATGGCATCGTCGACCAGGATGCCGATGGCCAGCACCATGCCGAACAGCGTGAGCACATTGATCGAATAGCCCATCACCAGCAGCATGCCGAAGGTGCCCAGCAGCGCCACCGGCACCACGATGGTGGGGATCAGCGTGTAGCGCAGGTTCTGCAGAAAGATCAGCATGACCAGGAAGACCAGCGCCACCGCCTCGGCCAGGGTCTCGACCACCTGTTCGATCGAGATGCGCACGAACTTGGAGGTGTCGTAGGGGATGCGGTATTCCATGCCCGCCGGGAAGTAGGCCTTCAGCTCGGCCATGCGCTTCTTCACCGCGGTGGCGGTGGCCAGCGCATTGGCGGTGGGTGCCAGTTGCACACCCACGCCGGTGCTGGGCCGGCCGTTCAGCCGCGAGAAGGTGCCATAGCTCTGCGCACCCAGCTCGACGCGGGCCACATCGCGCAGCCGCACCGCCGACCCGTCGGCATTGGCGCGCAGCACGATCGCGCCAAACTGCTCGGGCGTGGCCAGCTGGCCGTTGACCACCACGGTGGCGCTCATCGGCTGGCCGGCCACGCCGGGCTGCTCGCCCAGGGTGCCGGCCGAGACCTGGGCGTTCTGCGCGCGGATGGCGCTGCTGACGTCGCCCGGGCTCAGGCCGAAGGCCACCAGCTTGGCCGGCTCCAGCCAGATGCGCATCGCGCGCTCGGTGCCGAAGAGCTGGGCCTGGCCCACGCCGGCGATGCGCTGCAGCTCGGGCTGGATGTTGCGGGCGGTGTAGTCGCCCAGGCTGGTCGGGTCGTCGGCCGGGTTAGTCGAGGTGATCGAGACGAAGAGCAGGAAGTTGGCTCGCGACTTGTCGATCCTCACCCCCTGCTGCACCACCGCGCTGGGCAGGCGCGGCGTGGCGCGTGACAGCCGGTTCTGGATCTCCACCTGGGCCAGGTCGATGTTGGTGCCGGTCTCGAAGGTGGCGGTGATCGACCCGCTGCCATTGGCCTGGGCGATAGCCTCCATGTAGATCATGCCCGGCGCGCCGTTGAGCTCCTGCTCGATCACCGACAGCACGCTGTCTTCCAGCACCTTGGCCGACGCGCCGGGGTAGGCGGTGTTGATGACGATGGCCGGCGGTGCCACGCTGGGGTACTGGGCCACCGGCAGCTGGGTGATGGCCACGCCGCCGAGCGCGGCGATGAACAGCGCGATCACCCAGGCAAAGATCGGGCGGTCGATGAAATAGGCGGAGAGCATGGTGGGCGGTGGCCTGCGGTCAGCGGCTGGCAGGCGGGCGCGCTGGCGCGGCGGCGGCTGCCGACGCCGACGCAGCGGGTGACGAAGCCGTCGACGCCGCCCCGGCCGGCGCCGCGCCCGGGGGCGACCAAGGCACCGGGTTGACCGGCGCGCCCGGCCGCATCTTCTGGAAGCCGTCCACCACCACCCGCTCGCCGGCGGCCAAGCCGCTCAGCACCACCCAGTCGCCGCCCTGGCTGGCGCCGATCTTGACCCCGCGCGTTGCGGGCCGGTTGTCCGCCCCCACCACCAGCACGCTGTCGCCGGCCGGGCCGCGGGTCACGGCCTGTTGCGGCAGGCGGATCGCCCGGTCGCTGCTGGCCTGGGCCAGCCTCACCTTGACGAACAGGCCGGGCAGCAGCAAGCCCTGGGGGTTGGGCAGCTCGGCGCGCAGGCTGACCTGGCCGGTGCCGGCATCCACCGTCGGGTCGGCAAACAGCAGACGGGCGCTCTGGGCCACCTCGCTGCCGTCGTCCAGCGCGATGCGGATCGACGCACCGGCGCCGCTGCGCTGCAGCTGGCCGGCGTCGAAGGCCTTGCGCAGCCGCATCGCGTCCGCGGCCGACTGGGTGAAGTTGACATACAGCCGGTCGGTCTGCTGGATCAGCGCCATCTGTGTGGCATCGCCCTGGCCCACCAGCGCGCCCTCGCTTACCAGGGCGCGGCCGATGCGGCCGTCGATCGGCGCCTTGATGGTGGCGTAGTCCAGGTTGATGCGGGCGCTGGTAGCTGCGGCGCGCGTGGTGGCCAGCTCGGCCTGGGCCTGCTTGGCCGTGGTCTGGGTCAGCAGCCATTCCTGCGCGCTGATGGCCTTGGCCTCGGCCAGCGGCTGGTTGCGCTGCAGCTGGGCCTGGGCCTGCGCCACGGCGGCGTCGGCACGCGCCACGGCGGCCTCGGCGCTGGCAACGCTGGCGCGCAGGGCGGCATCGTCCAGCTGGAACAGCGGCTGGCCGGCCTTGACCTCGCTGCCTTCGGTGAACAAGCGCTTGGCCACGATGCCGGGCACACGCGCCCGCACCTGGGCCGTGCGCCAGGCTTCCAGCCGGCCGGGCTGTTCGGTGCCCAGGGCCCCGTCGGACGGCTGCCCCGTCACCACGCCCACGGTGGCGGGCGGCATGCCGCCGCCACCACCGCCCTTGGGCGCATCAGCCCC
>JANNZD010000479.1:0-6358 GCA_031410435.1 Betaproteobacteria bacterium | reverse complement strand
TTGTTGGCCTTGCACTGGCGCAGGATCGCCAACAGCGCGTCGTGGTCGACCGCAACGGTGGCGCGGCTCGTGTACATCAGGCGGACCAGCATGGTGGTGGCTTCCATCGGCGGGTTGGTCGGCAACTCAACGCTTCTTCGAAAGCAGCGACAGGAATTCGCGCCGCAGGCTGGCATCCTTCAGGAACGCACCGCGCATCACGCTGTTGGTCATCGCGGTGTCGTTGTCCTTCACGCCGCGCCAGTGCATGCAGTAGTGGTCGGCCTCCATCACGATGCCCAGCCCGTCGGGCTTGACCAGGTCGTGCAGCGCGTCGGCCAGCATCACCACCGCCTCTTCCTGGATCTGCGGGCGGCTCATCACCCATTCACACACCCGGGCGTACTTGCTCAGGCCGATCAGGTTGGAATGCTCGTTGGGCAGGATGCCGATCCAGACCCGACCCAGGATCGGGCACAGGTGGTGCGAGCAGGCGCTGCGCACCGTGATCGGGCCGACGATCATCAGCTCGTTCAGGCGCGAGAAGTTGGGGAATTCGGTGACCGCCGGCATCGGCACATAGCGGCCGCGAAAGACCTCTTCGACAAACATTTTGGCCACCCGCTTGGCGGTGTCCTGGGTGTTGTGGTCGTGGTCGGTGTCGATCACCAGTGACTGCAAGACCTGCTGCAGGTGGCCCTGTACCTCGGCCTTCAGTTCGGTGAGCTCACCGTCTTTGATGTGGTCGGCGATGTTGTCATTGGCGTGGTAGCGGCGATGGGCCGTCACCAGGCGGTAGCGGATGCGCTCACTCACCGGCAAGCGCGCCAACTCGTCCTCCGAGCGGAACAGGGGGTTGGGGAGTGACATGGGCGGGCTGGTCGTGGCGGAAGGAGATTGGTATTGTGCCGGCCCCCGGGCCGATGGGCGAGGGGCAGGGGATAGACTGATTCAATGCCTGTTCAAGATCCTGCCCCGCCGCTGCACCGCCTGCTGGGCCAGACCGCCGATGCGGTGGCTGCGGTGCAGCAAGGGCGCTCGCTCACCGATCTGCTGGCGCTGTCCCCGGCGGGCCTGCGTGGCGGCACCCAGGCCTTGAGTTTTCTGGTGCTGCGGCGTCTGGGCGGGGCCGAGGCCGTCTTGAAGCTGCTGGCAGACAAGCCGCCGCCGGCACCGGTGCGTGCCTTGCTGCTCACCGCGCTGGCGCTGCTGTGGCCCGACGCTGCGCCGCCGCCCTATGCCGATCACACCCTGGTGGACCAGGCGGTCAGCGCGGCCCGGGCCCGCCATCCGGCCGCAGCCAAGTTCGTCAATGCCGTGTTGCGCCGCTTCCTGCGTGAACGCGCCGCGCTGGTGGCCCAGGTGCAGCGCCTACCCGAGGCGGCGCACAACCACCCCGACTGGTGGGTGCGCCAGTTGCAACAGGATTGGCCCGACCAATGGCAGGCCCTGCTGGCCCAGGCCAATACCCACCCGCCTATGGGGCTGCGGGTCAACCGGCGCCTGAGCAGCGTGGCCGACTACCTGGCCCGCTTGCAGGCAGCCGGCCAGCCTGCCGCTGCCGCCGGGCCGGCCGACGCCCGGCTGGCGCCGCAGGCGGTGGTGCTGGCGCGGCCCTGCGGCGTGCAGGCGCTGCCGGGGTTTGCCCAGGGCCTGGTGTCGGTGCAGGATGTTTCGGCCCAGCGCGCCGCGCCGCTGTTGCTGGACGGCGCCGGCACCCTGGCCCCGCTGGCCGCAGGCGCACGGGTGCTGGACGCCTGTGCCGCGCCCGGCGGCAAGACCGCCCACCTGCTGGAACTGGCCGACCTGGACCTGCTGGCGCTGGACAGCGACGCCAGCCGCCTCCTGCGGGTGCAGGACACGCTGACCCGGCTGCAACTGCCGGCCGGCCCGGCCCGGGCGCAGCTACAGGCCGCCGATGCGCGTGCGGTGTCGCGCTGGTGGGACGGCCAGGCCTTCGACGCCATCCTGCTGGACGCGCCGTGCACCGCGTCGGGCATCGTGCGCCGCCATCCCGACGTGCGCTGGCTGCGCCGCCCGGCCGACATCGCGGCCCTGGCGGGGCTGCAGCGCGAGCTGCTGGATGCGCTCTGGCCGCTGCTCAAACCCGGCGGACGCCTGCTGTACGCCACCTGCTCGATCTTCAAGGCCGAAGGCCAGCACCAGATCGACGCTTTTTTGCAACGTCATGGCCCGGCTGGCGCCCGGCTGCACCCGGCGTCGCCTGGCCACCTGCTTTGCGTGCCGGACAATCCGGCTTCGCCATCCGGCCTGGCCACCGGCGACGGTTTCTACCTGGCCCTGCTCATCGCCCCCTGACCCCTGCCCCTACCGATGCCCCGCCTGTGGATGCAACTGCTGCAGCAGCGCACCCGTGCCTGGGCGCGGAGGCCGCGCAGCCAGCGGGCGGGCGGCTGGCTGGCGGGCGGCGCGCTGGCCCTGCTGATGCTGGCGCTGCCGCCGGCCTGGGCCCAGTCGGTCGAGCTCAAGGCCCTCAAGCTGGACCGGCGTGATGGCGAGCTGGTGTTGGAGTTCGCCACCCGGCTCAGCCTGGGACCGGCCATCGAAGACGCGTTGCAGCGTGGCGTGCCGATGTACTTTCTGGCCCAGACCGTGGTCTACCGCAACCGTTGGTACTGGCGCGACGAGCGCGTCGCGCGGGTTAGCCGCAGTTGGCGCGTGGCCTACCAGCCGCTGACCGGCACCTGGCGGGTCAGCCTGGGCGGTTTGTCGCAGGGCTATCCCACACTCGCTGAAGCCCTGGCCCCGCTCAGCCGGGTGAGCGGCTGGCACCTGCTCGAGGGCGAGAAGCTCGAGCCCGGCGAGCGTTATTACGTCGATTTCAGCTTCCGCCTGGACAACAGCCAATTGCCGCAGCCGATGCAAATCGACTTGGGCGGCGACTGGAAGCTCGGCGTCGAACGCACGCTGCGCATCGAGTGAGGGCCGGCCCGGCGCGATCGATGAACAAATCTGCGCGCTGGGTGTTGCTGGTGTCGTCGGTGGCGGTGCTGGGCGCGATGCTGGTGCTGTCCTTCGTGCTGGCGCTGTCCACCAGCGGCGGGCTGGCTGAGCGGCACTTCGTCTGGTTGTTCTGGGTCAATGTGGCGGTGGCGGTGCTGTTGCTGCTGGTGATCGGCCTGGCGGCGGTGCGCCTGCTCACCCGGCTGCGGCGCGGCAAGTTCGGCAGCCGCCTGCTGGCCAAGCTGGCCGGGATCTTTGCGCTGGTGGGCGTGGTGCCGGGGCTGCTGATCTACGGCGTGTCCTACCAATTCGTCACGCACAGCATCGATACCTGGTTCGATGTGCAGGTGGCCGGCGCGCTGGACGCCGGCCTGGCGCTGGGCCGCGGCACGCTCGACGCGGCCGCCGCCGAGCTGTCGATCAAGGCCCGCAACGCGGCTGAGCGCCTGGCCGACAGCCGCCAGGTCATCGGCCCGCTGGCACTGGAGCGGGTGCGTGAACAACTGGATGCCCGCGACGCGGTCATGCTGGGCGCCAACGGCCAGGTGCTGGCCAGCGCCGGGGGCAGCGCCGAGGCCTTGATGCCCGAGCGGCCCTCTGCTGCCGTGCTGCGCATGGTGCGCGCCCAGCGCAGCCTGGCCCAGCTGGAGGGGCTGGACGACGAGCCGCCGCCCGGCGTGCGCCCGTCGGCCCGGCTGCGCGCACTGGCGCTGGTGCCCAACACCGACATCAGCCTGGGCAGCGCCAACGAAGACCGTTTCCTGATGGTGGTGCAGGCCGTGCCGCAGGCCCTGGTGGGCAATGCGCTGGCGGTGCAGGCGGCCTACCGCGAATACCAGCAGCGCGCATTGGCCCGCGACGGCCTGCGCCGGCTCTACATCGGCACCCTCACTTTGGCGCTGGTGCTGGCGGTGTTTGGCGCCTTGTTGTTGGCGGTGATGCTGGGCAACCAGATCGTGCGCCCGCTGCTCTTGGTGGCCGACGGCGTGCGCCAAGTGGCCGACGGCGATCTCACCGCCAAGCCGGTGTTCGCCTCGCGCGACGAGCTGGGCGGGCTGACCCGCTCATTCGCGCAGATGACCGAGCAGCTGGCAGATGCACGCGCCCAGGTGCAACGTGGCGTGGCCCAGATGGAGACCGCGCGCACCCGGCTGCAGACCATCCTGGACAGCCTGTCCGCCGGCGTCATCGTGTTTGACAAACAGGGCCTGATCGACACGGTCAACCCCGGCGCCACCCGCATCCTGCGCCAGCCGGTGGCGGCCTACCGGGGCCGGCCGCTGGCGGATGTGCCCGGCCTGGAGGCATTTTCCACGGCCGTCTGGCAGCGCACTGACCTGCACCGCAACAGCCCCGAGGCGGGCGAGCGCGACCATTGGCAGGACGCCTTCGAGCTGCAGCTGGGCAATGGCGAGAGCCTCAATCTGCTGCTGCGCGGCGCCGCTCTGCCGGGCGACGCCCGGCTGCTGGTGTTCGACGACATCACCGAGGTGGTCTCGGGCCAGCGCAGCGTGGCCTGGGCCGAGGTGGCGCGCCGTCTGGCCCACGAGATCAAGAACCCGCTCACCCCGATCCAGCTGTCGGCCGAGCGGCTGGAGCACAAGCTGGCGGCCAAGGTCGGTGACGCCGACCGTGCGGTGCTGGTGCGCTCGGTGGCCACCATCGTGGCACAGGTGCAGGCGATGAAGCAGCTGGTCGATGAGTTTCGCGACTATGCGCGCCTGCCGGCAGCACGCCTGGTGCCACTGGACCTGAATGGCCTGGTGCAAGACGTGCTGGGCCTGTACGCCGCCGCGCAAGAGCAGGGCCGGCTGCACGCCGACCTGGCCGGCGCGCTGCCAGCCATCGAAGGTGATGCCTCGCAGCTGCGCCAGGTGGTGCACAACCTGGTGCAGAACGCCCTGGACGCGGTGGCCCAGCAGCCCGACGGGTGGGTGCAGGTCAGCACCGAAGCGGCGCATGGCGACGCCGGCGAGCTGCGCGCGGTGCGCCTGAAGGTCAGGGACAATGGTGGCGGTTTCAGCGACAAGGTCTTGCGCCGTGCCTTCGAGCCCTATGTCACCACCAAGGCCAAGGGCACCGGCCTGGGCCTGGCCGTGGTCAAGAAGATCGCTGACGAGCATGGCGCCCGGGTTCGCATCATCAACCATCATGCGCTGCCTGCCCCGGCCGACGGGCCGGACCGGGCGCCGACGGGGGCCGAAACCGACGGCCCGGTGATCGGCGCCCAGGTTTCGTTATCATTTTCACGTTTTGCCCCGGCAAGCTCCCGCCCCAACCCCGACACGCCGGTGAACGACCGGTCCCTCTCCCCCGCCCCAGTGCCAGCCCTGTCTGCGCGCCCGGGGCAGTGAGCACCCATGGCAACGATCCTTGTAGTTGACGATGAACTGGGCATCCGCGGCCTGCTGTCGGAGATCCTGTCCGACGAGGGCCACACCATCGAGCTGGCCGAGAACGCGGCTCAGGCCCGCGCCGCGCGCGAGCGCCTGCGGCCCGACCTGGTGCTGCTGGATATATGGATGCCGGATGTGGACGGCATCACCCTGCTCAAAGAATGGGGCAGCCTGGGCCTGCTGACCATGCCGGTAATCATGATGAGCGGCCATGGCACCATCGACACAGCAGTAGAAGCCACCAAATACGGCGCCACCGCCTTCCTCGAAAAGCCCATCACCCTGCAAAAGCTGTTGCGTGCGGTGGAACAGGCGCTGGTGCGGCCGGCGCCACGCCTGGCAGCGCTGGTTGCGCCGGGCCAGTCCGGCCCGGCGGGCGCCGGGTCGGGCGGCCAGCGCGGCGAGGGCCTGGGCAGCCTGGACGGCGAGTTGATGGGCCTGGCAGGCGCTGCGTCCCAGCCCCTGCCGGCGCTGGCGCATGGCCCGCAGGCGGAGCAGAGCTTCGACCTGGACCGCCCGCTGCGCGAAGCGCGTGATGCCTTTGAGAAAAGCTACTTCGAGTTCCACCTGGCCAAGGAGAACGGCTCGATGACCCGGGTGGCCGAAAAGACTGGCCTGGAGCGCACCCACCTGTACCGCAAGCTCAAGCAACTCGGGGTCGACCTGGCGCGCAGCAAGCGCGGCAGTCTCTGACGCGTACGGCCTGAAGGCAAGCATTTCGGGCTATAGTGGAGGGCTAACGGCCTGGTAGCTCAGTTGGTAGAGCAGCGGATTGAAAATCCGCGTGTCGGTGGTTCGATTCCGCCCCAGGCCACCAAGATTTTCAAGTGCTGACAAGCACTTAGACGAAAGCCCCGAACGGTTCGCCGGTCGGGGCTTTTCTATTACCTGAGCTCGACGTCTACAACGTCCCAGCTCGCACCGGCGTTTCGTCGAGTGGGCGGATCCCTCAAGCTGAAGGCGACGGCGCTGGTGGACGCTGTGGCCGTGTTTTCAGCAGGACCGGCGCCGCAACGCGG
>JANNZD010000478.1:0-6876 GCA_031410435.1 Betaproteobacteria bacterium | reverse complement strand
GTACTACCTGCGCGAGCGCTCAGGCAAGTCCGCGCGGATTAAAGAAAAACTGGGCTGACCAAAGGTCAGCTGCGCACGAAGTGCGCGGTCGCGCGCAGCGCGAACCCAGTTTTCGCGGCGACGCGGCGGAGCCGCACGCCGCAGAAGTTGGGCCACCCCGCCACCGCACCACCAAAGCCGCCCCCGGGCGGCTTTTTGCATCCTCCACCACAATCCCCCCATGTCCGCCAGCCCGCCCCGCATCCTCGACCCGCAAGCGATCCCGGTGGTCGGCATCGACGCCCACCTGCCCCCGGTGCCGGCGCACCGCCTGCAGCCCGATGCGCTGCGCCAGCGCTTTGCCGACCCGCCGCGCTGGACGCCCGAGTTCCCCGGCGACGGCGGCCGCTTCAAGCTCGAGGGCGAGCCCACCGCCGCAGCAGTGCTGGTGCCGCTGGTGATGCGCGCGGGCGGCCTGCATGTGCTGCTGACCCTGCGCACCGCCCATCTGCGCGACCATGCCGGGCAGATCAGCTTCCCGGGCGGGCGCAGCGAGATCGACGATGTCGACGAGGTGGCCACCGCGCTGCGCGAGACCGAGGAAGAGGTCGGCCTGGACCGGTCCTTCATCGAGGTGATCGGCCAGTTGCCGGTCTACACCACCGTGACCAGTTACCGGGTCACCCCGGTGGTGGCCCTGGTGCAGCCCGGTTTCAGCCTGACCCCGGACAGCTTCGAGGTGGCCGAGGTGTTTGAGGTGCCGCTGCCGTTCCTGATGTCGCCGGCCCACCACCGCCGCCACAGCGTCGATCTGGAGGGCCAGGCGCGGCGCTTCCTGTCGATGCCCTGGCAGGCGCCGGGCCGCGCCGGCGAGCCCTACTTCATCTGGGGCGCCACGGCGGCCATGCTGCGCAACCTCTACGGATTCCTGTCGCACGGCTGAGGGCGGGGGGCCAGCGGGGTACGGGCGCTGGGTATGATGCCCGGCAATGAGTTTCTTCGCCGTCCTCCTGGCCCTGATCATCGAGCAGCTCAAGCCGCTGCCGCGCGACAACTGGGTACACCACACGCTGGTGTCGTGGGTCGGCTGGACCGGCCGCAACTTCGATGCCGGCCGCGAGCACCATGCCTGGGTCGTCTGGGGCGTGTCGGTCGGTGCGCCGGGTCTGCTGGTGGCCTTGCTCTACCTGGCGGTGCACCACTGGAGCCTGCTGCTGGCCCTGGTGTTCAATGTGAGCGTGCTCTACCTCACGCTGGGCTTTCGCCAGTTCAGCCACTACTACACCGACATCCGCGACGCGCTGGACCGCGGCGACGAGTTCGAGGCCCGCCGGCTGCTGGCCGAATGGCGCCACCTGGACGCCAGCGAGCTGCCGCGCACCGAGGTGCTGCGGCATGTGATCGAGCATGCGCTGCTGGCTGCGCACCGCCATGTCTTCGGCGTTTTCTTCTGGTTCGTGCTGCTCTGCACCCTGGGCCTGGGCCCGCTGGGCGCGGTGCTCTACCGCATGTCCGAATTTGCGGCGCGCTACTGGAGCTTCCCGAGCAAATCCCTGGGCATGCCGGCCAATGAGCGTTTGATGCAGGTCTCGCAGACCTTGTTTGCGTTGATCGACCATGTGCCCTCGCGGCTGACCGCCTTCGGCTTTGCCGTGGTGGGTAATTTCGAGGAGGCGATCAATGCCTGGCGCCGCGACGCGGCACTCTGGAAGTACCCGAACGAAGGCGTGATCCTGGCGGCGGCCGCCGGTGCGGTGGGCGTGCAACTGGGCGGCCGGGCCGCGCCGGGGGTCACGCCCGACCGTTCGCGCGGCTTCGATGCCGGCCCCACCGAAGACGCCACGGCCGACGGCTCGACCATCGGCGACCCGCCCCAGATCGGCCACCTGCGCAGTGTGGTCGGTCTGGTCTGGCGCTCGGTGGTCTTGTGGATGCTGCTGGTGGCGCTGCTGACCCTGGCCAATCTGGTGGGGTGAAGCACCCGTCGCGGGTGTGCCAGGCTGTGCCCGCTCACCACTTGGTGGCCGACAGCTCCGCGTGCAGTTCACCGTAGATGCGGTAGCGCGAGGGGTGGATGTCGCCGCTGGCCAGCGCGGCGCGCACGCCACAGCCCGGCTCGTGCAGATGGCTGCAGTTGTAGAAGCGGCAATGCGCCGCATGCAGGCGGATGTCGGGCATCAAGCCGGCCAGGGCTGTGGCCTGCAGCTGGCGCAGGCCGAATTCCTGGAAACCCGGCGAGTCGATCAGGGCGCTCTGGCGCGCCTGGTCCAGCCAGTACCAGGTGGTGCTGGTGGTGGTGTGGCGGCCGGCGTTCAGGGCGATCGAGATCTCGCCCACCTGCGCGGCGGCGGCCGGCACCATCAGGTTGATCAGGGTGCTCTTGCCCATGCCGCTGGGGCCCAGCACCAGCGTGGCCTTGTCGGCCAGCAGCGGGCCCAGCACCGCGCGGGCCGCGTCGCCGCGGGTCTTGAGCGACAGCTCGTGCACCGGTACGCCGGTGGCCCGGTAAGGCGCCAGGCGCTCGCGCGCGGCGCCCAGCGTGGGCAGGTCGGTCTTGTTCAGCACGATCTGGGTCGGGATGCCGGCAAACTCGGCGGCGATCAGGGCCCGCGCCAGCTGGGTCTCGGCATACATGGGCTCGACCGCCACCAGCACCAGCAACTGGTCGATGTTGGCAGCGAAGGATTTGGTCTTCCACTCGTCCTGGCGGAACAGCAGGTTGCGCCGCTCGGCCACCTTGTCGATCACGCCGGCATCGCCGGCCACCTGCCAGTGCACCCGGTCGCCCACCACGCAGTCGCTCTTCTTGCCGCGGGTGTGGCACAGCAGGCGGCGGCCCTCGGCGGTCTCGACCATGCACTGGCGGCCGTGGGTGGCCACCACCCGGCCATTGCCAGCCAGGTCGCCGGTGTGCCGTTCTTCGTGGGCCGGCAGCAGCGGCGGCGGGTTCATGCGCCCAGGGCTTGCAAGGCGGCCACGCGTTCGCTGGCGGGCGGGTGCGAGTAGTAGAAGCGCACGTAGACCGGGTCGGGCGTGAGGGTGGCGGCGTTGTCTTCGTGCAACTTGAGCAGGGCGCTCGACAGATCGGCCCCGCTGGACTGGGCATGGGCATAGGCATCGGCCTGGAATTCGTGCCGGCGCGACAGCTGGGCCAGCAAGGGGCTGACGAAATAGCCGTAGACCGGCAGCGCGGACAGGAACAGCAGCAGAGCCAGGGCGTCGTTGGGCGCGCCCAGATTGGGTTGCACACCCAGGCCGAGGTAGAAGCCGGGCTGGCGTGCCAGCCAGCCCAGCAGGGCCAGCCCGGCCAGGCTCAGGCCGAACATCATCAGCATGCGCTGGGTCACATGCCGGTGCTTGAAGTGGCCCAGCTCATGCGCCAGCACCGCTTCGACTTCGGGCGCCGACAGCTTGGCCAGCAAGGTGTCGTAGAACACCACCCGCTTGGCCGCGCCCAGGCCGGTGAAATAGGCATTGCCATGGGCCGAGCGGCGGCTGCCGTCCATCACGAACAAGCCCTTGGCGGCAAAGCCGCAGCGCCGCATCAGGGCTTCGACACGGGTCTTCAGGGCGGCGTCGGCCAGGGGCTCGAATTTGTTGAACAAGGGCGCGATCAGGGTGGGATAGGCCAGCATCGCCAGCAACTGGAAAGCGGTCCAGGCGGCCCAGGCCCACAGCCACCAGCGCCCGCCGGTGGCGCCCATGATCCACAGCACGCCGGCCGCCAGCGGCAGGCCGATCACCGCGGCCACCGCCAGGCCCTTGACCGCATCGGCCAGGTAGAGCCGCCAGGTGCTGCGGTTGAAACCGAAGCGCGCCTCGATACCGAAGGTGGCATAGAGGTCGAAGGGCAGGTCCAGCAATGCGCCGATGAGCAAGAAGGCGGCCAGCAGCACCGCCTGGTAGGCCAGCGTGCCCCAGGCCGGCTGCACCGCCTCGCGCACCAGGGTGTTGAGCAGGTCCAGGCCGCCCAGCAAGGTCCAGCCCAGCAGCACCAAGCTGCCGAAGGCCGTGGCCAGCAGGCCCAAGCGGCCCTTGGCCAGGGTGTAGTCGGCCGCGCGCTGATGTGCCGCCAGGCTGACCTGCCCGGCAAAGGCCGCCGGCACAGCCTGTCGATGGGCCGCCACGTGGCGCATCTGGCGCGTGGCCAGCCAGAACTTGAGTGCCAGCGACAGCATCAGCGCCGCAGCGAAGGTCAGGGTCAGCAAAGTGGGTTGCAGCATGGGCTGAAGTGTAGGGGCGCACCCCGCGCACCGCAGGGCGTGGCGCCGGCGCTTGGGTCCGCGCTGCGGGCGCTGCGACAATCTGGCGATGAGCCTGCCCGACACCGCCGCTGTGACCCCCGCCGTGACCCCCGCTGCCGAGCTGCCGCTGAGCGATCAGAACCTGGTCTGGATCGACCTGGAAATGACCGGCCTGTCACCCTTCACCGATCGCATCATCGAAATCGCGGTGGTGGTCACCGATGCCCACCTGACGCTGCGCGTCGAGGGCCCGGTGTTCGCCATCCACCAGAGCGATGCGGTGCTGGACGGCATGGACAACTGGAACAAGGGCACCCACGGCCGCAGCGGGCTGACCGAGCGGGTGCGCCAGTCCCCCATAGCCGAGGCGCAAGCCCAGGCCGAGCTGATCACCTGGCTCAAGCGCTATGTGCCCAAGGGCAAGAGCCCGATGTGCGGCAATTCGATCTGCCAGGACCGGCGCTTCCTGGCCAAGGACATGCCTTTGCTGGAAGACTTCTTCCACTACCGCAACCTCGACGTCAGCACCTTGAAGGAGCTGGCCAAACGCTGGAAGCCGGCCGCCCTGGAGGGCTTCAAGAAAGCCCAGGCCCACACCGCGCTGGCCGACATCCACGAGTCGATCGACGAGCTGGTCCACTACCGGCAGCATCTGCTGGCGGTCTGACATGCCGGCGCCGGCGGGCGCGCTGGCGCCGCTCAAGCCGATTCGCGCAGCACCAGCCGGTGCGCCAGCACCCGGTGGCCGGGTGATGCACCGGCCAGGCGGGCCAGCAGCAAGTCCACCGCGGCGGCACCCAGGGCCAGCATCGGCTGGGCGATGGTGGTGAGCGCGGGTTCGAAGACCTCGGCGATCGGCACATCGTCGAAGCCGATCACCGCGATGTCGGCCGGCACCCGCAGGCCGGCCCGGCGCAGGCCCTTGATGACGCCGATGGCCAGGGTGTCGGACACCGCAAAGATCGCCGTGGGCGGCACCACCCGGGACAGCAGCGTGGCCACTGCGGCCGCGCCCTCGGCATAGCTGTTGGCCCCGGTGTTGACCCGCCAGGCGGGCTCGACGGCCAGGCCGGCGCGCTGCAATGCGGTCTCGTAGCCCAGCCGGCGCTGCTGGGCGTAGAGGTGGCGCTCGTCGCCATTGACCAGCGCGATGCGCTGGTGGCCGCGGTTGATCAGGTACTGCACCGCGTCGGCGGCCGCTTGCGCGTGGTCGATGCTGACATGCGGCACCCCGTCCTCGGGGCTGAACTCGCTGCAGTTGACCCAGGGCCGGTCATGCGCCAAGTCCAGCCAGTCCGGCCGGCCGGCCAGCGGCATCAGGTTGATCACGCCGTCGGCCATCATGCTGGCCAGCATCTGCAGGGCCGAGCCGTCATCGCCGGCCACCCCTTCCAGGTCCATCGGCAGCACCGTGTAGCCCTGCAGCCTGGCCTGCGCGCTGGCGCCGCGCACGATTTCGGCAAAGTAAGGGTTGGCCATATTGGGCACCAGCACCAGCAGCAGCTGGCTGCGGCCGGTGGAAAGTCCGCGTCCGAAGGGGCTGGCGCGAAAGCCCAGGGTCTCGATCGCAGCCTGCACCCGCCGGCGGGTGGCCTCAGCCACCGGCTTGCTGCCGTTGAGCACCCGCGAGACGGTGGCGGTAGACACCCCGGCGAGCTGGGCAACAGCATCTATGGACGGCTTGACGGTGGGCATGTGGGGGCGCCGCGAGGCGGTGCGTCGCTGCGCAGGGAGGGTGATTGGTCAGCCGCGATTATGGTCAATCGGGCAATCGCTTGCCCAGCCGTTCGCACAATGAAAAATCTAGGGTTTATCTCCATTTCGAGCAAAACGGGAAACCGCTTACATTGCACCTTGTCAGCACCGCTTGACGCCCCGGATGGGGTTCGCGGCGGCGGGCAAGCCCTTAGACGTCCTGCGGAGACAAGTATGCACAAGTCGCTCTCACTGACCCCCGTCCGGCCCTTGGCCCTGGCCGCGCTGGCTGCCTGGGGCGGCCTGCTGGCGCCGGCCGCTCAGGCGGCCGAATCGGTGGAGGTGATCCACTGGTGGACCAGCGGCGGCGAGACCGCGGCGGTCGGCAAGTTCAAGGACGCGCTCACTGCCAAGGGTGTCGAGTGGAAGGACCTGGCCGTGGGCGGCGCCGACAACCAGCGCACGCTGCTGAAAACCCGGGTCGGCAAGGGCAGCCCGCCGGATGCGGCGCAAATCAACTCCGATGTGCGCGCCTACGCCGCCAACCCCGAGAACCTGGCCAACTTAAACGACCTGGCTGCCAAGGGCCAATGGGACACGGTGCTGCCCCCGCCGGTGCAGCGCTACGCCAAGATGGGCAGCACGCTGTCCCACTGGCCCTTGGCGGCCAGGTCGTTCAGGTTGGCCAGGTTGTCGGGGTTGGCGGCATAGGCCCGCACATCGGAGTTGATCTGCGCCGCGTCCGGCGGGCTGCCCTTGCCGACCCGGGTCTTGAGCAGCGTGCGCTGGTTGTCGGCGCCACCCACCGCCAGGTCCTTCCACTCCACGCCCTTGGCGCCGAGCGCGTCCTTGAACTTGCCCACTGCGGCGGTCTCGCCCCCGCTGGTCCACCAATGGATGACCTCCACCGTTTCGGCGGCCCGGGCGGAAGGCGCCAGCAGGCCTGCAGCCAGGGCCG
>JANNZD010000477.1:0-7295 GCA_031410435.1 Betaproteobacteria bacterium | reverse complement strand
CATCCCCAGCTTGCGCCCTGATCGCCACGAGGCGAACCGCTCCGTCAGTTGCCTCAGCGCGCCTGCGCCAGCCTTCACCTGCACCGCCTTCACGTGCACCGCCTTCACCTGCACCGCCTTGCCTGTCACCTTCATCGTCGCTCTCCATCCAGGGTTGCAATGGCAGCAGAAGGTAATCAGTTCACATCCTCAATTCATGCAGATTTGCCGGAGGGACACCCCTCGGCAGCCGGCGGTGCCTGCAGCGCAGCGGCTTGCAGAAGGCCCATCAGCCCAGCGGCATCAGTTCAGCCACGGCGCCCTCGGGCAGCGGGTACTCATCCACATTCAGCGCCATGCTCACCAGCGTGTAGTAGGCCAGGGTGCCGAGCAGGTCCACCGCGCCCTGCTCACCAAAGTGGCGCACCAGGCTGGCGTGGGTGGCATCGCCTACCCGACGCTGGCCCAGCAACTCGCGGCAGAAGTGATAGACGGCGGACACCTCGGCCGGCATTTCCGGGGCTAACCGGCCCGCGGCAATGGCCTCGATCAGTGCCGGGTCGAGGCCGGCCTGCTCGGCGATGCGCCGGTGCGCCCACCAGACGAATTGGGCGGTCCAGTCACGCGCCACCAGCAAGATGGCCAGCTCATTGAGCGCCAGCGGCAGGGACGATCCGAACCGCGTCTGCGCGCCGAAGCGCTGGGCCAGGTCGCCCATGACCGGGCTGCGCAGCAGCACGTTGTAAGGGCCCTGCAGGCTGCCGCGCCGGCCTGACAGCACACTGTGCGTCATGGCCTGCTGCTCAGGCGTCATCGCCTCCCAGGTGAGTGGCGCAAAGCGGTGGCCCCGCAGGCCCAGCGCGTGCGGTGACGGCGCGTCGCTCATGCCGGCGTATCACCCTGCAGGGTGATGCGGTGCATCACGCGCTGGTGGCCGTGGTAATCGTTGACCGGGTTGTGCTGCACGCAACGGTTGTCCCAGAACGCCAGGGTGCCTGGTGTCCAGTTCACTCGACAGGTGAACTCGGGCTTGACCTGGTGCGCGAACAGAAAGGCCAGCAGCGGCGCGCTCTCGGCATCGGTCAGGCCCTCGATCCCGGCGGTGTGCGCGACATTCACATACAAGGCCTTGCGGCCGGTTTCAGGATGGGTGCGTACGATCGGGTGGCTGGCGTTGTAGCTGCGCGGGGCCGCGTCCTTGCCGTCGGACTTGAGCCGGTCTTCGCGTGTCTTGGACACATCGGCCTTGGCTGAACTGCTGATGCCGCGCAGGCCGTGCAACAACCTTTGCAGGGTGTCGGACAAGGCCTCATAGGCGGCGTACTGGCTGGCGAACAGGGTGTCACCCCCGTGGGGCGGCACCTCGCGTGCCAGCAGCATCGACCCCATCGGCGGCTGGTCCAGGTAAGTGGTGTCAGAGTGCCAGATACCGCCAAAGTTGACGGTCTCGTGGGCCAGCTTCTTCACTTCGATGATGTGGGGGTGGCCGGCAATGCCCTTGACAAAAGGGTATTCCACCGGTGTGCCCATGGCCTGCGCGAACTGCATGAACTGCGCGGGGGTGAGCGCTTGTCCGCGCAGCACGATCACCTGGTGCTGCAGAAACACGTCGCGCAATGCAGCAGCCAGCGCCGTGGAAATACCCTGGGCCAGGTCCACGCCGCCAATCTCGGCACCCACGGCGCCCGCCAGCTGCTTGATCTGGAGTGTCGGGCGCATGTCAGTCGGCGCTGGCGCCGGAGTTTTTGACGACCGCCGCCCAAACCTGGATATCGGCATGCAGTTGGGCGGCAAATTGCTGCGGGGTCGATTCGAAAGGCTCGGCACCGAGTGAGGCAAACTTGTCCTGCAGGTCCTTGTCGTCCATCACGCTGCGCACATCGGCATTGATCTGCTGAGCAATTGCGGCCGGCGTGCCCTTGGACGCGAACAGGCCGAACCAGGGATTGATGACAAAGCCCGGGTAGCCCGACTCTGCAATGGTGGGGATGTCCTTGAACGCGGCAGCGCGCCGTGACCCGGTCACCGCCAAGCCCCTGACCGTGCCGCTGCGCATATGCTGGGCCACCGACGGCAGGCTGGTGAAGACCACCTGGATCTGGCCGGAGATCAGGTCGGTCAGGGCCGGTGCGGCGCCCTTGTAGGGCACATGCAGCATCTTGGCGCCGCTGGCCGTGTTGAACATCTCGCCCAGCAAGTGGTTGACCGACCCATTGCCCGCCGACCCGAAGGACAAGGGCTTGGCGCTGTAGGCGGCCAGTGCCTTCATATTGGCCACCGGCACTGCGGCATTCACGGCGGCGACAAAGGGCACATGGGCCAGCGTGGCCACCGCCACGAAGTCGGCCTCGGGGTCAAAGGGCAGCTTTTTGTAGATGCTGGGGTTGATCGCATGCGAGCCCACATAGGACATCAACAGCGTGTAACCGTCGCCCGGAGCCTTGGCCACCGCGTCCATGCCGATATTGCCCCCAGCTCCGGCCCGGTTGTCGATGACCACCGGCTGGCCCCACTTTTCAGACAGCTTCTGGCCCACGATGCGGGCCAGGGCGTCGGACGCGCCGCCGGGCGTCTGCGGCACGATGATGCGCACCGCGCGGTTCGGGAAGGCCTGGGCCTGGGCCAGGCCGGCAATGCTCAACAACAGGGCCAGGGCCAACAGGCGCCTTGCAATTCGAAGGGGTCGCGTCACGGTGGGCGGCTCGTCGGTGGTGGACTGGGCCAGCGATGCTATCCCGGGCGGCCGCCGCTGGCCACCGCGCTGGCGCTTGGGCCTGCAAACCAAGCGGCGCCGTCGCTGCCGCCAGAAACGAAAAAGCCGGCGAGACCCTGTTCCCAAGGTCTTGCCGGCTGAACGATCTGGTAGGCGCGAATGGACTCGAACCATCGACCCCCACCATGTCAAGGTGGTGCTCTAACCAGCTGAGCTACGCGCCTGCGAAGCCTCATACTTTAACATGGTTTCAAACCAGGCTTAGCGGCGTCGGGCGTGACGGATGCCCGGCACCTGCATCACCTGGCGCAGCGCGGTGGCCAGGCGTTGGGCATTGGCCACCTCGACCGTGAAGGTCATGTAGGCGCTGGGGCCGCCGGGGCCGCGCACCGACTGGGTGTGCACACCGGTGACATTCATCCTGTCCTTGGCAAACACTTCGCTGATGTCACGCAGCAGGCCGGGCCGGTCAGCGCCCTCCACCAGCACGTCCACCGGGTAGGCGGCCTCGCGGCCCGCGGGCGGTGGGCCCCAGGCCACCGGGATCACCCGCTCGGGCTGCTGCGCGGCCATGTGGCGGAAGTTCGGGCAATGGGCCCGGTGGATGGCCACGCCCCGGCCGCGCGTGACATAGCCTTCGATGGCATCCGGCGGCGCGGGCCGGCAACAGCGCGACAACTGCGTCAGCAGCGATTCGACCCCCACCACCAGCACCCCGCCCTCGGTCGCCCGGGTGCGGCGCAAGACAATGCCCTCGTCGGCGGCCTCGACCGGCGCCGGTGGTCGCAGCACGATCTCGATGTTGCGCAGCGAGAACTCATCTTTGCCCACCACCTCGAACAAGGCATCCGCGCCCTTGAAGCCCAGCTGGGCAGCCAGGTCATCGAGCTTGATGGCGGTGCGACCCTCGCGTTGCAGCAGCTTTTCAACCAGTTCGCGGCCGCGTGCCACGGTGCTCTGCTGGGCCTGGGCATTGAACCAGGCACGCACCTTGGCACGCGAGCGCTGGCTGCGCAAATAGCCCAGCTCGCTGTTGAGCCAGTCGAGCGAGGGCCCGCCCTCCTTGGCCGCCACCACTTCCACGGTCTGGCCATTGGTCAGCGGCGTGTTCAGGGGCACCATCACACCGTCGATGCGTGCACCCCGGCAACGATGGCCCAGATCGGTATGCAAGGCATAGGCAAAGTCCACCGGGGTGGCGCCGGCACTCAGCTCGATCACCGTGGCCTGGGGCGTGAACACATAGATCCGGTCTTCGAACAGTGCCCCGGCGCCACCGGCAGCGGCGGAGACCGGTGCAGCCGCACCGCCCTGCCCGGCAAAGTCGCGTTCCCAGGCCAGCAACTGGCGCAACACCGCCTTGCGCGCCTCGGCCACCCGCTCCTCAAATTCCCCGGCGGCCGTGACCCCGGCATAGCCTTTGGCGCCGGCCTCCTTGTAGGCCCAATGGGCGGCCACGCCATGCTCGGCATGCTCATGCATGGCGGCGGTGCGGATCTGCACCTCCACCGGGCGCCCGTCATCGCCCAGCACCACCGTGTGCAGGCTCTGGTAGCCATTGCCCTTGGGCCGGGCGATGTAGTCGTCGTACTCGCCCGGCACGCTGCGGTAACGCTCATGCACCCGCGACAAGGCCGCATAACAGGCCGGCACATCGGCCACGATCACCCGCAGCGCGCGCATGTCGAAAACGCGCTCGAGCGCCAAGGCCTTGCCCTGCATCTTCTTCCAGATGCTGTAGAGGTGCTTGGGGCGGCCCTGCACCTCGGCGGGCAGGCCCACCGCCAGCAACTCGGCCTGCAGCTGGCGCCGGGTGGCCTCGATCCCGTCTTCGCGCTGGGCCCGCTTTTCGGCCAGCAGCGCCGCCAGTTGCCGGTAGTCCTCGGGTTGCAGGAAGCGAAAGGCCAGGTCCTCCAGCTCCCACTTGATCTGCCAGATGCCCAGGCGGTTGGCCAGGGGCGCAAACACCTGTTGTGACTCCTGCGCCAAAGCCGGCGGGCAGGCTTGCTTGGTGGCCGCGAACCAGCGCAGGGTTTGCAGGCGCGAGGCCAGGCGCAGCAGCACCACGCGCAGGTCGCGCGAGAAGGCCAGCAGCATCTTGCGCACCCGCTCGGTCTGCTGAGCCCGCTGCTCGGGCCCGACCTGGGCCTCGCGCGCCGCGCGCTGGATCTGCACCAGCTTGCGGGTGTGGGTCACCAGGCTGGCGTATTGCTCGCCAAAGGCCTTGGCCACCACCTCCTCGGGCCGCTGCAGGTAGTCGCCGGCATAGACCAGGTAGGCCGCCACCCGCATCGCCGGCCCGGCACCGATGGACTCCAGGATGGCGGCCACGCCGTCGGCATGCTGCAGCGCATCTTCGCCGGTGTCGAGCTGCTGGCCGGCCAGCAGCGGCTCGGCAAAGGCGCGCGCCCGCTGCAGGGCCTGAAAGGGCGCACCGTCGGCTGAGGCTTGCCCGGCCAGCATGGCCTGCGCCGGCGCAGCCGCGTGGCCCGCGCCGAGGCCGCCATCCTGCTCGGCCAGCAAGACGATGGCCGCTGCGCCATGGGCGGCCGACCCGGGTCCGGTCTTCATGGCTGGCGCAGGAACTCCCGCAGCACCTGCACCTGGTCGGGCTGCACCAGGGTGGGTGCATGGCCCACCCCGGCGAACTGCACCAGGCGGGCGCGCGGCCCGCGCTGGGTCATGGCCTGGGCTGTGGCGGCCGACAGCAGGTCGGACTGCTCGCCGCGCAACAGCAAGGTGGGGCAGGTCAAGGCGTCATAGGCCTGCCAAAGGGCGGCCTGGCCCTGCTGCGCCAGCGCGGGCGTGATCAGGCGGAAAAGCGCGGCGATGGCCGGGTCGTAGTGCGACTTGAAGCCGGCGCCGTCCGGCCGCAACTGGGGCAGGGTCAGGGCCAGCCATTGATCGCGGCTGTGCGGGCCGAAACCCTGGCTGATGGCCCACAGGGCGTCGGCCGCCGCGGCCTCGCTGGGCCAGTGCAGGGGCAACCCCAGGTAGGTGCCGATGCGCTGCAGCGACGCCCACTCGATCACCGGCCCCACATCGTTGAGCACCAGCCTGCGCAGCGGCGAACCGGGCAAGGCCGCCAGACCGAGGCCGATCAGGCCGCCCATCGACGTGCCGACCCAATCCACCGTGTCGGCCTGCAGGCGGGCCAGCAGCGTGACCATGTCGGCCACATAGGCCGGCACGTTGTAGCCCATCGGGTCGGCCAGCCAATCGCTCTGGCCACGGCCCACCACATCGGGGCAGACCACGCGGTAGTCGGCACACAGCGCCCGCGCCAGGGTGTCGAAATCGCGGCCCTGGCGGGACAGGCCATGGGCACACACCAGCACGCGCGGGTTGGCGGGGTCGCCCCATTCCCAATAGGCCATGCGGTGCAGGCCGCGGGTATCCAGGCACTGAACCTGCTTGAGCAGCGGTTCGGCAGTCGGCATGTCAGTCACGGCGCAGGTCTCCATGCCGATAATCATCGCAGCAACCGACCCCGGGCTTGCAAAACCCACTGGAGAACACGCATGTTGAAGGGAAAAACCGCACTCGTCACCGGATCGACCAGCGGCATCGGCCTGGGCATCGCCCTGGCGCTGGCGCGCGAGGGCGTGAACCTGATGCTCAACGGCTTTGGCGACGCCGAGGGCGCGCGCGCGCAAGTGGCCGCGGCCGGCAGCGCGCTGGGCGTGCGCACCGCCTACAACGGTGCGGATATGAGCAAGCCCGCCGAGATCGAGGCCCTGGTGCGCGCCTGCGAGGCCGAGTTCGGGGCGGTCGACATCCTGGTCAACAACGCCGGCATCCAGCATGTGGCGAATGTCGAGGATTTCCCGATCGACCGCTGGGACGCGATCATCGCGATCAACCTGAGCAGCGCCTTCCACACCGTGCGCGCTGCACTGCCCGGCATGAAGGCGCGCAACTGGGGCCGGGTGATCAACGTGGCCTCGGCACATGGGCTGGTGGCCTCGGCGCAGAAATCGGCCTATGTGGCGGCCAAGCATGGCCTGGTGGGCTTCACCAAGAGCATTGCGCTGGAATGCGCCACCACCGGCATCACCCACAACGCCATCTGCCCGGGTTGGGTGCTCACCCCCCTGGTGCAGAAGCAGGTGGATGCACGCGCCCAGGCTTTGGGGATTTCGGGCACGGAGGCCCAGCGCGGCCTGCTGGCCGAGAAGCAACCCTCGCTGCAGTTCACCACGCCCGAGCAGTTGGGGGGTCTGGCGGTGTTCCTGTGCTCGCCCGCCGCCGACAATGTGCGCGGCGTGGCCTGGAATGTGGACGGCGGCTGGGTTGCACAGTAGGTCGCGCGGCAGGTCGCTCGACAGGCCGCGCCGCGCGCCAGACCGCAGCGTCGATCAGCGCGGCGACAACTGCACGCTGCCGCTGACCGTGACGCTGACCGTGGCCTTGCCGGCCTCGACCGGCTGCGATTCGTCCGCCGCCATGCTCATGGCCCGGGTCGTGCGCAGCATCGGCTGGCCACCCGGCGCGGCCACCTCGCCCGAGCCCACGTTCACCTCGCGCAGGCTGTAGCTGCCGAAGCCGAATTGCTTGGCATAGGTCTCGGCCCGGCCCTTGAAGCGGCTGATCGCCTGTCGCG
>JANNZD010000476.1:0-27149 GCA_031410435.1 Betaproteobacteria bacterium | reverse complement strand
TGCGAGGCCGGTGCCATCTCGAACGCGCCCTCCACCGTCAGCGCACCCAGCGGCGGCAGCGCAAACGGCAGGATCGAGGCCTCGAGCTGGGCGGTGAGGGTGGCGTTGGAGTGGTTGTCGATGGTGCCGCCACCCCAGGTGACGTCCAGCTCGTTCACCGCGTTCCAGGCCTGGCCGAAGGTCTCGGCCATCACCGCCACGCCGGGCGGCGTGGGCACGATGTTGCCGCCGGCCGGCAGCGCCACCACGCCGATCACGCCCGGCATGGCCCGCACCGCCGCCGCGTTATTGACCGACACCACCTTGCCCAGCACCGTGGGTGGGCGGCGCACCATGGTGGGCATGGCGCCGGGCACCGCCTGGTCCAGCGTGAACTTCTTGCGGCCGGTGACGATGTCGCGGGCGTCCAGCCGGGCCTGGCGGCGGCCCACCACGGCCCAGGCCGACGCGGCCTTGGGCAGCACGCCGGCGGGCACCGGCAGCAAGGCCGCCGACGCGGTGAGCGAGGCATAGGACGCGGTACGCCCGTCAGGGGCCAGCACCAAGCCGCCGCTGGCCGACAGGCTGGCGGTGCCCACGCCCCATTGCTGCGCCGCGGCCGCGATCAACCGGGCCTTCAGCGTTGCGGCCATCAGCGGCAGTGCGGCGTCGAACACCCGCGCATTGGCCGACCCGCCGGTGAGCTGGTTGAACACCAGCGCCGGGCGCGCGTCCTCCAGCGTCACGTCCACCTGGTTTGGGGCCAGGTTCAATTCCTCGGCCACCAGCATCGCGCAGGCGGTGTCGATACCCTGGCCCGATTCCAGCCGCGGCAGTGCCAGCTGGATGCGCCCGTCGCTGCCCACCGCCAGGCGCACCAGGGGCATCGTCGGCAGGGCGGTCTGCAGGATCGCGTCGCCCAGGTCGTAGTAGTCCACCGTGTCGGGCGGGGTCTGTGCCAGCGCGGCGTGGGCCGTGCCCACGCCGGCCAGGTTGGCGGCGAAGCCGGCGGCCACCGTGGCCACCGGGGCCGACACGGCATAGGCCAGCAGGCTGCGCCGGCGCACCATCGCCACGCCGCGCGGGGCCGGCGGGTCCGCAGGATCGGGCAGGTTCGGACCATCGTTGTCCATCGGGCTCAAGGTCGGGTTCACGGTTGTCTCCTGGCTGTGTCTGGCTACAACCATCGTGCCCAGGCCGGGGGAGTGAAGTTGTCGTTGCGACGACATCTGGCGCGTAGGCGGCCGCCTGAATCCGTTGTCGGGCTTTGCGCGTAAGCCCTCCGCATGCGCGCCCCGCCCGAACCGAGCCTGGAGACCTTTCTGCGTCGCAGCGCCTGGGCCGCCGTGCTGGCGCCCGAGCTGCTGGACCCGGTGCTGCGCGCCAGTCGCGAGCGCCGGCTACCCGCCGGCGGCCACGCGATGCGCTGCGGCGATCCGGCCGACTGCTGGGTCGGCGTGATCGACGGCCTGGTCAAGATGTCGGTGTCGCAGCCCGACGGGCGCGTGTCCACCTTCACCGGCGTCACCGCCGGCGGCTGGGCCGGCGAGGGCTCGCTGCTCAAGGCCGGCTGCTGGCGCTATGACGGCGTGGCGCTGCGCCCCACCCGGCTGGCCTGCGTGCCGCGGCACTGCTTCGAGCACCTGGTGGCCACCAGCCTGCCCTTCAACCACTACCTGCTGCAGCAGGTGAATGCGCGCCTCAGCCTGTTCATCGGCCTGGTGGAGTTCGACCGCCTGCTCGGCCCCGATGCGCGCGTGGCGCGCTGCCTGGCCAGCCTGTTCGACCCCGCGCTCTACCCGCATGCCACGCGCACGGTGCAACTCAGCCAGGACGAGATCGGCCTGTTGGCCGCCGTCTCGCGCCAGCGCGCCCACCAGGCCCTGCACCAACTGGAGCGCGCCGGCCTGCTGCGCATCGAGTTCGGCGGCGTGACCGTGCTCGATCTGCCGGGCCTGCGCCGCTATGACGGCGCAGTGCCGCTGCCGGCCATGCAGCGTCGGGCCTTGGCGCCAGGGTGACAGGGCGGGCCTGACCGCAAGCGCCAAGATGCAGGCTTCGCCAACGCCCTGCATCCGCCGCCATGAGCTACCAGCGCCTGTCCCTGACCTTCGACGGCCCGGTGGCCGTGCTCACCCTCCATCACCCTGAGGTGATGAACGCCATCGGCGCCCAGATGTTGGGCGAGTTACAGCGCGCGGTGGCTGAAGTGGCCGACCCGGCGCGCGGCGCCCGCTGCCTGCTGATCACTGGCGCGGGCAAGGCCTTCTGCACCGGCGCCAACCTCACCGACCCCGACCGCGATCTGTCGGGCAGCGCCGGCAGTACCCTGCGCGCCGGCTACCACCCGCTGCTGCTGGCGCTGCGCGACCTGGACATGCCCATTGTCTCGGCCGTCAACGGCGCGGCAGCCGGCGTGGGCATGAGCCTGACGATCATGGCCGACATGGTGTGCGCGTCGAAGAACGCCTATTTCCTGCAGGCCTTTGCCCGCATCGGCCTGGTGCCCGACGGCGGCGCCACCTTCCTGCTGCCGCGCCTGATCGGCTGGGGCCGGGCCATGGAGCTGAGTCTGCTGGCCGAGAAGCTGCCGGCCGACAAGGCACTCGACTGGGGCCTGGTCAACCGCCTCTACGACGACAACGCCGCACTGATGGACGGCGCGCTGGGCATCGCCCGCCAGCTGGCCCATGGGCCGCGCTCGCTGGCGCTGATCCGCCGGGCGTATTGGGAATCCACCCGCAACAGCTACGAGCAGCAACTCGACCAGGAGGCCCGGCTGCAGATCGTGGCCGGCCAGACCGAGGACTTCAAGGAGGGCGTGGCCGCCTTCCGCGACAAGCGGCCGGCGCGCTTCACCGGCGCCTGAAGGCGCGGCCGCCGCGCTTGCGGGCGGGGCCGGCCGGGCCGCTCAGACGGCGGTCTGCCCCGGCAGCTGCCGCGTCACCGGGTGCGAGCTGGACAAACCCCCATCCACCGCGATGGCCTGGCCATTGACATAGCTGGACTGCTCAGACGCCAGGAACAGCGCCACATTGGCCAGCTCATCGGGCTGGGCGGCGCGGCGCAGCGGGTTCAGGCGGCCCAGCTTGTGGGTCACGCCCTTGTCCTTGGCATAGTTGAAGGTCGGTTTGGTCATGCCGGTTTCGGTCAGGCCCGGGCAGATGGCGTTGACCCGCACGCCGGTCTCGCACAGTTGCTGGGCCGAGACCATCACCAGGTTGATCACTCCGGCCTTGGACGCTGAATAGGCCGGCCCGCCGGCGCCCGAGCGGATGCCCGCCACCGACGCGGTGCAGATGATCGAGCCGCCCTTGCCGGCATCGGCCATCAGCTTGCCGGCATGCTTGATCATCAACCAGGGGCCGATCAGGTTGACCCGCAGCACCTCGGCCCAGGCCTCGGGCGTCAGGTCGAAGATGCTGGCCATGCCACCCGAGATGCCGGCATTGGCAAAGGCCACGTTCAGCCGGCCATAACTCGAGATTGCGGTGGCCACCAGCCCGGCCACATCGGCCTCCACGCCGGCGTCCATCTGCACCGCAACAGCGTTGCCGCCTGCGTCCACCACCGCCCGTGCCGTGTCATGCACGGCCTCGGTCTTGTCGCCCAGCACCAGCTGCGCACCCTCGCTGGCAAACAGCAGCGCGCTGGCCCGGCCTATGCCCGAACCTGCGCCGGTGATGATCGCAACCTTGCCTTGCAGACGTCCAGCCATTTCAGTTCTCCATGCCGCCGAAGCGGCCCAAGCGACGAAAGAATCCGGCCTGACCCCGCAGACGCCGTGGATCCGGCTCCGCCGGGCCACCGGCGGCGCCCCCTGGGGGGGAGCGCCGAAGGCGCTTCGGGGGGGGTCACATCAGGCGGCCTTGGGCGCGTAGCCCAGCACGGCCTTGACTTCCAGGAACTCGCCGAAGGCGTGTTCGCCCCATTCGCGGCCATTGCCTGACTGTTTGTAGCCGCCGAACGGCGCCATCAGGTCGGGCCCGGCGCTGTTCAGGTTGACCTGGCCGGCCCGCAGGCGCGACGCCACCTTGCGAGTGGCCTCGGGGTCGGTGCCCGAGACATAGGCGGCCAGGCCGTAAGGCGTGTCGTTGGCGATCGCCACCGCCTCGTCCACCGTGTCGTAGCCCAGGATGGTGAGCACCGGGCCGAAGATCTCCTCGCGCGCCACGGTCATCTGGTTGTTGACATGGCCCAGGATGGTGGGCTTGACGTAATAACCCGTCTCCAGCCCGGCCGGCTTGCCCGGGCCGCCGGCCACCAGCGTGGCGCCTTCCTTCAGGCCGGTCTCGATCAGGCCCTGGATCTTGTTCCACTGCGTGTCCGAGATCACCGGCCCCAGGGCGGCACCACTGTCGGGTTCGCCCACGGTGGTGGCCTCGGCGGCGGCCTTGGCGATCGCCAGGGCTTCGTCCATGCGGTTGTTGGGCACCAGCATGCGGGTGGGCGCGTTGCAGCTCTGGCCCGAGTTGCCCATCACGCCGCGCACGCCATTGGTCACGGCCTTCTTGAAGTCGGCATCCGGCAAGATGATGTTGGGCGATTTTCCGCCCAGCTCCTGATGCACCCGCTTGACGGTGGGCGCGGCATTGCGCGCCACCTCGATGCCAGCGCGGGTGCTGCCGGTGAAGGACACCATGTCCACCTCGGGGTGGCTGGCGATGGCCGCCCCCACCGTGGGGCCGTCACCGTTGACCAGGTTGAACACCCCGGCCGGCACGCCGGCGGCATGCAGGATTTCGGTCCAGATCTGGGCCGAGAAGGGCGCGATCTCGGACGGCTTGAGCACCATGGTGCAGCCCACGGCCAGCGCCGGCGCCACCTTGCAGGCGATCTGGTTGACCGGCCAGTTCCAGGGCGTGATCAGGCCGCACACGCCGATCGGCTCTTTGGCCACCAGGGTGGTGCCGCGCAGTTCGGAGAAGGCATAAGTCTTCAAAACCCCAAGTGCCGACTGCAGGTGGCCGATGCCCATCGCGGCCTGGGCCTTTTGCGCCAGCATGGCCGGCGCGCCCATCTCCTCGGTAATGGCCGCGGCCATGTCGCCGTAGCGCTTCTGGTATTCAACGATCACGCGTTCAAGCAGGGCCACGCGCTCATCGACACTGGTTTGCGAGTAGCTGGCGAAGGCGGCGCGGGCGGCGCGCACGGCCTTGTCCACATCGGCAGCCGAGCCCATCGAGATGGTGCCGGCCGCTTGCTCAGTGGCCGGGTTGATCACCGCCAGGGTTTTTGGCGTGACCGGGTCAACCCAGGCGCCGTTGATATAGAACTTGAGGTAGTCACGCATGGGTCAGGGCTCCAGAAGCGGGCAGGGGCCGGCAGGCCGGCGGATTTGTGATTCTAGTTAGCGGCCACGCGCAGCCCGGGCAGGCATATCCCTTTCACCCACGTGACAGCGGGGCGGCTGCCGGGTGGCAACCGCCCCGCTGGGGCTGGCTGGATTTTGCCGGCGCGGCCGGCCGACGCTCAGAGCTTGTCGACGGCCTTCTTCAGCACTTCCTTGGCGTCGCCCTTGGCCTTCTGGCTCTGGCCTTCGACCTGCTTGGTGATGCCCTTGACCTGCTGGCGCTGGTCGTCCATCAACTCGCCGGCCTTTTCTTGCAGCTTGCCGGCGACGTCCTTGACGGTGCCTTTGATTTGGTCTTTGTTCATGGTTAATTCCTTCGCTTGGGTTGAAAAGTGGCCGGCGGCGCTTTGCTTGCCTGGCCGGGAAGCCAGTGTGTTCCGTCGGCGGTGGCGCGGCCATGCCCGGATGCCGCATTGCTTTGTGGGCTTCGTCCTACCCCGGGCGCTGAGCGGCGTGCCTGCGCTGCCAGCCGGCGGCGGCCGCCGCGCCCAATACAGCGGCTTGTCCTACAGCCATGGCCTGGCGCGGGCGTCAAGCTGCAAGCAGGTGGTGCAGCGGCTTGCACCGCCCGCCCCCAAACCGGAGCCCGTCATGCAGACCCCTCAACCGCCCATCCACCATCCCCTGCCCGCCGGTGACCCACCGCCCGACCTGCTGCCGGTCGACCCCGACCAGGGCCCTGACCGGCCGGTCGACCCCCAGGATGTCCCGCCCGCGCCGGTGGTCGACCCCGGCCGCTGACGGCGGCCGGACATGAGCAGGCTGCGCCGGGCGCGGCAGGCTTTGACGCTGCCGGCGCTGCGCCGGCTCATGCAGCATCCGCTGCGTTTTGCCTGGGCCACCTTGCGGGCCTTCCGGGCCAACCAGGGCCTGCTGCTGGCCGGCGCGGTGGCCTATTACGCCTTGCTGTCGATCGTGCCCTTGCTGATCCTGACCGTGATCGCGCTGTCGCATCTGGTGCCGCAGGGCGAGTTGCTGGCCACCCTCAGCCGCTATCTGGAATGGCTGGTGCCGGGCCAGTCACAGGCCATCGTGGCCGAACTGGCGGGCTTTCTGGCCCACCGCGAGGTGATGGGCTGGCTGCTGCTGGTCAGCATGCTGTTCTTCAGTTCGCTGGCCTTCACGGTGCTGGAGAACGCGATGTCGGTGATCTTCCAGCACCGGGTGGTGGCGCGGCGCCGGCATTACCTGGTCTCGGCGTTGATCCCCTATGCCTACATCCTGTGTCTGGGGCTGGGCCTGTTGCTGGCCACCCTGGTGGCGGGCAGCCTGCAGGCCGCCGGGCGGGCCGCCGTGGCAGCGGCGGCGCCCCTGGCCTGGCAGCAGTGGGTACTGGGCCAGATGCCGGGCCTGCTGCTCTACCTGTTGGGCCTGGCCGGCGAGGTGTTTGTGCTGACCTCGGTCTACCTGGTGATGCCGGTGGGTCGGCCCAGCCTGACCCATGCGCTGTGGGGCGCGGTGGCAGCCGCCGCGCTGTGGGAGCTGTCGCGCCACGGCCTGGTCTGGTACTTCAGCACGCTGTCACAGATCGGCACCGTCTATGGCTCGCTCACCACCGCCATCGCGGTGCTGCTCAGCCTGGAGGTGGCCGCCACCCTGCTGCTGCTGGGGGCCCAGGCGATTGCCGAATTCGAGCGCCTGCTGATCCGGCGCCAGGTCGGCCCGCCTCAGGCCTTCACCACCTCGGGCGGCTGAAGTGCCTGCGGCGCCGCCTGCCCGGGCCTTTGGCGCAGCGCCCACCAGGCCGGCAGCAGCTGCAGCACCTCGGGCCGGGCGAAGCGGTCGTCGATCAGGTGCAGGCTGCCTTGGTCGTCCAGGCTGCGGATCACCCGGCCGGCGGCCTGCACCACCTTGCGCAGGCCGGGGTAGAGGTAGGTGTAGTCATAGCCCGCGCCATAGGCGGCCTGCAGGCGGCGCCGCAGCGCCTCGTTGAGCGGGTTGACCTGCGGCAGGCCCAGGGTGGCGATGAAGGCGCCGATCAGCCGCTTGCCCGGCAGGTCTATGCCCTCGGCAAACACCCCGCCCAGCACGGCAAAGCCGATGCCGAGATTGCCGGGCGTGAAGCGCGCCAGGAAGCCGGCGCGCTCGGCCTCGTCCATGCGCTGGCCCTGGCGCCAATGCGGCACCTGCGGGTGGGCGGCGGCAAAGGCGTCGGCGGCCTGCTGCAGGTACTCGAAGCTGCTGAAGAAAGCCAGGTACAGGCCGGGCCCGCGCTCGAACTGTGCCGCCAGCAGGTGGGCGATGGGGGCCAGCGAGGCGGCGCGGTCGGCATAGCGGGTGGAGACCTCGCGCACGATCTGCACCTGCAGTTGCTCGGCCTTGAAGGGTGCGGCCACGTCGACCCAGGCGGTGTTGGCCGGCAGGCCCAGCAGGTCGGCATAGAAGCCCTGGGGCGCCAGCGTGGCCGAGAACAGCACGGTGGTGTGCGCGGCCTCGAAGCGCGGTTTCAGGAAGGAGGCCGGCAACAGATTGCGCAGGCACAGGGTGGACTCGGGCGCGCGCCGCCTGCCACCGGCCGGCGCCTGCTGGGTCAGGTCCAGCAGTGAGTGCGGTCCGAAGCTCTCCAGCAGACGGCCGAACTGCAGCGCGTCGAAATACACCGCCATCAGCGGCGCCTGGCCCGGGCCCAGGCTGGCCGGGTCATCGGCCAGGTAGTCGCCGATGGCCGCGCTGGCGGTCTGCAAGGCGTTGCACAGCGCGGCGGGCGGCCCGTCCAGCAGCGCATAGGGCGCGCTCTGGGCCAGGCTCAGCGCGGCCCAGCAGCGCTGCAGCCGGGTCAACGCCGGCTTCAGGCGGGCGGGGGCGGCGGCGCGGGCGGCGCGCCAGGCCGCGCTGTGCAGTGTGGCGCTGTACATGGCGCGGCCGCGCTCGATCAGGTTGTGGGCTTCGTCCACCAGCACCGCCACGCGCCAGCCCTGGGCCTGGGCCAGGCCGTGCAGCAGCGCATGGCTGTCAAAGAAATGGTTGTAGTCGCCCACCAGCAGGTCGGCCCAGCGCGCCAGCTCCTGGCCCAGGTAATAGGGGCAGACCTGGTGGGCCAGCGCGGCCTGGCGCACCTGCGCGCGGTCCAGGGTCTGGCCGGCGGCCAGGGCCACCGCGGCGGCGCGCGCGGCGGGCAGGCGGTCGTAGAAGCCCCGGGCCAGCGGGCAGGCATCGCCGTGGCAGGCCTTGTCGGGGTGTTCGCAGGCCTTGTCGCGGGCGGTCAGCTCCAGCACCCGCAGCGGCAGGCCCGGGTGGGCCTGTCTCAGGGTCTGCACGGCTTGCAGCGCCAGGCCGCGGCCCGAGCCCTTGGCGGTGAGGAAGAACAGCTTGTCCAGGCCCTGGCCGGGGCAGGCCTTGAGCAGCGGAAACAGGGTGCCCAGGGTCTTGCCGATGCCGGTGGGCGCCTGGGCCATCAGGCAGCGGCCTGAGCGGGCGGCGTTGTAGGCCGCCGCGGCCAGATCGCGCTGGCCCTTGCGGAAGCCGGCATGCGGAAAGGCCAGGCCCTGCAGCGCGGCATCGCGTGCACGGCGGTGCGCCAGCTCCAGATCGGCCCATTGCAGGAAGTGCTCGCACAGGGCCTCGAAGAACCGGCTCAGCTCGGCGGCGCTGCACACCTGCACCAGGGGCGCGGCGGGCTGCTGGCTGCCGATGTCGTAATACACCAGGGCCAGCGCCAGCGAGGCCAGGCCCTGTTGCTGGCACAGCAGGGCGCCATAGACCTTGGCCTGCGCCCAATGCAGGGCCCGGTGGTTGTCAGGCAGGCGGGCCAGGTCGCCCTTGAAGGTCTTGACCTCGTCCAGGCGGCCGGCCACCGGGTCGTAGCCGTCGGCCCGACCGCGTACCTGCAGATGGCGGTATTGGCCGGCCAATGCCAGCTCGGCCTGGTAATGCGCGCCCTGGCGGGCGGCGGCCGCCTGGTGCCCGGCCACGCCTTGGCGGGCCGTGGGCGCGGGGGTGAAACGCAGGTCCAGATCGCCGGTCTTGGCGGCAAACTCGCACAGCGCCCGCACCGCCACGGTGTAAGAGGTAGGCGCGCTGGCGGGGCTCATGGGCCGCATGTTAGGGGCCTGGCGGCGCGGCGCCAGGCCCCGGGGCGCACGAATCAGGACGCCGGCGGCGGCGTCGGGCTTGGGCGGATGCCGGACTCGGCCTGCCGGTATACCGTGTTGGCCAGGGTCAGCAGCTGCTCGCGCGGCAGCTTGCCGACCAGGGCCAGGCCAAAGCCGTCCTCGATCCAGTAGAACAGGTTCAGGTCGCCCTCTTTCTGGAAGCGGAAGGCCGTGTCCGCGCCGGCCTCGGGCTTGCGCAGGTAGAGCGTGACGCGCTGGCCGGCACGGTTCTGGTACATCAGCTGGGCGCTGGGGCCGGCCAGGTCGGGCAGCAGGCGCCCGCCCACCAGCTCGAAGCCCTGCGGCCGCAGGTCATACAGCCGCACCGGCAGGCTCAGGCGCTTGCCGAGCCAGCGTGCCAGGTGTTCTTCCTGGGCCTTTTGTTCGGTGGCCGTGCCCTCGGCCACGTTCACCTCCACCGGGTGGCGCACCTCGGGGGCGTATACCGCATGGGCCACCGCAGCGCGGTGCGGCCAGCTGGTGGCCGCCAGGGCTGCGGGCCGCCAGGGCAGGGGCAGCGCAGCAAAGGTGGCCGGGCTGCGCGAGACCGCGCCCGCACCGATCAGCAGGCCGATGGCCGTGCCCCCCAGCACCAGCCCGGCGGCGCGGGCCAGGCGACGCCAGCGCGGCAGGTTGGCGGCGCCGCTGCTGCCCCCGCCGGTGGCCACGGTCTGCAGCAGGGCCGGTGGGATGGGCTCGTCCAGCACCGGCTCGAGCCGGCCGCGCAGGGCCTGGCCGTCAGCGGCCCACAAGCGGGTGAGTGCGGCGTCCTCGGGGTTGTCGCGCAGCCAGGCGTCGATGCGCGCCTGCTCGGCCGGGTCGAGTGCCTGGTCGAGCCAGGCGCTGAGTTGTTGGAGGTCGGGTTTGTCGGCGGTGCTCATGTCAGATCACCCTTCTCAGGCCGGGTGTGCTGTCCCTGCGCGCCGGGCCGTCCAATTGCTCGCGCAGCGCCGTGCGGGCGCGCGATACCCGCGACATCACGGTGCCGACCGGGATGCCCAGCACTTCGGCGCATTCGGCATAACTCAATTGCTCCACGCTCACCAGCAGCAGGGGCTCGCGGTGGTCCGCTGACAGCCTGGCCAGGGCTGCCAGCAGGTCGATGCGCAGGCCGATGTCCACCCCGGGGTCGGCCCGCTGGGCGTCCTGCTGGGTATTGGCCTGGGCCGGGTCGACAAAACTCAGGCGGGCGTCACGCCGGCGCTGGTCCAGGAAGGCGTTGTGGGCGATCGACAGCAGCCACACCAGCATGTCGCGGCGTTGGTCAAATTGATGCCAGTGGGCCAGGCCGCGCTCCAGCGTGGTCTGCACCAGGTCGTCGGCGCTGGCGCTGTCAAAGACCAGCGAGCGGGCGTAGCGCCGCAGCCGCGGGATGGCGGCCAGCAGCTGTTGTCGAAAGCAATCAGGCGCTTGCACTGAGGGACTACGGGTGGGTATCGGGCATTATTCCCCGGCGCGCGTGATACCCGTCACGCCCACCCCGGGGGACGGCAGCGGGACCTGACCCGGCAAAACCCGCAAGCCAGGCAGCCGAGGCCACTGATAATTGAAAATTTGCATGATCGGGCCGGCGACCCATGAGCGAACTCGACTGGAGCGACCTGCGCTACGCACTGGCGGTGGGCAATACCGGTGGTCTGGCGGCAGCGGCCCGGCAACTGGGCGTGAACCACACCACCGTGCTGCGGCGCCTGGATGCGCTGGAGGCCCGCCTGGGGGCGCGCCTGTTCGAGCGCGCGCGCACCGGCTACCTGCCCACCGAGGCCGGCGCCCTGGTGCTGGCGCAGGCCCGGCGCATGGCTGACCAGGCCGACGAGATCGAACGCCAGGTGCTGGGCCGCGACCGCGAGCTGACCGGCGTGCTGCGCGTGACCACCGCCTTCGTGGTGATGGAGCACCTGCTGCCCCAGCCCCTGGCCGACTTTGCCCGGGCTTACCCGGGCATCGAGGTAGAGGTGGTGGAAAACGCCTTCCTGATGGACCTGTCGCGCCGGCATGCCGGCGAATCAGATTCCTGGGCTCGCCGCGAAGCCGATGTGGCGCTGCGCCTGAGCCCGCAGGTGGCCGATCATCTGGTGGGCCGACCCCTGGGCACCACCCATTGCCGGGTCTATGCGCAGCGCGGCGCGTCGGGCCTGCCGCAGTCGGTGCTGCCGCTGGCCGCGCTGCTCAAGGATGCGCCCTGGGTGGCCTTCGAGCGCGATTCGCAAACGCGGGTCTACGACCAGTGGATGCGCCGCCACCTGGCCCAGGCCCAGGTGCGGCTGCGGGTGGATATCTTCAATGCGGTGGCGGCAGTGCTGCACACCGGGCTGGCGGTGGGCATCCTGCCCACCTTCATGGCGCAGCGCCACCCTGAGCTGGTGGCGGTGTCCGAGCCCATCCCCGAGCTGTCGGTGCCGGTGTGGATGCTGACCCACCCCGACCTGCGCCAGACCGCCCGGGTGCGGGCCTTCATGCAGCATGTGGGTGACCGGGTGGCGGCGCGGCTGGCCGACACCCCGCCCTGACCTGCCGCCGCGCCCGGCCGGCACCGGGCCTTGAAATACCCAGTGGCGTACCCAGCTGCCTGTGATGGATACCCACCACATCGCATGCGCCGATTGCGGCGCCGTCAACCGCCTGCCCGCCCAGCGCCTGGGCGATGACCCCGATTGCGGCCGCTGCCACCGCCCGCTGCTCAGCGGCGCGCCGGTCGAGTTGGACGACAGCAACTTCGACGCCTTCGTGCGCCAGTCCAGCCTGCCGGTGCTGGTGGACTTCTGGGCGCCCTGGTGCGGCCCCTGCCGCCAGATGGCCCCGGCCTTCGAGGCCGCCGCGCGCCAGCTCAAGGGCCGGGCGCTGCTGGTCAAGGTCAACAGCGATGACAGCCCGGCTACCTCGGCCCGCTTTGCGGTCCGCAGCATCCCCACGCTGGTGCGTCTGCAGGGCGGGGTCGAGCTGCGGCGCCAGGCCGGCGCCGTGCCACTGGCCCAGATCGTGGCACTGGCGGGCTGAGCGCCGGGCCGGCGCGGCGCAATCAGAAGCCCGCGCTGCGGTCCACCGGGTGCAGCGGCGGCAGGCCCTGGCGCACGCGCGCCAGGCTGGCCAGGAACTGCGCCACCACCAGGTCGGGCGATGACTGGCCGGCGATGTGCGGCGTGATGCTGATGCCGGGCACCTGCCAGAGCGGGTCATCGGGGTGCATCGGCTCCACCGCCTGTACGTCCAGCGCCGCGCCGGCGAGCTGGCCGGACTGCACGGCGGCGATCAGATCGGGCTCCACCACATGCCCGCCGCGGGCGATGTTGACCAGGTAGGCGCCGCGCGGCAGGGCCGCAAAGGCGGCGGCGTCGAGCAGGCCGGTGGTCTGGGGGGTCAGGGGCAAGGCATTGACGACGATGTCGCTGCGCGCCAGCAGCCCATGCAGGTCGCCGCTGCTGCGGCGCCAGCCACTGACCTGGAAGCCCAGGGCCTGCAGCGCCTGGCCGATGGCCCGACCCACCTCGCCCCAGCCCAGCACCGCCACCCGGTGGCGGGCGGCGGCCATCGGCGCGCGCTGCCAGGCCCGGCGCTGCTGCAGGCTGTCATAGGCGGCCAGGCCACGCACCTGGCGCAAGACCATCGCCGCCACATATTGGGCGATGCCCAGGGCCTGGTCAGGGTCGACCATGCGCGAGACCAGCACCGCCGCCGGCAGCTCGGGCACCAGCAGCTTGTCCACGCCGGCGGCAATCGAGCAGATCCAGCGCAGCGCCGGCAGGCGCCCGGCCATGCCGGGCGGAAAGCGCCAGCCCAGGCTCACTTCGATGCCCGCCAGGCTGGCATCGTCAAGGCTGCGGCTGTAAGGCAGCACGGGCAACATCGGCGCCTGGCTTTGCAGCGCGGCCAATAGCGGGGCGGCCAGCGCCGGGTCTACCAGCAGCAAAACGGGTGCGTTGGGGTTCATGGCCCGCAGTCTGGGGCCCGGGCCGGCCAGGCACTATCACCGCCGTGACGCCTGTCGCCCAGCGCTGGCAGCCAGGCTTCTGCGGGCGTGAAGTGCGGCAAATCATCACATTGCGCCGCCGGTACAAGCGCTAAGCTAGGTGGCGAAGATCAGGCCGGCGCCAGGCGAAGCCGGCGTTAGCTTGCGGGGGCTGGAATGTCGGCCCGGACAAACCATGATGGGGCCGATGACTGCTGAACTGTGGGCCATCCCGGCGGTGCTGCTGCTGCTGCTGGTGATCGGGTTGGTGGCCCTGCTGCGCGGGCGTGCCCGCCCACCCTCGGCGCGCCCGTCCCAGCCGCCGGCATCCCGGCTGCCGCGCGCAACGGCGCCCGCGCCGCCCGCGCACCGGCCCTTCGAGGCACCGCAGCCGCTGGATGCCGAACTCGACCGTGACCCCGGTGACGATACCGAGCCCGACAACCTGCACACCCGGCGCGAGGCCGCCATCGAGGCGCTGAGGCAGGCACGCCAGCGTTCCGCGCTGGACGCGGCGCGGCTGGACGCGCTGCGGCAGAGCCGGGCGCAGGCCGCAGATGCAGCCGCGCCGCGCGTCGAGGCCCTGCCGCTGCGCCGGCGTGCGCCCGCCCCGTCCCCGTTGCGGCTGGTGCCGCCAGCGCCGCCCACGCCGGCGCCCGAACTGGCGCCCGCGCCCGCCATCCCCGTACCTGCGCCTGCGCCTGCACCTGTACCTGTACCTGTACCTGTACCTGTACCTGTACCTGTACCTGTACCTGTACCTGTACCTGTACCTGTACCTGCACCTGCACCTGCAACTGTACCTTCGCCCCTGCCCATGCCCCCGCCGGATGCGTTGAGGGCTGCCCCGGCTCCAGCCCCGCCGCTGGCCGATCGCACCGTGCCAGGGGCCAGCCCGACCCGGGCCTTGGCGCCGCCCGCCCCGGCGGCCTCACCGCTGGCCGTCGCACCGTCGCGCCCGTCGGCCCTGGCCCCGACGGCGCCGGCCCGGCCGGCCACCGTGCTGGTGGTGGACGATTCCAAGGTGGTGCGGGTCAAGACCAGCCGCCTGCTCGAGAAGCATCACTACCAGGTGTTGCTGGCCGATGACGGGCTGACCGCCCTGGCGGCGCTGGCGCAGCAGTGGCCTGACCTGGTGATCACCGATGTGGAAATGCCCGGGCTGGACGGTTTCGGGCTGACCCAGCGCCTGCGCGGCCTGCCGGGCGGGCCGGCGATGCCGGTGATCATGATCACCTCGTCCAACGACCGGCACCGCGACGCCGCCACCCAGTGCGGGGTCGATGTGCTGCTGGGCAAGCCCTATCCCGAGGAGCAGCTGCTGGCCGAGGTGGCCTCGGCCCTGGCCCGCGCGGCGCAGCCCGCGCCGGCGGGCTTGCGGATGCAGTGAGGCTTCTCAGAGGGTGTTGACGAAATGAATGGCACCCGCGCCGGAGTGCCCTTGGCCGCCCGGCCCGAAGGGTGAGGCCCCCAAATGGGCCAACTCGTCGTTGCAAATGCTCGCCGGGCCCGCAGCCGGTCTGTGCTTTGCGCCTAGATTTGGCCCGTTTTGGGGCCCCACGCGGGCGTCATTGTCAACACCCGCTCAGGCCAGCCGGTAGAAATCCAGCTTGACCTGCGTCGCCTCGCGCTGGCCGACGGCGATCACCAGCAGCTTGTTCAGGTGCTGCCACTGCGGCGCGCCGGTGGTCAGGCGCACCAGTGTGCGGAAGTAGTACTCATCGCGCCCCACCGGCGCACCGGCGGCCAGCCGGGCCATCACCCCGGCCGGGCCGTGGCGCAGGCCGCTGCTCTGGACCTCGATCAATGCACCGTCGTCAGCGCGGATCACGTAGTGGGCGGCGATTTCCAGCGCGCCGTCGGCGCGATTGATCTGCCAGTCGATGCCACCCTCGACCAAGCTGCCGTTCAATTCCGGCCCGCGCACGCTGCCGCCGCCCAGCGGCACGTAGCGGCGCTCGCCATGCGGGCCAGGGCCCAGGCTGACCAGCGCGCCGACCTGGCAGATCACCTGGGTCATGGGCAGCAGTGCCGGCGCTGGCGGCAGGGCGGTGTGTGCGGCGTGTTGGGTGACTGGCGCCTTATCCGGGTCGCTGCGGGTGTGATTCATTTTGTCAACACCCTTTCAGGGCGCCGCGCAGCGGAAGCTGGCGGCCGCCTCGGTCGGGCCGCCGGCATAGCGTGCCACCTGGGGCCAGGGGCAGAGCGGCCGGCCACGTTGCGCGGTCCAGTTGCCGGGCAGCTCCTTGTTGGCGGGGTTGACCTGGGCCTCGATGCGGTCGGGTGCCTTGCCGTCCTCGACCCAGGCCACCAGCGCGCCCAGGGCGTCGAACTGGTCGGTGGCCGGGCCACCCTGGCAATGGCCCATGCCCGGCACCGGGAAGACCCGGGCCACCGCCGCCGCACCCTGCGGGCTGAGGTTGCGTTGCAGGCGCTCGGCCCAGGCCAGGGTGTCGTTGACCGAAAACACCGGGTCGCTGTTGCCGTGGTAGATGATCATCTTGCCGCCGCGCCGGGCAAAGGCCGCCAGGGTCGGGTTGGCGGCGTCGGGCGGGCTCATCAGGGTCATCGCCGACTCGGTGAAGACCGCATCGGTGGCATGGATGCGGGGGGCGTCACGGTCGAAATCGAAGCGCGCCAGGTAGTCCACCAGCGCGGCAGGCGTGCCGGCCTGCGGGTTGGGTGGGGTGCTGAAGATATAGGCCAGCGAGCCTGCGCCCATGGTGGCGATGATGGGGTGGCGGTCCCAGGGCGGGATGGCCGATTCCAGCTTCCAGGTGCGCCAGCCGCTGGCGCCGATGCCGCCGTCGAAGCTCCAGTCGGCATACAGCGCCTCGCCCCGGGCATTGCGCGGGCCGGCAAACGAGCGGGCCAGTGCCTGCACCTGGGCCGGGCTCAGGCAGGCGTCGGTCTTGGCGCCGCTGCACTGCAGTTCGGCCGGCTTGAATACCGCCTGGCAGCGCTTCAGGTCGCCGACGATGCCGTCCACCAGCTGGTCGAGCGCGTCGCAGCGCGCCACCACCCGGTCGGCCACGGTCTTCATCTCGGCCGGGCTGAAGGCCTTGCGGATGTCGGGGTCCACGCCCTTCCAGCTCTGGATGTCCCAGGCATGCTGCACCGCGGCCTTGGGCAGGTTGAAGCCGGGCGCACCGGCCAGGATGCCGTCATAGCGGTCGGCATAGCGGCTGGCGGCCACCATGCCGTGGCGCCCGCCATTGGAGCAGCCGGCCATGTAGTTGCGCTTGGGCTTCTGGCCGTAGTGCTGCTCGATCAGCGCCTGGGCCACCGGCCAGACGGCGCCGTTGGCGCTGTAGCCGTAGTCGCGCCGGGCCTGGGGGTCGAGCCCGAAGACATTGCCGCGCGCCAGGCCGGCGGCCAGGTTGGCCGGGTCTTCGGCGTTGTGGCCCGAATCGCTGCTGATCACCGCAAAGCCGCGCGACAGCGCATCCTGGGCCAGCACACCCAGGTCGCCCCAGGCCGGCTTGACGACGCCGTCGTTGCCGCCGTTGACCTGGTGCAGAAAGCGCTGGTTCCAGCCCTGCGGCAGGCGCATCTCGAAGCCGATCGCGTACTGCTTGCCGTCGATGCCGGTGCGCGCGTTGAGCTGGCCGGTCACCAGGCAATGGGCCGGATGGCCCTTGTCGTCGGCGGGCTGGTTGGCGGCCTGGGTGATGCGCAGGCCGGGCAGCTGGGCCACGGCGCCCGGCAGTTGGCCGCAGGCCAGTGCGGTGCCGGCGGGCTTCTGGCCGGCACAGCCCGGCAGCAGGGCGATGGCCGCTGCAGCGGCGCTGAGCAGGCCCAGGGCCAGCGGGGAGGGGGTGCGGCGCGTCATGGGCGTCTCCGGCAGGGATGGTGATCGGCCGTGGGGCCGGCAGGCCCCGGCGGCGGGCAATCCACAATGGACCGGCCCTTCGTCGTCGCGCATCATGCCTGCGCCTGGGCTGGCCAGGCCGGCAGCGTCGGTCCTCCCAGAGGATGACGCTGCCGGCCCCGGCGGCCCCATTACACGCCCCCGACGATGCCCCACTGGATCCTGCCCACAACCGCTGCACCCGGCGCCGCCCCGCCGCCCCACCCGCTGGTGGCCATGGTGGGCGCCCTTGGCCTGCCGGACTTCGCGCAGCGCACGCTGGCGGGCCTGAACCAGGCGCAGTTGCAGGCGGCGTCCTGGTCGGTGTACCGGGTCTGGCGCCAGCGCCCGCCCGAGAAATACCTGTCGGCCAGCATCGGCGTGGCCGACACCACCGAGGCCTGTTTCGAGGTCTACCGCCAGGGCCTGTACCGGCTGGACCGCAGCTTCGACCAGGTGCAGCCGGGCCAGGTGGCGGTGCTGCGCATGCATGCCGACGACGCGCCCAGCGCGCAGCACCGCGAGGCGATCTACCGGCGCCACGGCATGGTGGAGCGCTTGTCGGTGGTGCAGCGCGAGGACGACGAGGCGTTGTTTGCCGTCAACCTGTATCACCATGCCCACCAGGGCCGCTTCAGCGACGGCGAACTGGCCGGCTTTGCCGGCTTGGCCGGCCTGCTGCTGGCCGCCGTGCAACGCCATCTGGTGTTGGTGGCCGCGCCGTTGCCGTCCGCCTGCGCGCCGGGCGGTGCTGCGCCCGCCGGCCTGCGCGCCGCGCTGCAGGCCCGTTGCCCGGCCTTGACCGCGCGTGAGCTCGATGTCTGCGAGCGCCTGCTACGCGGCTGGACCTACGACGGCATTGCCGCCGACCTGGGCCTGGGCCTGGCCACCGTCAAGACCTACCGGGCCCGGGCCTTCGACCGGCTGGGGCTGCACTTCAAGAGCGAGCTGTTCGCGGCCTTCCTGCCGGCGCATTGAGCGGCCGACGTGCAGGAAATCCGCCAGCGTATGGCGCTCAAGAGGCTTGCGGCAAGGCCGCATCGACCTTGGGCGATACAGCCCGAAACCCGAACAGCGGGCGCAGCCACCGGACGCGGCGCGCCACCTCTGCCGTCACCCCACACACCAGCACCGTGCCCAGGATGATGCAGGTGGCCGCCAGCGCGCCGCCCAGCTGCATAGGCTTGAGCCTGACGGCCAGGGCGATCAGCGCCGTCTGGTGCACGATGTAGTGGGCGAAGACCACCTCCACCCCATACGCCCGCCCGCGGTGGTCATGGTTCAAGTGGCGCTGGACGAACCCCAGGGCGGCCAGCAGGGCACCCCAGGCCTGGGCCTCGCGCCCGGCGCGGCCCACCCAGCGTTGCCACTCGCCAGGCGGCAGCGCCTGGCCGGCGCCCGAGGACAGGCCGATGAACACCACCGCACCCAGCGCCGCCAGCACCAGCGCGGGCCAGCGCAAGCGGTCGATGCTTTGCCATAGCCCGGGCCGCCCCACGAGCGCGAAGCCAAAGACGAACATCGCGACGTACAGCGCGTGCTTGTAGTCATCGTGCACCACGGCGTGGTTGCCGCCGAACACCGGGTAGAGCGGCATCCGCGGCACCCATGGATACAGCCAAGGCCCCAGCAGCAGCGCCACCATCGCCGCACGGCGCGGTACGCCAGGCGCGGCGTAGGTGGCCGGTGGCCTGGGTGCGACCGCAGCAACGATCACCATGTAGACCCGCAAGTAGGCGATGCGCCAGAGGTGGCTCCAGGTCGGCACCGGCGTGCCCAGGCCCTGGGTGAAGACTGGCCCCAGAACGCTAGCAGGTCGCCGCTGTAGCGCTGCGCCGCTTTCAACCCGAAGTAGGCCAACGGCAGCCGCCACGGATTCAATGCCAGCATCAGCGCGGTCAAGGCCGGCCCACACTCGTAGGCGCTCTTCACATGGAAGGGCCAGGCCACATAGAGCATGCCGGCGTGATAGCCGATGAGCGCCGCGAAGGCGCCGATGCGGCGCCAGTCACTATCGTGTCGGCGCATGCGGGGCATGCGGCGCATGCGGGGCATCGTAGCGGAGCCCATGGCGGCAAGCCCATTCTTGCCGGGCCCGAAAGACTGACTTGGCGCCGCCGGGGATACCGCGCTGGCGCTGTTTCAGCCACAGTGGCGGCCAGGCGCTGCAGGGACGTCGCGCCCAACGACCCAAGCCCCCCGACCCCCCCAAGGAAGCCCACCATGTCCATCCGACTCCACCGCCACCCGCTGTCCGGCCACTCGCACCGTGTCCAACTCGCCTTGTCGCTGTTGGGCTTGCCGCACGAGCTGGTCGATGTCGACCTGCTGAAAGGCGCCCACAAGGCGCCCGAATTCCTCAAGCTCAGCCCCTTCGGCCAGGTGCCGGTGCTTGACGACAACGGCGTCTCGCTGTTCGACTCCAACGCCATCCTGGTCTATCTGGCCACCCGGTACGACGCCGACCGCCGCTGGCTGCCGCTAGACCCCAAGGGCCAGGCCGACGTGCAAGCCTGGCTGTCGGTGGCCGCCGGCCAGATCGCCTTCGGCCCCGCTGCGGCGCGCGTGATCACGGTGTTTGGCGCCAAGCGTGACGCCCAGGACGCGATCAGCCGTGCCCATGCGCTGTTGGCGGTGATGGAAGCGCAGCTTGCCAACCGCGCTTTCCTGGTCGGCAACAGCGCCACCTTGGCCGACATCGCCGCCTACAGCTACATCGCGGCCGCGCCCGAGGGCAATGTGGATCTCTCGGCCTACTCGCAGGTTCGCGCCTGGTTGGCCCGCGTGGAGGCGCTGCCGGGATTCGTGCCGTTCCAGAAGTCGGCCGTCGGCCTGGCCGCCTGAGGCCTGGGGTTTTCGATCATGTCAGCCACCAACGCACGCCAGGACAACCCCTTCCATGCCGGTGAACAGGCCGTGCAAGACCGGCTGGGCATCCGTGAGCACATGGCCGACGTGGGCCGGCGCGTCATCCGCAGCGCCATGCCCGAGCAACACCAGCGCTTCTTCGAGCAACTGCCCTTCATGCTGCTGGGCTCGGTGGACGCGGCCGGCCGGCCCTGGGCGTCCACGCTCGTGGGCCGGCCTGGTTTCGTGCAGGCAGCGGGTGCCAGGCGGTTGGACTTCAAGCTGCGCCCCATCCCGGGTGACCCCTTGGCCGACGGGCTGGCGCCGGGTGCCCAACTGGGCCTGCTAGGCATCGAGCTGCACACGCGCCGGCGCAACCGCGTCAACGGCCGTGTCCTGGCCGCCAATGCGCAGGGCTTCAGCGTGGAAGTCGATCAATCGGTGGGCAACTGCCGGCAATACATCCAGGGCCGCGAGCTTCAGTGGGTGCGCGACGCCGGCGACGTTCTGCCCCGCGCCACCGAGGCGCTGGCGTCACTGGATACCGACGCGCAGTCGCTCATCGCGCGCTCAGACACGCTGTTCGTCGCCACACAGGCGCCGGCCGCAGCCGGCAAGCCCGACGTGGCGACGGGCCGTGGCGCCGATGTGTCCCACCGTGGCGGCCGCCCGGGCTTCGTGAAGATCGAAGACGAGCGCACCTTGCTCGTGCCCGACTTCAGCGGCAACCGCTTCTTCATGACCTTGGGCAACCTGCAGCTGAACCCGCGCGCCGGTGTGCTCTTCATCGATTTCGACAGCGGCGATCTGCTCACGCTCACCGGCTCCGCTGAAGTGGTGTGGGAGGGTGACGCGCTCAAGTCCTTCGTCGGTGCCGAGCGCGCCTGGCGCTTTCGCATTGACGCCGGCTGGCGGCTGCGCGACGCCTTGCCGCTGCGCTGGTCCTTCCGCGAGCTGTCACCCCAATCGGCCCTGACCGGCACCTGGGCCGAGGCCGATGCGCTGCGTGCAGCGCGGCAACCGGCGCCGCCCTGGCGGCCCTTCCAGGTCACGCGGGGTTGACGAAAGCAGCGTCCCCGGTCGTTCCACCTCACGCCGGCCGACGGCGGCGGGCGCGCTGGCGTCGCGTTGATACACCTGGGCCCGGCCGGCGCGTCAGTTCAAGGCCGGGTCCGCGCGCAGGCGCTGCACCGCCAGGTCGATGAAAGCGCGCACCTTTTGCGTGGCACGCCGGCCCTCGTGGTGCACCACATGCACGGGCAAGGGCGCGGTCTCAAAGTCCTGCAGCACCATTTGCAGCGCCCCGCTGCGCACCTGGTCTGCCACCTGGTAGCTCAGCTGCCGCGTGATGCCCAGGCCCGCCACGGCGGCGGCGATTGCCCCGTCATTGCTGGTGGTGCGCAGGCGTGGCTGCAGGCGCTGCAGCAGGGGTCTGCCGGCGTCACTGAAGCGCCATTCAGGCACCGGCGTCACGCCCGAGGCCGAGACGATGGTGTGCCCGGCCAGGTCTTGCGGCCGCTGCGGCACGCCGCGGGCCTGCAAATAGCCGGGCGCGGCCACCAGCACGCGGCGCACAAGCCCGACCTGCGTGGCCTGCAGCGACGAATCAGGCAACTCACCGATGCGTACCGCCACGTCGATGCCTTCTTCGACCACGTTGACGACGCGGTCCAGAAACAGACATTGCGCGTCGACCTGCACAAACGCCTGCAGGTAGCTCACCAGGATGGGTGTCACATGGCGCGGCCCGAACAGCACCGGTGCGGTGATCACCAGGGTGCCGCGTGGCGCGGCGTGGGTGCCGGCGGCGGCGGTCTCGGCCGCATCGATATCGGCCAGGATGCGGCGGCAGTCTTCGGCAAAACGGGCACCGGCGTCAGTGACACGCACGACCCGGGTGGTGCGTGTCAGCAAGCGCAGGCCCAGCCTGTCCTCCAGCTCGGCCACCGCGCGCGTGACCACCGGCGGCGACTGGTTGAGCTTGCGCGCGGCACTGGCGAAGCCCCCGCTGTCGACCACGGCGACAAAGGTGGTCATGGCTTGCAGGCGATCCATGTGGTTTCCGATTCTGAAATGCTGTCCTGGCCCCAGCCTGGATTCTCACGGCGAGGAGCGTGGGCGGCAGGCCACCCAGGAACCCGAACCACGCAAGCCCTGGATTGCGGGGCCGGCGCCTGACCCGCCGGCCAATTGCCCCAAACTCTCAAAGCTTGAAGCTTTCTGGAAAATCGGGTGGGTTCACAACAGCCCGCCCGCATCTAAAGGGTCACCCATGAGCACTGAAACCTTCGACGCCATCATCGTCGGTGCCGGCCAGGCCGGCCCTGCGCTGGCCGCCCGCTGCAGCCGCGAGGGCCTGCGCACGGCGATCATCGAACGCAGTGCCTTTGGCGGCACCTGCGTCAATGTCGGCTGCGTGCCCACCAAGACTCTGGTGGCCAGCGCGCGCGCCATCCACATGGCGCGGCGCGGCGCTGAATTCGGCTTTGCCATCGGCAGCGAGTTGCGTGTGGACATGCCGCGGGTGCGGGCGCGCAAGGACGCCATCGTCAAGGCATCGACCGAGGGTGTCGAGGCCTGGATGCGTGGCCTGAAGCACACCGAGGTCATCATTGGCCAGGCCTGCTTCACTGGCCCGCGCACGCTGCGGGTGGGTGGCCGCGTGCTGACGGCGCCACGCATCTTTCTCAACCTGGGCGGCCGCGCGGTGCTGCCCGACCTGCCCGGCGTGCACAACCTGCCCACCCTGGACAACGTGTCGGTGATGCAGCTGGATGCGGTGCCCGAGCACCTGGTGATCGTCGGCGGCAGCTACATCGGCCTGGAGTTCGCGCAGCTGATGCGCCGCCTGGGCGCCCAGGTGACGGTGGTCGAGCGCTCGCCGCGCTTGCTGCCGCGCGAGGACGACGACCTGGCCGACGGGGTGCGCGCCATCCTGCAGGCCGAGGGCATCCGCATCGTGCTGGGGGCCGAGTGCCTGTCCTTGTCCCGCCAGGGCCGGCAGATTGCGATCGGCGCCGAATGTGCCACCGCCGACACGCCGCCGGTGGCCGGCAGCCATGTGCTGCTGGCGGTGGGCCGGCGCCCCAACACCGATGGCATAGCCCTGGACCTGGCCGGCATCGGCACCGACGCGCGCGGCTACATCACGGTGGACGAGCAATGCCGCAGCACCAGCGCCGAGGGCGTGTGGGCCGTGGGCGACTGCAACGGCCGCGGTGCCTTCACCCACACCGCCTGGAACGACCACGAGATCGTCGTCGCCAACCTGTTCGACGGCGACCCGCGCCGCATCGCCGACCGCATCCCCTGCTACGCGCTGTTCACCGACCCGCCACTGGCCCGCATCGGCGCCAGTGAGTCCGAGCTGCGCGCCAGCGGCAGGCCGGCACTGCGCGCCAAGATGCCGATGCAACGCGTGGGCCGGGCCCGCGAGGCGGGCGAGACGCAGGGCTTCATGAAGGTGCTGGTCGATGCGCAGAGCCGGCGCTTGCTGGGCGCGGCGATCCTGGGCATGAATGGCGACGAGGTGATCCACGGCATGCTGGACATGATGGCCGCAGGGCAGACCGTGGATGGGATGGCCCGCACGGTGCACATCCACCCGACGGTGTCGGAACTGGTGCCGACACTGCTGCAACAGTTGAAGCCGATGGCGTGAGCCGGGGCCGAGGCCGGCGCAGGGCGGCACACAGCCCATCAACGCAGCGGCCTTTGTCGCCTTCAGGGATGACAGGCCCGCAGCCTGCCGGCGCCGACACTGCGGGGCTGCCCGCCACGCTCAACCGGAACGCCGCCATGCCCATCGCCCGCCCCCTGCCCAGCCTGGCCGCTGGCCTGATCGCCGCCACCCTGGCGGGCTGCAGCCCGATGGGCACGGCCACCCGCCCGGCCCCGGCGCGGCCCACCACGCTGGCCGCTGCTGCCGCTGCCGCTGCGTGCCATCCCGATGCGCTGCCTGCGCTGCCCGGTGTGCGCATCACCGAGGCCATGCTGGTGGCGGCCGGCAGCCAGCGCGCCAAGCTGCCCAATGGCAGCGAGGTGGGCCCGCCGCTGCCCGCGCATTGCCTGCTGCGCGGCCGCATCGACGAGCGCACCGGCGCCGACGGCCTGCCCTACCACACGGGCTTCGAGCTGCGCCTGCCCAGCGCCTTTGCCGGCCGCTTCTTCTACCAGGGCGGCGGCGGCAACGATGGCGTGCTCAACCTGGCCATCGGCCGCAACACCGGCGCCAACGGCTATGCCGACAACGCGCTGGCGCGTGGCTTTGCGGTGGTGTCCACCGACGCCGGCCACCAGAGCCCGGCGCCCACCTTCGGGCTCGACCCGCAGGCGCGCATCGAGCATGCCTGGCGCGCCCATGAGCGCACCGCCGTCACCGCCAAGGCCCTGCTGGCGGCCTATTACGGCCGGCCGGCCGACCGCAGCTATTTCGTCGGCTGCTCGGGCGGCGGGCGTCAGGGCATGATGTTCACGCAGCGCTTCCCCAGCTATTTCGACGGCGTGATCGCGGTGGCGCCGGCGATGCGCGTCAGCGAGGGTGCCACCATCGCTGCGGCCTGGACGGTGCAGCAATTTGCCGCCGTGGCGCCGCGCGGCGCCGATGGCCAGCCGGTGCTGGCCCAGGCCCTGAGCGACGCCCAGTTGCAGCGCGTGGCGCGTGAGGTGCTGCAGCGCTGCGACGCCGCCGACGGCCTGGCCGATGGCCTGGTGCAAGACATGGCGGCCTGCCGCATCGCCCCGGCCGCGCTGCAATGCCCCGCCGGCAGCACGCCGGCCCAGGCCAGCGGCAGCACTGCCGGCTGCCTGAGCGCGGCGCAGGCGAAGGCCCTGAGCGAGGTGATGGCCGGGCCGCGCAACCGCCAGGGCCCGCTCTACTTCGGCTGGCCCTGGGACCCGGGTCTGGCCGATGCCGGCTGGCGCGCCTGGACCCTGGGCACGGCCCAGCAGGGGGCGCCCAATGCCCGCCACATCACGCTGATGGCGGGCGCGCTGGGCCATGAGTTTGTCACCCCGCCCGACCCCGGTTTGAGCACCGTGAACTTCAACTTCGAGACCGACCCGGCGCGCATGGCCGCCTTCCACGCGGTCTACGACACAGCCGACGATGTGCAGTTGAGCGGCTTCCGCCAGCGTGGCGGCAAGCTGATGATGTTCCACGGCGTGGCCGACCCGATCTTCTCGGCACTGGAATCGGTGGACTACCTGCGCCGGTTGCAGCAGACCCATGGCGCGGCGGCCACCGGGCAGTTCGCGCGCAACTTCCTGGTGCCCGGCATGACGCATTGCAGTGGCGGCCCGGCCACCGACGGCTTCGACGGCCTGAGCGCGCTGGTGCAGTGGGTGGAGCAGGGCCAGGCGCCCGAGCGGGTGCTGGCGCAGGGCAGCGGCACCCTGCCGGCCACGGTGAACCGGCCGCTCTGCCCCTGGCCGCAGGTGGCGCGCTACAGCGGCGGGGATGTCAACGCCGCGGCCAGTTTTGCCTGCCGCTGAGCGGGGCCTTGGGCCAATGCCCGGGGCTGATCGCTAGCACCGCACCGGCGCGGCCACGATGCGCTGCCGCTTGCCGCTGCGGCCGGCCGGGATGGCCTCGGCCCGCCGCGTCTCGATGTGCGGCGGGATGGCGCCCTGCTGGCGGGCAAAGGCGGCCAGCCGGTGGCGGCAGCGCTCGCGCCGGGCGGGTGAGGGGTCTTCGTCATCGCCCAGCGTCAGGCGCCAGCGGCTGGGGCCCAGCGCCCGCAGTTGAAAGTAGAACACCCCCGCCTCGTCCTCCAGCACCGTGCACAGGGCCAGCGGCAGCAGCATCACCGGCCGGCCATCAGTGCCTGGCAAGCTGAGTGCATCGTCGATGCGGCCCTCCACCTGCACCACCGGCAGGGCCGACCTGCAGGCGCGGAGCCGCACATCCTGCGCGATGCGGTCACCGATGTCGAAGCGGATCAGCGGCTGCAGGTGGTTGGCCAGGTTGGTCAGCAGCGTGGTGTGCGACAGGCGGCCCGGCAGCACCGGGCGGTGCTGGGCGCCCACCGGCTCCAGGATCACCCAGTCGGCGTTCACATGCAGCTGGCCCTGGCCGCATTCCCAGGCGATGGGCAGAAACTCCGACGCGCCGTAGCTGTCGCGCAGCGCGCAGCCCAGGCCCTGCTCGATGGCCTGGCGCGCGGCCGGCGTCAGCGTCTCGCCGCCGGTCCACACCTCCTGCAGCGGCAGGCGCAGTGCGCTGCGGCGCGCCTGTTCGGCCAGCAGCGCGGCAGCGCTGGGGTAGGTGGCCAGGATGCTGGGCCTGAACTGGTTGAGCTGGGGCACCAGCGCGGCCACCGGCTGCAGGATCGAGAAGTTCTGGCTGTGGCCAGCCAGCCAGGGGTTGCCGCCCCGCAGCCGCTGCGTTGACACGAGGCTGGCGAAGTGGCCGGCGATGGCGCCCACCAGCGCAAAGCGCTCGGTCAGGAAGAAAGGGGTCCATCAGCTGGCGCTTGTCCATCACCGGCAGGGCCTGCAGCGGCCGCTGGGCGATGGCCGGCGCGCTGGCGCGCTGGCGCGGCTGCAGGCCATCATGTCCAGACCGATCACCACCGCCGCCAGCTGTGTGACCGGGCTTGTCGCCAGCGGGCTCATCGCGATTCCTCGCTGGCGGCGCCCGGCCGAGCCGGAGATTCAGTCGGTGTAGCGCCGCATCACGTAGTCACCCGGGGCATCGCCCAGCACCGCCCGCTTGGGGCAGGCCTTGGCGGGCTAGCGCGCCGACGAACGCTCAGCCAGCCAGGCCTGCCAGGCCGGCCACCACGAGCCCTCGTGCTGGGGTGTCTGCCGGGCCCATTGGCCGGGCTCGACCCAGGCGCCTTGCGCGCTGCGGCAGCCGATCTGGTAGCTGCGCCCGGCATGGCCGGGCTCGCTGATGATGCCGGCGTTGTGGCCGCCGCTGGTCAGCACGAAGGTGATCTGGGCGCCGCACTGGTGGTGCAGCTTGTAGACCGAGCGCCAGGGCGAGATGTGGTCACGCGCCGTGCCCACCAGGAACACCGGCAGCCGGATGTCGGCCAGTGACACCGCCTGGCCCGCCACCCGGTACTGGCTGGTGGCCAG
>JANNZD010000475.1:0-8151 GCA_031410435.1 Betaproteobacteria bacterium | reverse complement strand
ACCCGTCTCCCTTCGGCCTGAACAAGGGCATCGAGTACCTGTTCATGGCGGTGCTGGGCGGGGTGGGCCAGGTCTGGGGTGCCTTTCTGGGCGCGGGCGTGCTCAAGCTGGTGGAAGACCAGTTGCAGACCCTGCTGCCCAAGCTGATCGGCACCAGCGGCAACTTCGAGGTCATCGTCTTCGGCCTGGTGCTGATCGCGGTGTTGAAGTACGCCCCCGATGGACTGTGGACTTTTGTCGGCAAATGGCTGCCAGCGCCCCAGCGCAAACGCGACTGGGCCGGCGCGGCCAAGCTGCCGGCCCGCGACAAGCCCGCCGCCGGTGAGCTGCTGTTGGAGGTGGACGCGGTGCGCAAGGAGTTTGGCGGCCTGGTGGCCGTCAATGACGTCAGCTTCAACATCCGCGCCGGTGACATCGTCGGCCTGATCGGGCCCAACGGCGCCGGCAAATCCACCACCTTCAACCTGATCACCGGCGTGCTGTCGCTCACCCGCGGCGCGGTGCGCTTCCGGGGCCAGTCGGTCGCCGGCCTGCCCTCGCGGCTGATCGCGCGGCGCGGTGTGTCACGCACCTTCCAGCATGTCAAGATGATCCCCGAGATGACGGTGCTGGAGAACGTGGCGCTGGGCGGCTACCTGCGTACCCAATCGGGCACCCTCAAGGCCATCCTGCGGCTGGACCGGGCCGAGGAGCGCAGCCTGTTTGCCGAGGCCGAGGCGCAACTGCAGCGCATCGGCATGGCCGGCCAGATGCATGAGCTGGCCGGCAACCTGGCCCTGGGCCCGCAGCGCCTGATGGAGATCGCCCGCGCGCTGTGCACCGACCCATCGCTGCTGCTGCTTGACGAGCCCGCCGCCGGCCTGCGCCACAAGGAGAAACAGGCGCTGGCCGATGTGCTGCGGCAATTGAAGCGCGAGGGCCTGAGCATCCTGCTGGTTGAGCACGACATGGATTTCGTGATGGGCCTGACCGACCGCATCGTGGTGATGGAGTTCGGCACCCGCTTGATCGAAGGCACACCGCAAGAAGTGCAGGACAGCCCTGTTGTACGCGCGGCCTACCTCGGCACGGAGCATTAGATGATTCCCCCCCGAAGCGCCGTCGGCGCTCCCCCCAGGGGGCGCCGCCAGTGGCCCGGCAGAGCCGGAGCCACGGCGTCTGCTTGGCTTGGCCGGATTCATTCCTCGTGGGTGCTGCTCCGGCGCCGTGGAGAACTGATTTGAAGACACCCCAACTGCTGTTGAACGTCAAAGACCTGCACGCCGGCTACGGCCGCGCCGAGGTGCTGACTGGCCTGAACTTCCAACTCGCCAAGGGCCAAGTGGTCACCGTGATCGGCCCCAACGGCGCCGGCAAGAGCACCACCTTGAACGCGCTGATGGCAGTGCTGCCGTCGCGCGGCCAGGTGGTGTTCGACGGCGTCGACCTGGCCGACGTGACGCTGGAAGAGCGCGTGATGCTGGGCATGGCCCTGGTGCCGGAGAAGCGCGAGCTCTTCGGCACCATGCCAGTGGAGGACAACCTGATCCTGGGTGGCTACCGTGCGATGAAGCAGCGCGTGCCGAATTGGCGCAATGAGATCGAGCGGGTCTACACCCTGTTCCCGCGCCTGAAAGAGCGGCGCCTGCAGTTGGCCGGCACCCTGTCGGGCGGCGAGCGCCAGATGCTGGCGGTGGGCCGGGCGCTGATGTCGGGGCCCAAGCTGCTGATGCTGGACGAGCCCAGCCTGGGCCTGGCGCCGCTGATCGTGCGCGAAATCTTCCGCATCATCGTCACGCTGCGTCAGCAGGGCGTGTCGATCCTGCTGATCGAGCAGAACGCCCGTGCCGCACTCGAAGTGGCCGACCACGGCTATGTGCTGGAGACCGGCGCCATCGCCCTTGAAGGCCCGGCCGCGCAGCTGGCCGGCGACCCGCGCGTGATCGAGACCTACCTGGGTGCGGCGCGCAAGGCGTCCTGACACCGCCAAACCCCTGACCGGCAGAAGCATAGCGATGTGGACCTACCAGGCCCCGGTGGCCGACATGCTGTACCTGATGGGCCCGGTGCTGGACGCACCGGCATCCTGGGCCGAGATCCCGGCCTTCGACGGCCTGGACGCCGACACGGCCCGCGAGGTGGTCGAGCAGGCCGCCCGCTTTGCCGGCGAGGTGCTGGCGCCCACCAATGCGCCGGGCGACCTGGCGGGTTGCAGCTGGACGCCCGAAGGGGTGACCACGCCACCGGGCTATCGAGCCGCCTACCAGGCCTTTGTCGATGGTGGCTGGCCGGCGCTGGCCTGCGCGCCCGAGGCCGGCGGCCAAGGCCTGCCGCAGCTGCTGAACGCCGCGCTGTTCGAGATGCTGGCGGCGGCCAACCATGGCTGGACCATGTACCCGGGCCTGCTGCACGGCGCCTACGAGGTGCTCAAGGCCCATGCGGTGCCGGCGCTGCGGGATCTGTATCTGGCCAGGGTGACCTCGGGTGAATGGCTGGGCACGATGTGCCTGACCGAGCCCCAGGCCGGCAGCGACCTGGGCGCGGTGCGCACCCGGGCCGACCTGGTGGGGCAGGGCGCTGCTGCTGACCCCCCCGCGGCCAATGGCGCCGCGGTGCGCATCAGCGGCGGCAAGATCTTCATCAGTGGCGGCGACCATGATCTCACCGACAACATCGTGCACTTGGTGCTGTGCCGCCTGGCCGACGCGCCGCTGGGCACCAAGGGTCTGTCGCTGGCCATCGTGCCCAAGATCCTGCCCGACGGCCGGCGCAACGCCGTGCACTGTGACGGCATCGAGAAGAAGATGGGCATCAAGGGCAGCGCCACCTGCCAGATGCGGTTTGACAATGCCGAAGGCTGGCTGATCGGCGAGCCCAACCGCGGCCTGGCGGCGATGTTTCTGATGATGAATGCGGCCCGCCTGCATGTCGGCCTGCAGGGCCTGGGCCACCTGGAGGCGGCCACGCAAAACGCCTGGCGCTATGCCGCCGAGCGGCTGCAGATGCGCGCGGCGCAGCGGCCGGCCGGGGCGGCACCGGCGGGTCTTCACAACGCTGCCGACCCGATCGCCTGGCATCCGGCGATGCGCCGCATCCTGTTGACCCTGCAGGCCCGCACCGATGCCTGCCGCCTGCTGGCCTATTGGTGCGCGCTGCTGCTGGACGAGCATGAGCAGCATCCCGATGCCGGGCGCCGCGCCACCGCTGGCGGCCATGTGGCCCTGTTGACGCCGGTGGCCAAGGCCCTGTTCACCGACCTGGGCCACCGCAGCGCCGACGAGGCCCTGCAGGTCTGGGGCGGCTATGGCTATGTGCATGAGTTCGGCATCGAGCAGACCGTGCGCGACAGCCGCATCGCGATGATCTACGAGGGCACCAACGAGATCCAGGCGGTGGACCTGGTGCAACGCAAGCTGCTCGACGATGGCGGCGCGCGCAGCAACGCCTTGCGGCAGCTGCTGTCGCAGGAGCTAGAAGCCTGCCAGGCTGTCGCCGCCTTGCAGCCGTTTGCAGCGGCGCTGGGGCAGCAGCTGCAGGCCTGGCGCGCGGTGCAACAGGCCCTTCTGGCCGGCCGCGCGGCCGACCCCGAATGGCCGCTGCGGGTGGCCGACGATGTGCTGCACGGCATCGGCCATGCGCTGATGTGCTGGGCCTGGGCCCGCATCGCCCGCACCGCGGGCGATGCCGCCCGACCCACGCCGCCTGGGGGCCGCACGGCGGGCCAGTGGCTGCAGGCGGCGCAATTCGGCCTCGACTGGCTGCTGCCGCAGGCCCAGGTGCACTGGGGCCGGGCGCTGCGGGCCGATGCGGCCCTGCCTTTCCTGGCGGCTTGATGGCGCGCGGTGCCAGCCTGCGCAGCGGGCCGCCAGCCCCGGCGCCTGGTGCGGCGGAGCCTGGTGACGAGCGCCCGGACGAACCGGCGGCGCTGGCATTGGGGCCGCTGGGTGATTTGCTGGGCTTCCACATCGCCCGAGCCTCGGTGACCACCTTCACACTGTTCGAGCAGCATGTGGGCCAGCCCTTCGGCCTGCGCAAGGTGGAGTACTCGCTGCTGCTGCTGGTGCTGGTCAACGGGCCCTTGAGCCCCAAGCGCCTGGCCCAGGCGCTGGCGCTGTCGGCGCCCAACCTGACCATGTTGCTCGACCGTCTGCAGGACCGCGGCCTGCTGCGCCGTGAGCGCAGTGTGGTGGACCGTCGGTCCCAGAACGTGGTGCTCACCGACGAGGGCTTGCGCATCGCCCGGGCCAGCGCTGCCGAGGCCGCGCCGATGGAGCGTGCGCTGGACAGCCGGCTCAGCCGCGCCGAACACGCCATGCTGATCGAGCTGCTGTGCAAGGTGGCCGGGGGCTGAGGCCTGCCGGGTCTTTGGGCCCAGGCCCTGTGAGCGCGATGGTGCCGGGGTGGTTTTGTCCATGGCCAACGCGGCCAGCCTAGGGGTTTTGGTGAAGCACCCGCGTCGGGTAGATCGGCATCATCAAGCCCCTGCCGTCACCCCTCGGTACAAGGCCCTGCCCATGTGGATCAAAGCCCTCATCGCCTGTCTCGTCAGTCTGGCCTGCCCGTGGGCGGCTGCCCAGGCCTGGCCCAGCAAACCGATCCGCCTGGTGGTGCCGTTTCCGGCCGGGTCGGCCACCGACACCATTGCCCGCAGCTTTGGCAGCGTCATCGCGCAGAGCCTGGGCCAGCCGGTGGTGGTCGAGAACAAGGCCGGGGCCGATGGCGCCATCGCCGGGCTGGACGTGGCGCGCGCCGCGCCCGACGGCTACACCATCATGCTGGGCACCAACAGCCCGCTGGCCGCCGCGCCGGCCCTCAAGAAGAACCCGCCCTACGACCCCACGGTCGACTTCAGCCCCATCGTCGACATCGGGCGCTACACCTTCTTCCTGGTGGTGCACCCCAGCGTGCCGGCCAACACGCTGGCCGAGTTCATCGCCCATGCCAAGGCCCAGCCCAACAAGCTGAGCTATGGCACCGGCAACACCACCGGCATCGTGGCGGTGGCGCAGTTCGCGGCCCTGGCCGGCATCGAGATGACCCATGTGCCCTACAAGGGCGAGCCCCAGGCCCTGACCGACCTGCTGGCCGGCCGCACCCAGGCCATGGTGGTGTCGGGCGGCACGTCGCTGCCGCATATCCGCGACGGCAAGCTGCGCGCCCTGGCCGTCACCTTGCCCGCACGCAGCGTGGCGCTGCCGCAGGTGCCCACCTTTGCCGAGGCGGGCGTGCCGCGGTTTTCGATCACGTCCTGGGCCGCCGTGGTGGGCCCCGCGCGCCTGCCGCCCGAACTGGTGGAGCGCTGGAACAAGGAATTCATGAGCGCCATGACCAAGCCCGAGGTCATCGCGGCGATGGAGCGCCAGACCTTTCAGCTGGTGGGCTCGACCCCGGCCAGGCTGGGCAGCTTCATGAAGGAGCAACTCGACAGCTACCGCGCCACGCTGAAGGCCGCCGGCGTCGAGCCGGAGTGAACCGCGCGGCCTGCGCGGCCGGCCCCCGGGTTTCCACCAGGCACTGGTCAGCCCAAGCCGTCAGCCTGGCCCCGTATGATCGACCGACCGGTCGGTCAATTCAACGGAAGCCCCTTGTCATGAAGATTCTGCATCGTTTGCTCGCGGCGGCCCTGGCCGCGCTGTCGCTGTCGGCCCAGGCCGACATCACCATCGGCGTCACGCTGTCGGCCACCGGCCCGGCGGCCTCGCTCGGCATCCCCGAGAAGAACACCATCGAGCTGATGCCGCGCAGCATGGCCGGCCACAAGGTCAACTACATCGTGCTCGACGATGCCAGCGACACCACCGCCGCGGTGGCCAATGCGCGGCGCCTGATCACCGAGAGCAAGGTCGACCTGATCCTGGGCAGCACCACCACGCCGAATTCGCTGGCGATGCTGGATGTGGTGTCGGAGAACCAGACCCCGATGGTCTCGCTGGCGGCGTCCAGCCGGGTGGTCGAGCCGGTCGATGCCAAGCGACGCTGGGTCTTCAAGACGCCGCAGAACGACATCATGATGGCGCTGGCCATCGCCCAGCACATGGCCAATGCCGGCATCAAGACGGTGGCCTTTATCGGCTTTGCCGACGCCTATGGCGAGGGCTGGTCGCAAGAGTTCGGCAAGGCCGCCGGCATCAAGGGCCTGACGGTGGTGGCCAGCGAGCGCTTCAACCGCAGCGATGCGTCGGTCACCGGCCAGATCCTGAAGCTGCAGGCGGCCAACCCGCAGGCGGTGCTGGTGGCCGGCTCAGGCACGCCGGCCGCGCTGCCCCAGCGCACGCTGAAGGAGCGTGGCTTCAAGGGGGCGATCTACCAGACCCATGGCGTGGCCAATGCCGACTTCCTGCGCGTGGTGGGCGCCGACGGCGAGGGCACGCTGCTGCCCGCCGGCCCGGTGCTGGTGGCCGCGCAACTGCCGGCCAGTGACCCGTCGCGCAAGCCCGGCCTGGACTACAGCGCCGCCTATGAAGCCAAGTTCGGCAAGGGCAGCGTGTCCACCTTCGGCGCCCATGCCTGGGATGCCGGCCTGGTGATACAGGCTGCCGCCACCGCCGCGGTGAAGAAGGCCCAGCCCGGCACGCCGGCCTTCCGCGCCGCGCTGCGCGATGCGCTGGAGGCCACCAAGGAGGTGGTCGGCACCCACGGCACCTTCAATATGTCGGCGGCCGACCACAACGGCCTGGACCAGCGCGCCCGGGTGATGGTCAGGATCGAGAAGGGCGCCTGGGTGCTGCAGAAGTGATGCCGGCGCGGCGCTGACGATGCAGAAGGGCCGCAACTGCGGCCCTTGTCACGTCGGCCGGGCGCTGCCGATCACCAGGGCGCGCGGCCTATGCCCATCATGCGCCGGTACCACTCGTGGAAGTGCTGCATGCCGTCCTCCATCGGGCTCTGGTAGGGGCCGGCTTCGTCGTCGCCGCGCTCCATCAGCGCCTTGCGGCCGGCGTCCATGCGCAGCGCGATCTCGTCGTCCTCGATGCAGGTCTCCATGTAGGCGGCCTGCTCGGCCTCGATGAACTCGCGCTCGAAGGCGGCGATCTCCTCGGGGTAGTAGAACTCAACCATGTTGATGGTCTTCTGCGGCCCCTTGGGGTAGAGCGTCGACACCACCAGCACATGTGGGTACCACTCGACCATGATGTTGGGGTAGTAGGTCAGCCAGATCGCCCCCTGCTTGGGCGGCGCGCCATTGCCCAGGGCCAGCACCGCCTCGTGCCAGCGCTTGTAGGCGGGTGAGCCGGCCTGGCGCAGTGAATCGTTGATGCCCACGGTCTGCACCGAATGGTGCGGGCTGAACTCCCACCTCAGGTCGTCGCAACTGACGAAGCGGCCCAGCCCGGGGTGGAAGGGGCCGACATGGTAGTCCTCGAGGTAGACCTCGATGAAGGTCTTCCAGTTGTAGTTGCACTCGTGCAGGTGCACCTTGTCGAGCACGAAGCCGGTGAAGTCGAGTTCGGCGCGCGGCCCGATCTGGCCGAGTTCGGCGGCGATGTCGCGGCCGTTGTCCTCGAACACCATGCCGTTCCAGGTGCGGGTGGGGTAGCGGTTCAGGTGCAGGCAGGGGTCTTGCTGGAACAGCGGTGCGCCCAGCAACTCACCCTGCAGGTTGTAGGTCCAGCGGTGCAGCGGGCAGACGATGTTGCCGCCGGCATGCCCGGGCGCGTTGTGGCGGGTGTTGCCGCGCCCGCGCAGCATCAGCGCCTGGCGGTGCCGGCAGACGTTGGACAGCAGCTCGATGCCGGTGGCCGTGCGCACCAAGGCGCGGCCCTCACCCTCCTGCGGCAGGGTGTGGTAGTCGCCCACCTCGGGCACGGCCAGCGAGTGCCCCAGGTAGCGGGGACCATGCTGGAAGATCAGCTCCATCTCGCGGCGGAACAGCTCGTCCGAGAAATAGGTGGTGACAGACAGTTGCGAGCGCGCCGACCGGTCGTCGACCGGCTGGCGCGCAAGAGCTTCGAGACGTACGCTCAGGTCCGACATGATCCCCGGGATCTCCAGCAAGGATGTCAAAAACCCCCCACCCGGTGGCCCCGCGGGTGGGCATGATCAATCGTGATGAAAACGGCCACCCATGGGGCAGCCGAGCTTTGAATTGTAGCCGCCGGCTGTGGCGGGCCAGCGACAGCAGGTGACTAAAATCAGCTTCCCCCTGGTTTTGATCGCGCCGCCTGAAGTCCA